>JACXWG010000002.1 GCA_014764605.1 Quinella sp. 1Q5 | reverse complement strand
CTACGCCTTGCGTATGGGGTTGCCCGTCAAGAAGTTAATCTGCGCCTCGAACATAAACAACGTCCTCACGGAATTTTTCGCTACTGGCGTTTACAACCGCAATAGGAAGTTCTTCAAGACAATAACGCCGTCGATGGATATTCTCATCTCAAGCAACCTCGAACGCCTACTTTATCACGAGACGGGCGGCGACTTCAGACAGGTCAGCCAATACATGGCGGAGCTTAACGCTAATGGTCGCTACGTCATCGACAAAGACTTAAAGACGCGGCTCGATAAAATCTTCCACGCCGAATACGTCAGCGAGGACGAGACGAAACTTTTTATCAAGCGCGTTTACGGTTCGTTTAGGTATTTGCTCGACACGCACAGCGCAGTTTCTATCGCCGCCCTAAGCAAGTACCGCGGCAAGACCAAAGACTTAACGCCCGCCCTCAGTGCCTCGACTGCCAGCCCGTATAAGTTCACGAGCTCGGTATTGGAAGCTTTAGAGCTACCGATTGACGGGCTTGACGACTTCGCGCAAATCAACCTCCTCAACAAAAAGACCAGTTTCAAAGTTCCAAAGAATCTTGCCGTACTCAACGCCGCGCAGGTCTTGCATAACGACGTTTGCGACAAAGACGAGATGCCTCAACGCGTCTTGGACTTCGCCGCTCAGTAAAAAAAATTTCCCTCCAACGCGGAGGGATTTTTTATTTGACACTGACAATCTTATCGTCGCTTATGAATGACGCAATCCACGCCTCGACGAAGGCTTCATCAACCGGTACACGCGCAAGGACATCGCCAAACATTTCTTTAACGTCGCGGCAGAACTCCTCTGCTCCCGCTCGAAGCTCTCGTAAGTCGCAACGCATTGGAAGTTTCATCGTCAGCTCTTCAAGATAAGGTTCAAGCTCGCCCGAATGATTCAAGCTCGGCACGCCGCAGAACCAATAGCCGACCTCCCGCCACGTGTGCAAGATAAGCCGCCCGCTCTCTTCCGTCAATCGATTGCTCAGCCTAAACGGGTCGTGAAACTTCTTTGCCAACGCCACGCCCAAACATATCCCTGCATAAAGCGACAACTCATAATCAAGCCGCTCAAGAAGATTTCTCCCGAACGGCACCTGCGAGAACAAATTCAACGCGCTCATCGTGTGATAAGTTCCTAAGCCGCGTTCGGAGGGCAACTGAATGTCGCTGACCTCGTCGTCGCCAATGTGTGTGAACTCGTCCGCCCGCTCCTTAAGCTGATTCCAAAGCGTCGCCGTGTCCTTGCGCAAGCCCGTTTCACACGACAGCAGAAGTTTATCGTAGCCTTCGACGCCGCACTTACTTAACAAGCGTTCAACGTCTGGCGTCTGCAAACAAGTGTCGCAGATAATCCAAACCTCCTTGCCCGCTTTGACTGCCCCCTTAAGCCAATCGACGACCCTCGCACGCGGCAGAGCCAATGAAACTTCCGTTGAGACTTCTAGCTCACGAATTCTTTTGCAAGTCGCCTCGTCAAGCCCGCTAAGCTCGGAGAAACGTTTATACACCTCGTCAAGGGTTATATCGTCGCCTATTTCTACTTTGGCTCTTAGCGTAGGGAAGTCGACCTTGCGACCGAGCAACGCCTCAACCTTAAGCCCGACAAGCTCGCGGACGTGATAATCCTTGGCGACGCCGCGCATTAAAAGCGTATCGAACAAGTCAAAGGAAATGATTTCGTTGCAGGGGATGATTCGTTCTTTGAACTCTTCTTCGTCGCGTCCGTAATATTGCCAAAGGTTTTTACTGCCGCAGTTGATTGAGTACGTAAAGGTCTTCGGGTCGAGTTCGTAGCAGTTCATGCCCTGAGCCTTAGCCGCAAGCAATATCGAACGTTCAAAGGCGTGAGCAATCGTCCCGTCGTTTTGAGCTTGCTCGGCTGGGAAGTCCTCAAGCGTCAGCCCAATGGTAAAGAAGTTTCTAAGAGCCTTCGTCCTTGCCCAAAACATCGTGCCCGCCGGGAAGTCGAAGTAATCCGTTTTGTTCGGAGGAATGTCTGCGCGGCTTAGAAGCTTTTGTCCGGCGTCGCGATTGGAAAGCCAAGTAAAGCTCGCGTAGAAGACATTGTCGGCGGGACGAGGATAGATAACACCAACCGACTTGTCATCGACGAAAGCCTTAAAGATTTGCCTGATGTGTTCGGGCGAACCCAACAGCGTGTCGAAAAGATAATTGCGCCAAGACTGTTGCTCGCTACCTGTGTGCAAAGACTTCTTGGAATGAATGTGCAAGGCGAAATCGTATGCGGGCAAGAGGTCAGCGAAGCCAACGAGGAACGGAGCCACGTCACGACCACGATTGGGCAAGACACGCACAAAGACTTTCTCCGCGTTTGGAATCTTCTTGAAGGCGTCACGGATTTTATCTTCAGCCGTCGCCTCGACGATTGAAATCAGAGCGTCGAACTTATAGGGCATGTTCGCGCAGTAAGCCGCCATGTCATCAAGCAAGTCAAGATAAAAGATGTGCGCTTGAATGGCAATGCGTCCGGGCTGTGTGAGTAGTTCGCCGCTGAAGGTCTCGCTGTAAATGCCGTATGAGTGCACGACGGGCGGCTTGAGTTGCCAAGTCTGCGACAGCTTCCAAACTTTATAACGATGCGTGTTCTTCAACAGCGGCGCAAAGGTCGTGTAGAACTTGTCCTTAAGCTGAGCTTTCCTTTGCTCGTCGATTGGCAGTGTTTTATACAAGAGGCGGACGGCGGCTAGAGCTTTCTCCTTGAAGGCGACTGATGCTTGAGGCTCTTGCGGCTTCGGCGGGGACTTCAAACTTTGTCGCTTAAGTTCCTCGTTGCGTTCGATGAGGGCTTTTATACTCTTGTCTAGGGTGTCAGAAAAGCCTTCCTCGCGCTCGCCGAAGACTTCAAAGGTCACGTGCCCAATCAGATTGCCGACGTTGAATAAGAACTGCGGGTCAATCGTCCAGAACCTGTGGAAGCCGTCTAAGACTTCATTGGCGTTGCTATCGGAGACTTCATAGGGCTCGCCGTTAATCAGCGTGCGGATTATCTTGACGGAGATAAAATTCTCGTCGGGGTCGAAGCGCAGGACTTTAATCGGGTCTTGTGCGTCGAGGTCAAAGCGTGCGTAAAACCTGCGGGACGTGTCGACGCTGATAATCTTCTCCGCCACCTTAGTGGACGTGTAATCGTCGTTGATAAAAAGTTCCGTGTGAAGCATGCCGAGCTTTTGCGTGAGATTGAACACGTCGAAGGAGCCGCCATCATGCAGGAAAGTCTTTTCGTCGTAGCCGTAGAGGTTTTTTATCTGCGCGGCGTCGAGAGTGTTAAGCAGATTTTTTATCAGCTCCAAGCCGACGAGTTGCCAAGCGGGAATTTCCTTAGCAAGGCAAAGCTTAGCCAGTGCGAAGCGTCGATTAATCTTGCCGTCAATCAGAAAGGTCGCGGCTTCGGGGAAGACCTCAAGGAAAAATTTATCGTCGGGGAAGCTGTCGACGAACTCGCGCGCTATGAAGAAGTTTTCCAAGTCCGCACGGATTAACCTATCACGAGTGGTCGCCGAAGTATTCTCCTGCCGCGTGCGCCGCAAACGAAACCTCGTAAGTCGTTCGGGCAAAATAAAAATCTCCGCGTGGAAGCAAAGACGAATCCACATAAGGTAATCAGGCAACTGCCAAAGCCCGTGCGTGTCAAGCAGATGAAACTTCTTGACGGATTCGCGGCGGAGCATTACGGACGGATGGCAAAGACAGTTCGCGTTATAGAAAAAGTAATGCAACCACTCGGCTCGCGTGCGATTCGGTTGGTCGAAAATATTTTTGTAGTAATCGTCCGCGTCAAGCTCATGCGTCTTACCCTGCTCGTCGACGAACTCAACCCACGTAAAGCACGCGGCGAAGTCTTCATTGCTGTCGAGGAAGGCAACCTGCTTTTCCAACTTGTCGGGCGTCCACAGGTCGTCCGAATGATGCACGGCAATATATTTCCCCCGCGCAGATTCAATCGCCTCACTCACGGCAAGGACAGGTCCGCGGTTCTCATCGTAGAGGAAAGTTTTTATGCGCGAGTCGTCGAAGGCTTTGATAATGTCGTGGCTGTTGTCCTGCGAGCCGTCGTCGACGATTAATAGTTCAAAGTCCGTGAACGTCTGCTTGAGGACGCTATCAATCGCAGCCGCCACGAACGCCGCATGATTATAACTCGTCAATATCACACTGACCTTAGGCAATCACATCACCTCCGACAAGTCGGCAATGCACCCCGCCCAACTCAAGCCGACGCCATAGCCAGCAAGCATGACACGCTTTAAACTCTTTGCACCGACAGCTTTAATGACCTGTTCAATGGCAAGCGGCACGCTCCCCGAAACGATATTGCCCGTCTTGGATATGTCGTTGTGGAAGGGCACATCGTTTAAGCCCGCCTTGTCGCGCAGGTAAGTCATCATGAACTTGTTGGCTTGGTGGAAGATGCAATAGTCCAAGTCGGCACGAGTAAGCTTAGCGGCGTTCAATACGGCGTCTACCAGCGGCGGCACTTCCCGCAAGGTAAAGTAAGTTATCGCCATGCCGTCCATAAAAATTTCGTAGTTCGAGCGATAGTTGCCGTTATCGTCCGTCGCGAAGACTTCGGGATTGTCGCGGGGCAAGTGACGACTGCCGCCGACAGGAATAATCAACTTGTCATAGCGCGAGCCGTCCGAGCCGAAGACGAACGCCCAAAGACTTTCCTTATCGCCGCCGTCAATCCAAGTAGCCGTCGCCCCGTCGCCGAACAGCGGACGCGTCGCCTTGTCGCGGACGTTGATATATTTCGTGTAGACGCTTGAGGTTATGAACAGAATCTTTTTCGCAAGCCCAGTCTCAATCAATCCCTTAGCGACCGCAAGCCCATAGACGTAGCCCGAACAGCCTAACGCAATGTCCATAGTGCCGACGGACTTCTTTAAGCCTAAGCGGTGTTGAAGGTGCCCTGACGTGTGCGGTCCTAAGTGGTCGGGGTGTTGGGTGCACAGCAAGATAAAATCTGTCTCGTGGCGGTCAATGTCGTGTTCGGCAAAGAGTTTCTCGGCGGCTTTGAATGCCAAGTCTCCCGCAGCCTCGTCCTTGTCGCAGATATGTCGACATTGCACGCCTAGTTTTTTTATGAAGCGGGCGTCCACCAGCTCCGAATTGTTTTCTATCGTCGCGGGCAAGTATGAACTTATCGCCCGTATCCTTGCAAACATTTCCTCAGCTCCTAAAGCTCTTGAGTATCGCGCAAATTTTCCTAACGTCGTCTTCGGTCAGCTCGCCATACATCGGAAGACTTAAGACCTGTTTAGTAATGACATTGGCGACTGGCAGATTAGCAGGGCTTGCCGAACTCAGCTGACGATAGCAAGTGTACTCACTGCAAAGCGGATGAAAATATTTGCGCGTGTAAACGTTGAAGTTCTTAAACGCCCCGTAGACATAATCCCGCGACCGCCCGAAGACTTCTTCCTCAATGCGCACGACGTAATACTGATAGTTCAGCTTAACGTTCGCCGCGCAGGTCGGCATAAGTTTTAAGCCCTCGACCTCGGCAAGTTCCTCATTGTAGACCTCGTGCAGTCGTTTACGCTTAAGCCGCTCGCCCTCGACATAGTTTAGCATGATTCGTCCAATTGCCGCCCGCACATCGTCAAGCTTGCCATTGATGCCGGGCATAACAACTTCTTCCTCGTTCTTTATGCCGAAGTTCTTCAGCAGGTCAATCCGTTGCTTAGTGTGTTCGTCGTGCATGACAAGTGCGCCGCCCTCGACAGTGTGATAAAGTTTCGTGGCGTGGAAGCTAAGCATTGAAATATCGCCGAACGTCCCAATCCCCCGCCCGCCAATTTCAACGCCGAACGTGTGCGCCGCGTCATAGACAACCCGTAAGCCGTAACGGTCAGCGACCTCCTGAATCTTTTCCACGTTGCACGGTATCCCGAAGACATGCACAGGTAAAATCGCCGTCGTCTTGGGCGTTATCATGGACTCAATCTTATCGGCGTCAATGTTCATGGTCTCTTCGTCCACGTCGCAAAATATCGGCGATATGTTATTCCAACTCAATACATGCGGGGTTGCGGCGAACGTAAAAGGCGTCGTGATGACTTGCCCGCTTAGCCGCAAGCTTTGACACGCGACCATTAATGCTATCGTCCCGTTGTTAAACAGCGACAGGTACGGCACCTTAAGGAACGTCTTAAGCTCCTGTTCAAGCATCGTGTGCTGGGGACCGTTGTTTGTTATCCACTTCGCCGCCCAAATGTCGCGTAACTTGTCCGTGACTTCTTCAATCGTCGGGAAAACTGGCCGCGTAACGAAAATCATCTTATCGAACGGTTCAATCATCAGTGGTTGCCTCCTTTTTCTTACGAAGTTTTTCTGCCGCCTGCGGGTCAATCTTCTCCAGATAAGTCAGCGGAACGGTTCGCGAATTTCTCTTCGTCAACTCGTAGACTTTCCGATAACTCATCTCGGCTTTATCGGCTTGCCCTTGCTCGTCGAAGATGTCGCCCTGCAACTTGTACGGAATTGGATTCTTATCGTCAATCGTCAAGGCTCGGTCAATGTCTTCAAGCGCAAGTGCAAGCTCGCCGCGCATATGCCGCACGTCCGCCCGATTTAGGAAGTTGTAAAGGTTCGTCGGGTCTTTGGCAACTGCGGCGTCCGCGTCGACAAGTGCGCCGTCATAGTCACCGACAATCGCCTTAGCCCGTCCGCGAATCCCTAAACACTCCGCCACGTCGTCTTGATTCTTCGCGTTGAGGGCGCGTTTAATCTCCATAAGCGCAAGTTCGCCTTGCCCGTGGTCGTTGTAAATGTCGGCGTTGATTCGCAGTTGCATGGCGGCTTTAGCTTTGGCATTGTCTGCGGCATCCTTAACCTTAGCCCAAGCAATCGCCCGCACCGCGTCCGCTTCGTGAATTCTCTGACGTATGCGCGGACTTTCAAAATAATACGCCTTCTGGACTGCCGTTTGAATCTTATCGCCGAGATTGTAAAGCCTCGACAACTCCCTTAGCTCCCGATAAGCAAAGTCATCGTTTAGGAAGTCCGTTTGATTGTCGACGCGTCGAAAGTTCCAACCGTCAATCGAGTCATAATCGTGGAAAGCCTTGCTCAAGCCGCCCGCGAAGTAGTAAGCATTAGCCGCCGCGCTATTGGTGTCGTCGCCTACGTTCATCGAGTAGAAGACTTCTAAGCCGTCAATGAACACCAGATAAGCCCGGTCGACTTTGCGAACCTTGACATGCCCGCCGCCGTAAGTAGTCATCAGTTCCGATAATTTAGCCTCGCGCTTATCGGTGTCGGGGTGGTCGCTGAAGGTCTGGTCATCGGGCGTGTCGTGTGCGTCGAACTCCAAAACGTTTTGCGTCTCATAACGGACGTAGTAGCCCAGACGATTCATAGCCGCCGCGCCGCCTCCGGGGTTAAAGCCCGCACTTGTCATAAGGTAAAAGCCGCCCTCGTCCGCCTCGTACTCAACGGGAACATTGATATTCTTTGCAATCGAGTAATCAACCATCGCCGAAAACTTATTCCAGTCAATATTCGAGCCGTTGTCAACGTTCATACCAAGCATCATCGCGCCGAGGGATTGGGCTACGGCTTGCGCATAACTCTTGGCGGAATGCTGTTCAAGACCGTGCGTCATCTCGTGGGCAAGGACGGCGGCAAGTTGATTCTCGTCTAGGTTAAGCCCGCGAACCAGCCCGCGATTGACGCTGATATAATTCATCGGATAGCAGGCGGCGTTAAATTTCTCGTCGTCGTTGACGTGCCACACGAACGGCAGAGAATTTATCCTAAGTTCGTATTGCCCGTCGCGAACGAGCCGTTGCATAACCGAATCAACAACCTCAATGTCATGCTTATTCTTATCGGTGCCGTTCTTTTGCATGTCTTGCTTGCGGACGGACATTTGAGCATCTACATTGTTGCCGAGCGCGAGCATTTCCCTTAGCGTCGACTGATAAGCTGCAAGCACGCCGAGAGCCTCCGCTGCGATTGCCCAGGCGTCAGCCGCTATGACGTGTACGGGACTTAAAAGCGTCGCTAACGTCACCAATAAGACGATTAAGGCTTTCATGATTTGTCAATCACAATGCGCGGGAAAAGTTGCTCAGGCTTGCCGACCTCGTGATTAGGTTCAAGCAATCCGAAAACTTCCGCGTCATCAAGTCTAAGCTCCGAAGTGACCTTGAGTTGCTCACGTATCTTTTGAGCTGTCGACGGCATGAACGGTTCAATCATTAGGCTGACAATCCTAAGCGACTCGGCGAGGTTGTAAAGGACGTTTGCGAGTGCTTGCCGTTGAGTTTCGTCTTTGGCGAGTTTCCAAGGCACGGTTTCGTCAATGTACTTATTCGCCCGCCCGATAAACTTCCACACAACCTTAACCGCGTCCGAAAGTTGAATGCCTTCCATGAGCTTGCGATAATCTTTAGCCGTGTCGATTGCCTCTTGCCGGAACGCCTTATCAAGAGCGGTGCCTTCAGTTGATTGCAGAAGAATTTTCTTTTGGAACTTGCCAATCATGTTAAGCGTCCTGTGCAGGAGGTTGCCGAGGTCGTTGGCTAAGTCGGCGTTAATCCTCTGAATCAAAGCATCGCGATTGAAATTGCCGTCAAGCCCAAGGGTTATCTCGCGCAGGAGGAAGTATCGGATAGCATCCGCGCCGAACTCCTCAATCAACGCCACCGGGTCGACGACGTTGCCTTTGGACTTGGACATTTTATCGCCGTCGGTGACTAGCCAACCATGTCCGTAAATCTGCTTTGGCAACGGAAAACCTGCCGCCATGAGCATTGCTGGCCAAATGATTGAATGGAAGCGGACGATTTCTTTGCCGACGAGGTGAATATCCGCTGGCCAAAACTTTTTCATTTCGGGATTATGAATCAGCGGAGTGATATAGTTGATGACGGCGTCGAACCAAACGTAAATGACGTGGCGTTGGTCGTCAGGTACGGGGATTCCCCAATCAAACGACGTGCGCGATATGCAAAGGTCTTCAAGCCCGCTCTTGATGAAGTTAATCATTTCGTTGCGGCGCGAAGTCGGCACGATGAATTCGGGGTGCTCGTCGATGTGTTTAAGTAAAGCGTCGGCGTATTTGGACAGGCGGAAGAAGTAAGCCTCCTCCGAGACCTTCTCAACGGGACGATGACAATCGGGGCAACAGCCGTTCTCGTCAAGCTGCAATTCCGTCCAATACGATTCGCAAGGCGTGCAATAAAGTCCGGTGTACTCGCCCTTGTAAATGTCGCCGTTCGCCTTAATCCTGCGGAAAATTTCCTGCACAACCTGTTCATGCCGTGGTTCGCTTGTTCGTATGAAGTCGTCGTTCGAGATATGAAACTTTTTCCAAAGCTCTTTGAAGCTGTCGACAATTGGGTCAATGTACTCAAGCGGCGTCTTGCCTTGGGCTTGTGCGGTGCGTTGAATCTTCTGCCCGTGTTCGTCAGAGCCAGTCAAGAAGAAGACTTCATAGCCCGCAAGCCGTTTGAACCGTGCGATAGCGTCGGCGATGGTCGTACAGTAGGCGTGCCCGATGTGCAGTTTCGCGCTGGGGTAGTAAATCGGCGTCGTGATGTAAAATGTTTTCATTGAGTGTCCTCCTTAAGCAGTGTATTATAAATGTCGCGGCGGCTGACGTTGAATCGCTTTGCCGTCTCGCGCATGGCTAATTTCTTGTCTAAGCCTTGCTCCAAAAGTTTTCGGTAGAAGTCAAGCGGCGTGTCTTCAATCGGCGGCGTGGTGTGGTTGCCTTCCACGACGATTACGAATTCTCCGCGTGGCTCGTCGAGGCGTTCAATCAGCTCGCCTAGCGTCCCGCGTAAAAATTCTTCATGGACTTTGGTCAGCTCGCGTGCAAGGACTGCTACCCGTTCCCCGAAAACTTCCACAAGCTCCGCTAGAAAATCTTTCAGCCGATGTGGTGCCTCGTAGAAGATTATCGTTGCCTTAACCGTCGAGAGTTCCTCCAGTAGCTCGCGGCGATTTTTCTTTGTCTTGGGCGCGAAGCCCGCGAATAAAAATTTTGTCGTGTCGAGTCCCGAACATATCAGCGCACTCAACGCGGCATTGGCTCCAGGTATCGGGCAGACGTCTATCCCCGCGTCGATTGCAAGCCTTACCAAATCCGCGCCTGGGTCACAGATTGCCGGCAAGCCCGCGTCGCTGACTACGGCAACTGATTCGCCCGCCCGCAACCGTTGCAAAATCTTTTCGGCGACTGTCGCCTTGCAATTCTCATCGAATCTGATTAGCGGCGTGTGTATGTCAAAGTGCGTCAAAAGCTTCCGAGTGCGCCGCGTGTCTTCAGCCGCGATTAAGTCGACTTCGCGCAGGATTCGCACGGCTCTAAACGTCATGTCCTCAAGGTTGCCAATCGGCGTCGCGCACAAGTACAGCAAGTTCACACCTCCAAAAATTTTTTGCCATTATAGCACAGTTCGCGGCAATGTGATATAGTTTCGGCGAGGAGGGAAGGCAATGATTGTAACGACCTTGCACCGCGTGAAATTCTTCGATACTGACGTTATGGGCGTGGCACATCACGCGAACTATATCCGCTGGTTCGAGACGGGGCGCGTCGAATTCTTACGAGAACTCGGCATTGACCTAAACGAGATGATGAGCGACGGGATTTTATTTCCGATTGTCGAGATTACGGCGAAGTTTCATGCCCCCGCGAAGTTCGATGACGAGCTGGAAATTGTCACGACGGCGGAGGCATTGACTAAGGCTAAGATGAAGTTCGATTACGTGATACGGCGGCGCGGCGAGGAAAAAGTTTTGGCGGAAGGAACAAGTACCAATGTTTTCACGAGCGGCGGGAAGATATGCCGCTTGCCCGATAAGTACTATTCGCGGCTGACACGAGGCTTAGAATGAGCCGGCGATTTTTTATCAAGGTGTTAATCGCGTTGGGTCTTGGGGCGTACTTCCCGAAACTCGCGGAGGCGTCGAGGCTTGAGGAGTTGCACACACCGCAAGACGGCTACGAGCCATTGACGAGCGTAAAGTTTCTTCGGCAAGTCGTCACTCGTGATTCAAGGGTTTCGCGAATGATAATGTGGCAGGCGGACGCTGAAGAAACTTTTCAAGTGGAATGGCAACTTGTCGGCGATGAGGTGGCTCACTTTTCCGAGGTCAAGCGACAAGACTTAATCTATTCGTGCAAGCTTGAAGGACTAAAGGCGGCGAGTTTGTATAAGTTCCGAATCGTGGCGGGCGAGCGGGCGACTTCATGGCAAGATTTGCGGACGGCGGGCGATGGGGCGTTCCAAATGATAATTTTCGCGGACAGTCAATGCGAGCATTACGACGTTTGGCAGAGGACAGCGGACGCGGCGCACGCGACTTATCCCGACGCGGAACTTGTGACGGTTATCGGCGACCTCGTGGACAATGGCGAGGCGGACTATCAATGGCGGGCGTGGCACTTGTCAGCGGCTAAGATTTTATCGGGGCGGACGTTTGCGCCAGTCATGGGCAATCACGAGTGCTACGGCGTCGACTGGTTCAATGCATTGCCGACGGGTTATCTTAATCAGTTCAGCTTGCCCGACAACGACGCTAAGAACTTGGGCGGCTACTTCTATTCCTTCGACTACGGCGCGGCGCATTTCTTTATCCTCAACACGCAGTTTGCCGAGCTGGACAAGTTCAAGCCGAACATGCAAGCCGCGCAGGAGTATTGGTTCAGGCGCGACGCCGCCAACGTCAATCGCCCATGGAAAATCGTCTTCATGCACAAGGACATTTACGACTATGGGCAGGACAGGTTCAACGACATCGCGGATAGGTTCTTGGAGCTGTTCGACGAGCTGGAAATTGATTTGGTGTTCACGGGGCACTTGCATACGTACCGCAATCGCGGACAGATAAAAGGCACGACTTACATTTTGTGCGGGCGAGCGGGCGACCAAAAATACGTTGAGCCGCACTCGACGATTGACAACGTGGCGTATCCGAATCAGCGCGAGGAACCGGAAAGTTTTATCGCATTGGACGTTCAAGCTTCGGAACTACATCTGACAGCACGCACGGTCAACGGAGAAATTATAGACGACTTCACAATCAAGAAGGGAATGAATTAAATGAATTTGCAAGGCTTAATCGTCTGTCGCAATCTGCTGGACGAAGAAATTTTCACGGGCGCGGCTGACAAATTTGACGTTGCTGCCAAGTTGATTGAACGGGCGGAACGGCTCGGCTTGAGCGGCAATCTCTATCGGGCGTATCTGATTTACCTTTTGGCGCACGAACCTAACCTTATATCCACGACGATTGAATCAAGCGGCGGCGTTATCGGCGAGAGCCTCCGCGAAGTTTTCAAACGCGACGTGGGAATTTTATTGCCGATACTGCGCGGCGAACTCTGGAGCGATATGAAAATCCTCGACATATACAAACCGACTGCCACTAGCAACGACGAGGCACTTAGCGAACTTCTACGACGGCTGGACAAGCTCATGACTGCAGATGAAATCGCCGACGCCTTTATCGAACACTGGCGACGCTTCGGCTATGGCGACATTGCGACCTATCGCGCCTTCCGCTGGGATAAAAATATCATCGGCATTCGTCACTTTGAAACGATACGCCTTGATGACCTAATCGGCTACGCGCACCAAAAAGAACTTTTGACGGGCAATACAACCGCCTTTGTCGACGGCAAGCCCGCTAACAATGTTCTGCTCGTCGGGGCACGCGGCACGGGTAAATCATCGGGCGTCAAGGCTTTGGTCAACGAATACTATTCGCAAGGGCTAAGGCTCGTTCAAATCACTAAGCCGCAACTAAAATTCTTGCCCGAAATCATGGAGACGTTGCGACGGTTTATGAGCAAGCGTTTTATCGTCTTCCTAGATGATTTGTCGTTTGAGGAGTCGGAGGGCGAGTATAAGTATCTGAAGTCTGCGATTGAAGGCGGCGTGGAGTCGCGTCCGGAAAATGTTTTAATCTACGCCACAAGCAATCGGCGACACCTTATCCGCGAGACGTGGCGCGACCGTGACGAGGCGCACGAGGAACTTTATCGCGACGACAGCTTGAACGAAACGATTTCCCTATCAGATAGGTTCGGGCTGATAATTCACTACTACGCGCCGACGCAGGCGGAGTACCTTGAGATAATCCGCAGTATGTTGAGGCGGCGGGGCATTGAGCTTGACGCGGAAACGTTGCGGCTTGAGGGCTTGCGTTGGGAGATGTCGCATTCGGGGCGCAATGGTCGCACGGCTCAACAGTTCGTCAATTACTATTTGGGGCAACGGTGATGGCAATGGTTTATCTTATCGGCGCGGGTCCAGGCGACGTGGGAATGTTGACGCTTAGGGCTTGCGACTTGTTACAGGCGGCGGACGTCGTGATTTATGACAGGCTAGCCGATGACGCTATCTTAAGTCTCTGCGCGGCGGCGAAGAAAATCTACGTAGGCAAGGCGGCGGGGCGTCACACGCTCAAGCAATCGGAAATTAATCAACTGCTCGTCGAAGAGGCGCGGCAAAATAAAATTGTCGTTAGGCTAAAGGGCGGTGACCCCTTTGTATTCGGGCGTGGCGGTGAGGAGGCTCTTTATCTTCGAGAACACAGCTTGCCATTCGAGATTATCCCCGGAGTCACGAGCGCGATTGCCGTTCCTGCCTACGCTGGAATTCCCGTTACTCATCGCGGCATCGCTACAAGCTTTGTAGTCGTCACGGGGCATGAAGACCCACTCAAGCCCGAATCGTCAATCCGCTGGGACAAGCTAGCTACGGCAGTCGACACGCTGATTTTCTTAATGGGCGTCGCTAACCTGCCGCAAATCGTCAGTAAGCTCACCGAACACGGACGCAAGCCCGATACGCCCGCCGCGTTGATTCGTTGGGGCACGAAGCCTGAACAGGAAGTCATCGTTACGACGCTTGCCCAAGCTCCGCACGCGAACATTGCGCCGCCTGCAATCTTTATCGTCGGCGAGGTCGTTAGCCTTCGCGAACAGCTAAAATGGTTCGAAACGCGTCCGCTGTTCGGCAAAAGGATTTTAGTCACGCGAGCACGTGCTCAAGCCTCCAAACTGTCGAAGGCATTGCAAAACCTTGGCGCACACGTCATAGAGTGCCCAACAATAAAAATTGCTGCGCCGTCCGATAACTTCCGTCAGCTTGATGAGGCGATAAAAAATCTTAACGGCTATGATTGGATTGTCTTCACGAGTGTAAACGGCGTTGATAAATTCTTTGAGCGGCTGACACTTCAAGGACGCGACGCACGGGCTTTGAATAAAGTTGCGGCAATCGGTTCGGTGACGGCGGCGAAGCTTTTAACCTTCGGGATAATCGCAGACATCGTGCCTAAGGATTTTGTCGCGGAGAGTTTAGCCAATTCACTCAAAGACGTTGTAAGCGGGAAGAAAGTTTTACTTGCACGGGCGGAGGTTGCTCGCGACGCCTTGCCAGAGACGTTGAAAATTTTCGGCGCGGAGGTCACGATTGCTCCCGCTTATCAAACCTTGTCCGAGGCATCCGCGCAGATTGATTTCGACGCGATTGACTTGGTGACGTTCACCAGCTCTTCAACCGTCAAGAACTTCATCGCGGCTTATGGCGTCGACTGCTTGAAAAAAATTCCGTCTGCGGCAATCGGTTCGATAACTGCTAAGACGTTGGAAAGTTTCGGAGTGGCGGCGGCGGTCGTAGCGGAAGAATTCACTATCAGCGGGCTAGTTGAGGCGATTAGGAAATTCTATGAACGACGATAAAAAATTCAACGAAGACGACCTTTATTCGGGGGCAAGCACGGACGACGCGGACGACCTTTACGCAGAGAAGGTTTCTCTCGATAAGGAGACGTGCCCGCAAACTTTTCACAGCAAACACTTCGTTGACAGCGAGACGCAAGCGGCGGAGGATAAAGCAAAGTCGTCGACGCATGAACCAGAGCTTAAAGCAAAGTTGTCGCACGCGGAGACAAGCGGCGTAGCAATCTCGGCAGTGATGCTGGTTTACGCCCTAGCCGAAGCAGATAAGCCGCTGTTCTTCCTGTCGACTTCGTTGCTAACGTTCCTATTGCGTCCGTTAATAGGTGCCCTCTTCGGCAAACACAATCGCGCCGTCCAGAACGCCTTGCATAGCTTTAGTCTCGTGCTGTTTATCGGGTCGTTGCTTATGCTGTTCCTGTGAAGTTTGCTAATTGGCGGCGCGGGTGCTATACTGTGCCAAACAATGGAAGAGGTGAGACAGTGCAAGAACTAAACTTTGGACACGGGAAGATTATCCCGGTCAATCTCGAACACGAGATGAAATTTTCTTATATAGATTACGCAATGTCGGTTATCGTAGCACGCGCCTTGCCGGACGTGCGCGACGGGTTAAAGCCTGTGCACCGCAGGATTCTTTACGCAATGCAAGAAGCAGGCATGACAAGCGGCAAGCCTTACAAGAAGTCGGCGCGTATCGTCGGTGAGGTCTTAGGTAAATATCATCCGCACGGCGATACTTCTGTCTATGATGCAATCGTTCGTATGGCGCAAGATTTCTCTATGAGGTACATGCTAGCCGATGGGCACGGCAACTTTGGTTCTGTCGACGGTGACCCAGCCGCCGCCATGCGTTATACCGAAGTCCGCATGTCGAAGATTTCCGAACTTATGCTTCAGGACATTGAAAAAGACACCGTGGACTTCGTGCCCAACTACGACGAATCACTTAAGGAACCGTCAGTTCTGCCCGCGAAGTTTCCGCAACTGCTCGTCAATGGCTCATCGGGTATCGCAGTGGCTATGGCGACGAACATTCCCCCGCACAACATAGGCGAGATTATCGACGCGACACTTTATCTAATCGACGAACCAGACGCTTCGACCCGCGAGCTTATGAAACTTGTTAAAGGTCCCGACTTCCCGACCGCCGGCTTGATTATCGGCAAGGAAGGAATCCGCGACGCTTATGCCTCTGGACGCGGCGCAATCAAAATGCGGGCACGAACGTCGATTGAAAAACTTTCAAACGGCAAAAGCCGCATCGTCGTCACAGAGCTACCTTATCAAGTCAACAAGGCGCGACTGATTGAAAAGATTGCCGACCTCGTCCGGGACAAGACGATTGAGGGCATAACCGATTTGCGCGACGAATCCGACCGCGATGGCATGAGGATTGCAATCGACCTTAGACGCGACGCCACGCCGCAAATCGTTTTGAACCTGCTATTCAAGCATACGCAAATGCAAGATACCTTCGGCGTGAATATGATTGCGCTAGTCGACGGCAAGCCGCAGCTCCTCAACCTCAAGGAAATTCTCAAGCACTACATCAGGCATCAGGAAGAAGTTATCACGCGGCGCACACGTTTTGACCTAGCTAAGGCTCGCGCACGTGCTCATATACTGGAGGGCTTGACGACGGCGGTTAAGAGTCTCGAACGCGTGATTAAAATCGTTCGCGATAGTTCGTCAGTGGCAGACGCGAAATCGGAGCTTATGAGTTGGTTTGAGTTCAGCGACGCGCAGGCTCAAGCGATTTTGGATTTGCGTTTGCAGAAGCTAACTGGGCTTGAACGTTCTAAGCTTGAAGAGGAATATCACAACGTTAAGGCGGCGATTAAAGACTATGAATTGATTCTCGGCGACGAACAACGGATTTTGCAGATTATCAAAGACGAGCTGACGACGGTTAAGGAAAAGTTCAATGACGACCGGCGCACAGAGATTGTCGGCGAGGAGCTGTCAGCGTTCGAGGCGGAGGACTTGATTGATGACGATGATATTGTTGTTACCTTGACGCACGGCGGCTACGTCAAACGTATCGACCTAGACGCCTATAAACGGCAGAAACGCGGCGGCGTCGGCGTAACGGGCATGGGTACTAAGGAAGAAGACTTCGTGGAACAGATTCTGATAACCACGACGCACCACACGATTTTATTTTTCACGAACAAGGGCAAGGTCTTCCACCTTAAAGCTTATCAAATCGCCGAATCGGGACGCGCCGCTAAGGGCAACCACATTAGCAACCTTTTGATGATTGAGGCGGGAGAGAAGATTACCGCGATGATTAAGGTTAAGAACTTCGACCCGACGCGCTATCTATTCATGGCGACGCGCAAAGGTATCGTCAAGAAGACTCAGCTTAGCGAGTTTAGCTCAATGATGAAACGCGGCATGGTTGCTATCAAGCTAGACAAGGACGACGAGTTGATTGGCGTTAAGTTCACGGAGGGCGAACGCTATATCATTCTCGGCACCGCACAGGGCATGACGATTTCTTTTGCGGAAGAGGAAGTACGCTCTATGGGAAGGTCTGCTCGCGGCGTCAAGGGCATTCAACTTAAGCGCGGCGACCGTGTCATTGGCATGGATAAGCTTCGTCGCGGGGCTGAAGTCTTGACCGTCAGCGAAGAGGGCATTGGTAAACGCACGCCCGCTGAAGAGTATCGACCGCAGGGGCGCGGCGGCAAGGGTCTTATCAACATGAAGATAACCGAGAAGACTGGCGAAGTCGTCGGGATTAAAGTTGTCACGCCCGACCAAGAATTGCTCTTGATAACGACTGAAGGCTTTGTGATTCGCACGAGCATTGACGACATTGGCTTGCAGGGGCGCAATACTCAAGGCGTTATCCTCATGAAGACAAAGGACGATGACCGCGTTGCCTCGTTGGCGACGGTTACCCTTAAGAACGATTAGATAAGGAGACTGATTTACATGGCATTTGTATGGAATATCCCGACGAAGATTTTATTTGGCGCGGGCAAGCTCGGCGAACTGCACAAGGAAACGCCGCTTGGCAAGAAGGCTTTGATTGTCATATCAAACGGACGCTCGACGAAAACTAATGGCAGTCTCGATAAGTTGCAAGAGGAGCTTAAAGCTTGGGGCGCGGAGTACGTCATCTTCAACAAGATTCAAGCCAACCCGATTGAACCGACTGTGCAAGAGGCTGTAGACTTTGGACGCGATAACGGCTGTGATTTCGTGGTAGGTTTGGGCGGCGGCTCTGTACTCGACGCGGCTAAAGCTATCGCCTCGATGATTCCGCAAAAGGAAGGTCGCGTTTGGGATTACATCATGTTTGGCACGGGCGGCAAGAAACCATTGACGGAAAAAGCCCTGCCGTTCATAGCGATAACGACGAGTGCAGGCACCGGTTCGGAGGTCGACGCGGGCGCAGTCATCACTAATCCGGCGACTAACGAGAAAACCGCCTTCTTTGGTAGCTATCCCGTCTTGGCGATTGTCGACCCGCTGTATATGCTGACGGTTCCCAAACACTTCACAGCGTATCAAGGCTTTGATGCCTTCTTCCACAACGCCGAGGGCTACATTTCCAACGCGTGCAATGAGGCGTCCGCGATGATTGAGCTTACGGCGATTGCAAAGCTCGCGAAGTACTTACCCATTGCCGTTAATGACGGACAGAACCTTGAGGCAAGAACGCAAGTTGCCTTCGCCAATACTCTCGGCGGCATGTCAATGGATGTTTGCGTTTGCACGTCGGAGCATTCGTTAGAACACGCCTTGAGCGCGTATCATCAGGAGTTGCCGCACGGCGCGGGCTTGATTATGTTGTCGGTTGCTTATTTTAGTCACTTCGTGGAAAAGCACGCTTGCGACGACAAGTTCATAGACATGGCGCGGGCAATGGGTAAAGTCAACGCCGATAAGCCAGAAGACTTTATCGACGCGTTAAAGGAAATGCAAGCGGCTTGCTACGTCGACAACCTGAAGATGAGCGATTACGGCATAAGCCCCGACGAGTTCCCTAAAATGGTTCAGAACACCCGCGACGCTATGGGATTCCTCTTGCAGTTCGACCCGATTCCTTTGACCGATGAAGATATGCTTAACATCTACAAGAAGTCTTACCGCTGAAAGTTTCGTGCCTGTCAAGACTTGTAATGAAAAATTTTTCGTGCTATTATCTGCGCCGAAGGAGGAAACGTCTGGGGTGTACGAGGAATCAGATAATGTCTAACCTACATTAAAATTAGGGAACCTGAATTGATTCGGAAGATGGAGAATTGTCCAAGAGGCAAGTAACAGAGACCGAGCTTAAGGAACCCACCTGCGAGTAAGCAGGTTTAGACATTCAGAGGAACCGGCACTTTGGAAGCCTTTTTCAGGAGGGGTCGCTGATTACAAATCGGCGACCTCTTCTTGCGTTTGCGGACGAAATTTTATAAACTAGCGGCGAGGTGAATTGATATGGCAGTAAAGATAGGAAGTGCGGCAATGCCCGCGTCGCCGTTTGAAATGCTACGCGGCACGAGCGAACACCCACGCGACAAGGAATTGAGTTTCGAGACGGAGCTAATGGAACAACAATCCGAGGGCGTCTCTCATGAAGAGATGGAAGCGATGCTCAAAAAGATTGATGAGCAAGCAACCCGTCTTACCAAGACGCCGACTTATGAGGAGCTTAAGGAGTATCGCACGCTGATAAAAAATTTTATCGGGGCGGCAGTCAGCAATATGTATGAGGTGCACACGTCCGCCGGCTGGGACAGAATGGGTCGGCAACGCGTTTATACTACGGTGAGGAAAATCGACCGCAAGCTTGAGGACATGGCGGAGCGGATTCGGCTGGGGCAATCGGATCAGCTTGATGTAATCGCCGCACATGACGCTATCCGCGGAATGCTCGTCGATATATTCATGTGATGATTGGCTGGAAAAATTTAATCGGACACGCCGCGACGATTGCTTACCTTAGGAAGAACATTGCCGAAGAAAAATTTCCGCACGCCGTAATATTTTCTGGCGCGGAGGGTGTCGGCAAAAGATTAGCGGCTGAAGTCTGCGCGGCGGCTCTGCTTTGTGATAATCCCGTTGACGGCTCTCCTTGCGGCGTCTGCGAAAGTTGTCATCTCGTGGCGGCGCGGAGTCACCCTGATTTTTACGTCGTGGAGGCGGAGGAAACTAAGACGGCTCGCAATATCAAAATTGGGCAGATACGAGACCTGCAAGCCGAAGTATCATTGCGCCCGATAAATTCTGTGCGGCGTGTGGTGATAATCGACGGGGCGGAACTCATGAACAAGGCGGCGGCGAACTGTCTGCTAAAAACAATCGAGGAGCCACCGAGCCAAACGATTTTTATCTTGCTGACGGCGAACCGAACGGGCTTGCTGATGACGATTCGTTCACGGTGTATGACGGTGCACTTTGACAAGCTCACACCCGCACAAATTGCCGAGGAGCTAATCAATCGCGGCGTCGACGTGCAAGAGGCGCAAAGGCTATCAGTGATTGCGGGCGGCAGTTTCGGACGAGCGTTAATGTTAAGGGATTCGGGCGGCGCAGAACTTCGCGAGGCGGCATTAGACACGATAGAAAAGATTTCACGTGCGGAATTCACTAACGAGGACATTTTCAAGCTTGGAGCTGAAATGGCGGATTGGTCGCGGGATAAGTTCTCGGACTTCCTAACGCACGTACAAAAACTTTTGTGGGACATCTGCTTTGCCGAAGTGTTGGAACCGCATAACCTAGACTTAGTGCCGCGCCTTAGCAAGATAAACCTTCCCGAACGAAAAATCTTGCTGATGATAGAGACGGGCGCACAATATCATCGGCGGCTAAAGTCTAACGCGAGCTTGCGACTTCTTGCCGAAGCTTATCTGATTGAACTTAAGAACCTTCGCTGACGGCGGAGGTTTTTTACAAAGATTTAATTTGCAAAAGGACGTTGCGGTTGTTATCATTGCGGAGGAGGTGATTTTTATGGTTAAGGACGCGATAAAGATTGCGTGTGAGAATCGGAAGGCACGCCACGATTATTTTATTCATGAGACTTTCGAGGCGGGCATTGAGCTTAAAGGGACGGAAGTCAAAAGCTTGCGGGCAGGCAAGGCGAACTTGCGCGATAGTTATGCCGAGGTCAAGGACGGTGAAGTTTTCGTTGAGCACATGCATATCAGCCCGTATGAGCAGGGAAATATCTTCAATCATGAGCCTTTGCGCCCGCGTCGATTGCTCTTGCATAAGCGCGAAATTTTAAAGCTCTTCGGCAAGACGCGTGAAAAAGGCTTTACGTTGGTTCCCCTCAAAATTTATTTCAAAAAGGGTCGGGCAAAGATGGAACTGGCATTGGCAAGCGGCAAGCACAATTACGATAAACGGGACGCCTTGCACGAAAAATCCGCCCAACGTGATATCGAACGGGCAATGAAGGAGCGGTCGAGATGATTAAGAAATTTTTTGCCGCCGTGATGTTGATTGCCCTTTTGGCTGTCACGCAAGACGCTTGCGCTGCCCCGGAGATAAACTATCAAGTTCATGTTCAAGATATTGGCTGGATGCATCCCGTCAGCGAAGGCGAAGTTGCCGGCACCACTGGAGAAGGCAAACGCATCGAGGCGATAATTATAAATTGCTCCTCGCCTATCGAGTACAATGCGCACGTTCAAGATTGGGGCTGGCAAGGCTGGGTTAATCAGGGCTACATCGCTGGTACCGTTGGCGAGGGACGCCGCCTTGAGGGAATTAGAATTCGTTTCACTGGTAGCAGTGCAGACAGGTATGACATTTACTATCGGGCGCACGTCGCGGATATTGGCTGGCAACGCTGGGTCAAGAACGGTCAAGTAGCTGGCACTGAGGGCAGGGGCAAACGCATGGAGGCTTTGCAAATCCGAATCGTGCGCAAGGGCGAGAGTTTCGGCGATAACAGATACGACAGCGACAGATACGGCAACGATAGGTATCACCACGGCAGACACAGACACAGACGCGGCGATTATGATGACTACTATGGCTATTATCGGTAAGGATTAACATGAACATCTTAAAGACATATTCTAAGGCTCTAAAACTGTACAGGGCAAAAAAATTAGACGAGGCATTGAAAATTGTAGACAAAGTCAAAGCCGCCGCCCCGCATTGGGATAAACCACTGTTGCTTGAGGCTTACATAAGACGCGACCAAATTGAGTATACTAAATCATTGGCTTTGCTGAAAAAACTTTTGCCACGTTTGAAAGCTTCTTCGCCAGAAGAAAGAGACGTAGCGGCGGACGCGTATAGCTGTTTGGGTTCAAACAATAAATTTCTCGGACGTCCTAAAGAGGCAGTGCAGGCTTTTCGTTTGTCGGCGAGTTTATCGAACAGTAACAAGAAGGCTTGCGGGGAGATAAGCAACGCCCTGTTCGCGGCGAGCAGTGTGGAAAATTTTTCTGCCGCCGACTTTCAAGAACTCTACGCCGAGTACAAAAAATATCTGGCGGACATCGTTCCTTATCCGAAGAAGTTCTACGACCATGAAAAGATTCGCGTGGGATTTATATCGGCTAACTTTCAATGGAACGTCGTCATGTCATGGAGCTGGTATTTCTTTAACGGCACCTTCGACAATAAAGCGTTCACGGTCTATTGTTACTCGAATGTTAAAGAGCCTGACAAAGTCACGGAACTTTTCCGCAAAGTCGTCGAGCATTGGCGGGACATCCAAAACTTGACGGACAAGGAGGCGGCTAAGCTTATTCAAGACGACGAAATTGACATTCTCTTTGACTTGGACGGGCACACCCAAAACAATCGGTTGCGAGTTGCGGCGTATCGACCAGCCAGCGTGCAAATTTCTGGTATCGGCTACATGAACTCGACTGGGCTTGATTGCTTCGATTACTTCTTGTCAGATGTTTACTGCGCGGGCGACGAAAGTTATTTTACGGAGAAACTTATCGTCTTGCCGCATAGTCATATCTGTTACGAGTCGCCGATTAAAAATTTGGAGCCTGCCGCCGCGCCGCCTTGCCTTAGAAATAATTTCGTGACGTTCGGTTGCTTCAATAACTTTGCTAAGGTCACTGATTCGATTCTGATTGCGTGGAAAAGAATTCTCGACGCCGTACCCAACAGCCGCTTGCTCCTAAAGCATCTAATCTTCATGAACGACGACGGAAGAAAATTCGTAAGCGAACGCATGAAGAGTTTAGGCTTTGACTTGTCACGAGTGGAAATGCGCGCTTTCTCTAAGAGCCATCATCTCGTTGAGTATGGCGACATGGACATTGCGTTGGATACATTTCCTTATACCGGCGGCGTCACCACGTGCGAGGCGTTGTTTATGGGCGTGCCAGTCGTGAGCTTGTATGGCGACAGACACGGGACGCGTTTTGGACTTAGCCTTCTAAGTAATGCGGGGCTTGGTGAGCTAGCGGTTGCCTCTTATGATGATTACGTCGGGCGAGCTGTCATGCTTGCGAACGATTGGGAACTACTAGCTATCTTCAGAAAAAATCTGCGTGTAATGGTGAAGAAGTCTCTGCTTATGGATTCAGAACGTTACATACGCGAAGTTGAACAAGCCTTTATCAAAGTCCTAAACGAGGCAAGACAAGCTGAATAAAAAAATTAGCGGCTCGGAAGAGTCGCTTTTAATTTTGTCAGAAGTTGTAGCGAACGCCCGCGTCGCTAGAAATCATTTAGAACAGTTTTTTGCTGAAAGGAATTCCCTTTGGCATGAAATCCTTATCGCTCTTGCCCTTGACGATGACTTTATCAACGTATTTGTTCACGCGTTTAGCAATGAGTTTCGCAGAATTCTCGACCGACTCGATATAAGCTTGCGTCCATACGTCGTCAAAACCTTTGTCCGGGCTGTGATGCTTTATCGCCTTCCCCGTGAAATTACTTTCCCAGACGACCTCGCCGGTCTCTACGCTGATGAATTGCATATTGACGACGGTATTTAGGGCGGTGCGTTTCGTAACGTCCAGAAGGCTACCGAAGCCAAGCAAGCCTATACCCGTGCCGACGCGACGCAACGTCTTATCGCGATTGCTTGAGCCACTGCCGCTAAATGAAAGCCCGCCGCCGACAATGCCAGTTACCATTTCAATCGTCTTGTCTTCAACCTTAGTAGCTCCTAGCGCAAGCACTTCACAGCGAACGACATAATCCACGCCGAAGTTTTTATAGAACGATTGCTCGAAGTCCTTAGCAACCGTGGAAGCTCGCGGCAACTCAACGGCGTCGAAAATCAAAATCTCTCCAATGTTCTCGGCGATATAATTTTGTTCGATTGCAATTTCTTCGTCGCGAATCAAACCGTCCGTAGCTGAAATATCTGTATTAACGACCGTCACAAGATTTTTCTCGACAAGCTTATCATTCAAGAAGAGTTCCAAGCTCTGAGCCGTGCCAAGTTCCTTATGCCGCGAGCCGTCCTTGACCTCGACCGCGATTTTTATTCGGTCTTCCTCTGGCAATCCCTCGTTCTTCTTAGCTGATACCGCGCCTTGCATTACAAGTAGCAACGCCAAGCAAATCAGGAAAATTTTCCTCGTCATAGTATTCCCTCCGTTTTTTTCGAGATTATACAATAGACCACGGTAAAAAAAAATCCCTCGACGATTGCTCGCAGGGAAATTTTTTTATTGGCGATTCCGTTCAGCATTCAGAACTTCGATAAAGGCTTGCTCGATTTCCTTTATGTAACTTGCATAATCCATAAGCGGCGACTTCTCAAACATCGTCTGAAGATTTTTTTTGAGGATAGCAATCAGATCCCAATCACCTGCGAGCAAGACTGCCCGCTTAACGTATTCATCGTAGGAATCAACTGCCAGCTCATTGAGTCCAACGTTATTTAGAATGCTAAGCCCGCAACGTGTCGCATGTCTGTCGCCGTATAAGCTTATGACTGGCACTCCCATAAGCAAAGCCTCGGTAGTCGTCGTGACCCCAGTATAAGGAAAGGTGTCTAGCGCAATGTCCATGTCGTTGTAATCAAGCGGATGTTCTTCAGAAAAACCTCGTAATTCCACACGCTTTAAATCAATGCCAAAACGTTTAAGACGTTTGCTGACAAATTCTTTACCGCCGTCTAGTTTGATGATGTGGTTCTTAAGAAGAAGTCGACTATTGGGCACGGCATCTAAGATTTTCTTCCACGTAATTAAAATCGAATCCGTTATCTTCCTATACTGATTAAAGCAACCGAACGTCACGTAACCATTTTTAAGACATGGCGGCTCCGTTGCTCTTTTTGTTTCAACTTCCGAGAACAGTGTATAACAAACATGACTGTGCGACATGGCGATTAAGTTCTCCGTGAAATACGGCGCACTATTGCCAACGCAATACTCGTCCGTCAAGAAATAATCAACAGTCTTAAGCCCCGTCGAAGACGAGAAACCAATTCCCGATATCTGAACAGTCGCCGGACGATATGCCATCACACCTAAGCGATTATAGCCTGTATGTCCGCTTAGGTCAAAAAGAATGTCAATCTCGTCGTCTTGAATAAGCTTAGCCGCCTCCTCGTCCGTCAAATCGTAAATTTCTTGCCAGCTGTCGATTTTTGAAATCAAACGCTTAGTAATTTGGTCTTTCATCTTATTACTTGAATAACAATACGTCTCGAACAAATTTTTATCTAGCTCAGTTATCAACCTACAAGACCACTTCATCACGACATGATTATAAAAATCTCCAGACAAAAAACCTACACGAATCTTATCATGTTCATAGAATTTGCGCGGGAAAGGTGTAAACTTAAAAGAACTTCTGTACTTTTTATAAAGGTCTTGGAAATCGGCAACGGACGTATCTTCTTTAGCGTTTATAATAAAGCAAGAGTAGGAGATTACGTCACGAAACGTAGCTATATCTTTCGTGGTGTTTATTACACGACGTTGCAATTTCAAACACTCGTCTACCAAACCTAATTGTGAGCAACATACACTAATTTGTTGCAGAGCTGTCTCATAATCTTTTTTGTCTTCAGGCGAAGAGCGAGGCATTAGCGGCAACAATTTCTTTAAAGAAAGGTACTCTTTGAGTTGATTTTTAAGAGAATGGAAAATGCCAGCTTCAATGTAATAGAAATCTTTTTCATGCGACCGCATTTTATAGAGTAGCTTTAATGCTATTTCGTAATTTTCTGCCTCAACCTCTTTTACGACCTCTGCATATTTCTTTTTTACTCCCATTACTTGCGCTCCTTTAAATAAACTGAAATGTCTATGACTTTTTTGCCTTGTTCAGGATTTCGATAAAGGCTTGTTCAACTTCGCGTATGTAACGTTCTGAATCCATAAGCAGAGACTTTTTCACCATTACACGCAGATTTTTTCTGAAGGTAGCTAGTAGTTCCCAATCGCTCGCAAGCATGACAGTTCGCCCGACGTAATCATTATAAGAGGCAACTGCTAGCTCACCAAACCCCGCATTACTTAGAAGGCTAAGCCCAAAGCGCGTCCCGTGTCTGTCGCCGTACAAGCTCACGACTGGCATTTTTATCTTTATATTGTTCAAATGCCCTTGAAAACATTTTTTCAACGTTCATTATTTGTGCACCTTCAAGAAGTGTTCGATACGATTCAACGCCTCGGAAATCTTATCAATGCTCGTGGCGTATGAACAGCGAACATGACCCGCGCCGCATTTGCCAAAAGCCGTGCCAGGAACAAGGGCGACGTGCTCGGCTTGAATTAAACGTTCGGCGAACTCCTCTGAAGTCAAACCACTCGACGTAATGTCAGGGAAGATATAGAACGCGCCACGCGGCTCGAAACTATCTAAGCCCAAAGTCTTAAAGCCATCGTAAATCAAGTGGCGGCGTCTGTCGTAGTCGGCGACCATCTTTAGCATATACTTTTCTCCGCGCTTTAGAGCCTCGACAGCTGCCATTTGGGCGGTTATCGGTGCACAAAGTATCGTGTACTGATGAATCTTCGTCATCGCCCCGATAAAGTCGGAATTGCTCAAAGCGTACCCAATGCGCCAACCAGTCATCGCATACGCCTTACTGAATCCGTTAAGCAAAATCGTCCGGTCTTTCATCTTCGGCAGGGTAGCAAAGCATTCGTGAACGCCGCCGTAAGTCAAGTCGCCGTAAATCTCGTCGCTGATAACAATCAAATCGTGCGCCTCGGCAAAGTCCGCTATCTTCAACAGGTCGTCGCGTTCCATAATCGCGCCCGTCGGGTTGTTCGGATAGCCAATAAGAATTGCCTTAGTCTTGGGCGTAATGAACGGTTCCAACTCTTCGGGCGTGATTCGGAATTCGTTTTCAATCGTCGCAGGAACGCTGACAGGCACGCCGTTAGCAAGGAAAGTACACGCTTGATAAGATACGTAGCACGGTTCCGGAATCAAGACTTCGTCGCCGGGGTCGAGTATCGCACGCAACGCAAGGTCAAGAGCCTCGCTCACGCCGACTGTAACCAAAATTTCCGTGTCGACATCGTAGCTTAGATTGAACTTGTCGACGTAGTGGCGAGAAATCTCCTTGCGCAATTCAGGTGTTCCGCGATTGGCAGTGTAGCTCGTGTAGCCGCGTTCCAAACCGTAAACGCAACTTTCGCGAATCGGCCACGGCGTCACGAAGTCTGGCTCGCCCACGCCCAAAGAGACAACATCTTGCATTTTCGCCGCAATGTCAAAGAATCTTCTTATGCCGCTCGGCGCGATTGACTTAACTGAATTAGACAGCCTATCTTGCCACGTCATGGCGAAACCACCAACCTGCGGTCGCGTTCCTCGTCTTCCATTATCACTCCGTCTTTCTTGTAAGCCTTCAACATGAAATGACTTCGCGTTTGCGTCACGCCCTCTATCGGTGCAAGCCTCGTCGCTACGAAGTTCGCCACGTCCTTTAACGACTTGCCCTCAATGATTACCAGCAGGTCGAAGTTGCCGCTCATTAGATAAACCGTGCGAACCTCGTCGAAGCGGTAAATCTTCTCGGCAATGGCATCAAAGCCGACTTCGCGTTGCGGCGTCAAGTTTATTTCGATTATCGCCGTTACGACATCATCACCGAACTTTTCCCAGTTAATCAACGCGCCGTAAGATAAGATAATTTTTTCCTTCTCAAGCACGGCAATATCTTTTTCAATCTCGTACTCGGACTTTTGCAACATGCTAGCTAGCTCGCCCGTCGAAAGCCGAGCATTATGCTCCAGCAGTTCCAATATCTCTTTCATGTCAAATCACCTCTCAAGCATCATTGAGTAAAAAACTTCGGCGTCGTGCAGTTCAGCAAAATTCTTAATCGCCATCATACCTCCGCGACTGTGATCCATTTTGTCATTTAGCGATAACAACAGCTCCAAGAAGTCTTCAACGGTGAGTCGCCGCTTTGAAATGGTCGTTAAGACCGCCGCGAACTCAATCGCCCGATAAGCCGTGACGAACACCCGACTATTGAACGCCGCCCCGCCCACGAACGCGCAAGGATAGCACCGCATAACGAATTCATTGACCAAATAATTTTCCAAGACGACGACGAAGCTCCCGCGCAGTTGAGCTAGGATATTTTTCCTGTGCGTCAAGTAAACTTCGGCTAGCTGATTCTTCTTAGCAACGGATAAGTTAGCGTCGTACATTTCCCCGAAGATTTCCGCCAAAGCCGCCGCGTGATTCAAGTCGTCAAATTCAACTACGGAACTTTTCTCGCCAAAGAACTCGCACAGCCCTTTAAGCCTCTGATTAATCGTTAAGTCCCGACGCTGTAGAATTCTTATCGCCGCCCGTTGACGCTCTATGAACTCTTCGGCGGGCATTGAAAGTCTTTCCGTGAAGTCGAATACTTGCCGCGCCCCTAGCTCGTCGACGACTTCAAAATCAATCGGCTCGTCCCTTAGCAAGATTAGAATCGCCGCAACCGGGCAAGTAAGCGTCATGGCCTGCGAATAAACTTCTGCGCTAAGTTTATACGTCACACGTGGGAAGCTTTGACAGACTGCCGTTAAGAAATCTTCGCCGTGTTTGAGCTGAAGCTTGCACAAAAAGTTTTCGTCAAGGAACGGACACGCCCCAGAACTTTGCATTTGGAACGCCTGCCCAGACTCGTCGACGTGGCTAAAAATCTCTGCGCGGGCGGCGGCGGGGAGACGCAGATATTTTTCCCGCGTCTCCTGGTCAAGCACAATCCGCCAATCACGACAGCAACGCGAATCGCAAGCCTTGCCGTCACACTTGAACGCCTCAACGTAAGTCGGGCGATAAACTTTCATCTGATAAAATGCGTCGGCGTCCAATCTTCCTTAGCGGGCAAGCCGAACTGTTCTTTGCCGAGCGCGATACTCTTCATAAGGAACGTCATGTTGCGGGCAAGCGTGCGCATCGTCTGCAAGCCTTCCGCGTCTTGAGTTGCCTCGCCCTTTTCCAAGCCGTAAACCATATTCCAATATTGACTGCCGGCAATCGTCATGTTAGTCATCGCCATGTATTTATTGAGGACATCGAACGCCGCCGAGCAGCCGCCGCGCCGAGCAACCACTACGCCCGCGCCGACCTTGCCAATCTTGTCTTTGGTGAACGTGCTGTAAAAGAGCCTATCGAGGAAGGCAAGCACCGTACCATTTGGCGAGCCGTAATAGACTGGAGAACCGATAACGAATCCTTCCGCTTCCATGAAGTAAGGCGCAATCTCGTTGACGACATCATCAAAGACGCATCGTCCGAGCTTGAAACAATTTTGACAGGCGACGCAACCGCGAACGACTTTGTTGCCGATATGAATCAGTTTCGTCTCGACGCCCTCCGCCTCGAAAACTTTAATCATCTCGCCCAGCGCAATGCTCGTATTGCCCTTTGCACGCGGCGAACCGTTGACCAATAGAACTTTCATTGTTAATCGCTCCTTTCATACGCGTTGGCTTATATTTTGACGCGGCAAGCGAAAATCCTTTTACAACATGCTATCAATCTCCTTGAACAGTTCGGCGACAAGTTGAGCCTCAGGAACTTTGCGGACGATTTGCCCCTTACGAAAGATGATTCCCTCTCCGTCGGCTCCGGCAATGCCAACATCAGCCGTTCGAGCCTCACCAGGACCATTGACAACGCAACCCATCACTGCGACTGTCAGCGGCTGTTTGATTGTGGAGATTCTCTCTTCGACCTGCGCGGCGATTGCGGGCAAGTTAATCCGTGTACGCCCACAAGTCGGACAAGCAATCAACGTTACGCCGCCTTCACGCAAGCCCAGCGACTTGAGAATTTCTTTAGCGACTTTGACTTCAGCGATTGGATCGCCCGTCAACGATACGCGGATTGTATCGCCAATGCCCTCCGCGAGCAACGCGCCGATTCCTACCGCCGACTTTATCACGCCGCTATTGACCGTGCCCGCCTCCGTGATTCCCAAATGCAACGGGTAGTTCGTCAGCCGACTTGCCAAACGATAAGCCGCCAATGTCAACGGCACGTCATGAGCCTTCAGGGATATTTTTATGTCGAAGAAGTCTTCCGCCTCCAAAATCGCGACGTGCTCCATTGCCGATTCAACCAGTGCTTCGGGCGTTGCTCCTCCATACTTGGCTAAGAGCTTGCGACTTAATGACCCAGCGTTGACGCCTATCCTTATCGGTATTCGGGACGCCCGCGCAGATTTGACGACTTCCCGAACGTGAGCCGCCCCGCCGATATTGCCAGGGTTTAATCGCAACGCCGCCACGCCTTGAGCAATCGCCTCCAATGCCAGCTTATAATCAAAGTGAATGTCCGCGACAATCGGCACGTCCACCGCAGAGACAATCGCGCCTAAGGACTTCGCCGCCGTCATATCGGGCACGGCAACTCGTACAATGTCGCAACCCTCCGCCGCGAGCCTTTGGACTTGTTCAATCGTCGCCGTCGTGTCATGCGTCTTAGTATTCGTCATGGATTGAATACTAATCGCCGCGCCGCCACCAACTTTGACGTTCCCAACGTTGATTTGCCGTGTCAACTTCCTATCAAACATTCAATAAGCCCCCTTGCCTTTGAAAACCGCCTTAACGGTTTTGAACAGATACATCAAGTCAATCCAAACTGACCAGTTGCGAACGTACCAAGTATCCATTGCGACGCGTTCGGGATAAGTCGTGTCACTGCGTCCGCTAACCTGCCACATGCCCGTTATCCCCGGCAAAACCATGTAATATTCGCGAATGTTCTTGCCGTAGCGCACGACCTCCGCTTGAACAATCGGACGCGGACCAACTAAACTCATCTCGCCGCGTATCACGTTCCAAAGTTGCGGCAATTCGTCTAAGCTCGTCCGTCGCAAGAAATTTCCCAGCTTCGTTACCCGCGGGTCATGAGTCAGCTTGAAAGTCTCCTCCCATTCGCGCCGCGCCTCCGGATTTTCGGCAAGGTATTCTTTTAACTTCGCCTCGGCGTCGGGTATCATCGTTTGGAACTTGTAGCACGGAAATTTTTTCCCCGCCGCCCCAACTCGTCTGTGTGCAAAGATAACATGTCCGCGGTTGTCAATCGCCACGGCAAGCGCAATCGCTAGCAGGATAGGAGAAATCATCAGCCCGCCGACAATCGTAAGCGTCAAGTCGAAAATCCTTTTGATGATTCGGTTGTATGGTCGCGATAGGTTGTTACGCAGGTTAAGCATTAGAATTTTTTCGCTGAACAGAAGAGATAGCTCCACGCTTGACATTGGCGTACCGATTAAATCAGGCACGAACGAAATATTTTTGACGTGCGGTTGAATGTCGCTGATTAGTGCTTGAAGGCGTTCCTTGCCCAGACCCGGCGCGGCGATTATGATTGTCTTGACGTTCGCCGCCCGAATGATTCTGCGTGCCTCGTCGAAGCCGCCGAGTATCGGGAATTCCTTCGGCAACGTCGCGGAAATTGGGTGGTCGTCAATCAGCCCGATAACTTTATAACGATAACCCAAATCCTCCCGCCAGAACTTTATCAGCCGCTCCGCCGTCAACCCCGCGCCAATTAAGATTATCGGTTCGTAGAAAATATTTCGCCGCTTCATGAACTTAAGCGCACAGTAACGAATTAAGCAGACATTGATTAGGACGAACAGCCCGAACAGGATTATAAACAGCCGCGAAGATTGGTCGCTTGCCTTAAGGAAGTAAATAATAATAATCGACGCCATCCAGCCCGCGAAGACTGATTGAAAAATATCGCGCATGGTGTCTACGACGGGTTTCATTTGCCGATACGAGCGCGCTTGACCGAGGAAGATTATAAACAACAGCGGCACTGCTCCATAAATGTAAGCGTCGCCGTAAAGATAAGTTACGCGGTTCCACGTGTCTAGCCAGTCGCGCAGGATAAAGGCGAGGTGTTCGCTTATGACTACGCCGACATAATCGAGGAGCAAGAATAAAAACGGCGGCGCGATTGAGCTTAGGGGCGTCGGATTTTTTGACATGTTCTTTCCTCTTCCAAAAATTTTTTGCCCATTGTAACACAGCAGACGATAAATTTAAAAGCGGCTCCGATTAGGGAACCGCTTAGAGATTTCTATTTGGCGTGCTCGGCGGGAGTCGAACCCGCGATTTTTAGCTCCGGAGGCTAACGTCTTATCCACTCGACTACGAGCACAATGCGTCAAAGCTTAGCAAGAAGTTCTATCGTATGCTTAGCGACGTCTTCGGGCTTGATATTTTTGTTGCGAGCGACGCCCGACTCAATGGCGGCCTTAGCGACAGCCGCCGCAACCGTCGGGGCAACGCGTTCATCAAAAGGCGTCGTGATGATATGTTCTTCGTTTAGTTCGTCTTCGCTGACAAGGGAGGCAATCGCATAAGCCGCCGCAATTTTCATAGCCTCGTTTATGTCAGTCGCCCGAACGTCCAAAGCTCCTCTGAATATACCAGGGAAGGCAAGCAGATTGTTGACTTGATTGGGGAAATCACTGCGCCCCGTGGCTACGACGCGCGCCCCCGCCACCTTAGCCTTGTCGGGCATAATTTCAGGCGTCGGATTAGCCATAGCAAGTATAATCGCGTCCTTGTTCATGGACTTGACCATTTCCTCAGTCAGTAAGTTCGCCTTCGACACGCCGATAAAAACGTCCGCGCCGTGAATAATATCGACGAGTTGCCCCGCCTCGTGATTAAAGTTCGTGACAGCGGCGATTTGGTCTTTGTAGGGATTCATGCCCTTGCCACGTCCCTCATAAATTGCACCAGTCGAATCACACAGCACGACATCTTCCGCGCCCATCTTTTGAATCAGATAGGTAATAGCCATGCCCGCCGCGCCTGCGCCGTTGACGACAACTTTTATATGCTCAAATTTCTTTCCGACGAGCCTAAGGGCATTAATCAGAGCCGCCGCAACGACAATCGCTGTACCGTGTTGGTCGTCGTGAAATACAGGAATGTCGACGGAATCTTTTAAGGCGTGCTCAATATCGAAGCATTCGGGAGCTTTGATGTCCTCAAGGTTAATGCCGCCGAAACTCGGTGCCATAAGTTGAATTGTCCTGATGATTTCGGGAACGCTCTTAGTATCAAGACAAATGGGGATAGCATCGACACCCGCGAACCCTTTAAACAGAATCGCTTTGCCTTCCATGACGGGCAGACCTGCCCCCGCGCCAATGTCGCCCAAGCCGAGAACCGCTGTACCGTTCGTGACGACTGCTACGAGGTTGCCGCGGTTGGTGTAGTCGTAAATCTTATCGTAGTCTTCTTTTATCTCAAGGCAAGGAGCCGCAACGCCCGGCGTATATGCAAGCGTTAAATCTTTATTCGTCTTCAGCGGCACTTTGCTCTTGACTTCGAGTTTGCCTTGATGAGCCTTATGCAGAGCGAGTGCTTCCTTGTCGACGTTTGCCACTTCTAATTCATCCTTTCAAGTCGTGTCTTACCAATAACGCGGCTTATTATATTCGGCGCGAAAAATAATTTCAAGCCCGCGCCCTCTTGAATACAATATTTTTCGGTCGTCTGAAAAAATTTTGAACTGTGACTTGCAAACGAAAATATTTTCTGCTACAGTTAAGCGGCGGGAGGGACGAGAATGGTAGAAAAATTAATCTTGTTCTAACAATCCTCTAAGTATTTCAAAATATAATTCCCGTTAATCCCATTAAAACATAAACGCCACAGAGCCGAAAAGATGTCCCCTGCATCGAGGTCGGCGGCAAATAAACTGCGGTGCCCACCAAGCGTCGCAATCGGGAGGTGAGATATGAAGAATTAAATCCGAGTCCAAATAAAAAATCAAGACGGAGGCAAAAGCTTCCGTCTTTTTTCGTGTGCATGATATGCTGTTAGGTATCGCTTCTGTGCGGTTGCCATTCAACTTGTATTTTGATTTCCTCGCCCGCTTTTACGTCAAAGTCGTAACGGTGAGGTTCATTATGCCAAGTAGGCGTTAGGGTGTCGAATATCGTTTTGCCGTTAATTGTCAGCTTAGTGTAATCAATCCAGTAGGGAATGCGTTTAGTTTTATCTTCCGGATTGCGAATATCTATTCCCCTAAGCAATAACTGAATTTTTCCATCCACTGTAGCTTTAGCGGTGAAGTTCAATTCCCCCGCATAGGATTGAATTACATAGCCAATGCCGTTCTTTTGGAGCCAGCTGGGTTTACTTATGCTTGCTTTATCGTCAGCCACAGAAAGGATTTGGAATTCGCCTTCAATCGTCATTAGTTTAACATCTATTCTGGCGGTAAGATAACGTTTGAATTTATTAACCACCTTAACGTAGTAGGGACCATTAACTTCTTTTTCATGGATAGCGTTAAAGAGGAACGGCAACAACAACGCTGACGAATAAGAATATTTTTTGGCGAATTCCTCATGCAAGATTTTGTAAAGCTTCTCGTTGTCGAGTTCCCTTCTTGCTTCTTCAGTTCGATTAAGACACCACGCAAAATGCCCCCTGAGAGCTCCTAAACAATATTCGGGATTTTCTGCTAAGACTTTGTTTTCTCTTTCCAATTCATACAAAGCTTTAGTGAAATCCACGAAAGTAGAGAACCAATACAAACACTGTTCCCTAGGTTCCCTAACTGTTCGTAAAATAGAAGAGTTATTGTATTGCCTGTGGAGGTAAAGCGGCGTTGCAATTCTTAAAAACCTTCTTGCGTAACAATAGATATTGATAACCCCGATAAAGTCTCCCGCATTGGACAAATTTGGAAAGAAGATTTTATTTTCAAGAAGAAATTCGCGCCGAATAAATTTTGTCCAACAGTTACGGAAGTTTCCTTCGCCAGGTTCAAGGAGGAGCCGACTAAGATTCGTATTTGGATCGTCGATAGTTAAATTCGTTTGGATATTAGGCATTTTTCGACTCGTGCCATCTTTATACAGAAAAGCATCATCGGGAGCCTTCAACACATAACAAGAACTGGTGTAAACGATGTCCGCATCATAAAAGGTTGCCGCCGAATAAAAAGTCTCAAGCGCATTGCCTAAGAGCATGTCGTCGGCGTCCAGAAATTGAATGTATTCGCCACGCGCTAACTTTATTCCGATATTGCGTGGGACATTTCCGCCGCCCCCCGAATTCTTTTCCATCTTGGTGAGAGTGAGTCGCCCGTTGAATTTCGACATGTAACTTTCGACGATAGCGCGGCTGTTATCGGTAGAACAATCATCTACTACGATTACTTCAAAGTCTTGGAACGTCTGAATCAAAAGACTTTCCAGGCACTCAGCGATAAATTCTTCTGCATTGTACATTGGAACGACTACGGAGATTGTATGATATTTTCGAGAAGGAAGACCACCAGACAAGGCAACTTTCGTATCGGCGTCAACCCATGGCGTCTTTATGAAATAATCCATAAACAGCCGATTAAACAAATCTCTACTATCCATAATAAAGCTGATTCTGCTTGCCGCGAAATGGTAAATCTTTTTCTCAATCGTCCACTCGTTCTCAGGTCTTGCATGAAAAACAAAGCGATTAAACTTCAACGGCAACTTTAGATACGAGGTCGAGAAGCAGTAATTCAAAATGTCTTGGTCAAGAAATTCAAACTGCGGATGCTCGCTGATAAATTTCATTCCCGTTAGTATAGTATCTTCTTCCTTGCTCAAAACTTTTAAGTTCATCAGCAGAACACCCGAATTAAGATATTCCTCTGGATTTACAACACCTTCATTTACAATCGCCATGTATCTTTTTTTTGCCTTAATGCCGACGTCTTTATCATTAAATTGAAAGACTTCGGGAATTGCGCCAAAAGGTTTATCGCCCAGTTCAATTTGCCAAAACTCCGCAATGTCTAGATTGACGATAATATCCGAGTCAAGATAAATTGCCTTTTCTATTTCCTGCGGCAGAAGAAGATCTGGAATAAAAAATCGATAAAACATTGCAATACTGTGGCGATCGGCATAAATATCTGGAAAGTAAACATTTATTTGCTCGTATCTATCCGTGCACCGCTCCTCGACGTTATAAAACTTCAGCTGTTGTCCGTAGCGGTCAGCGATTTGATTGAACTTATCGCGGTTGTCGTCCGTCAACGTATGGTCGTGCAAGAGATGAACAGTTATTGACGGTAGGTGTGGGGGGGTATTATTTGCATTTTCAAAGAGCGAGAGCATCGCTGTGCCCGTGAACCTTGAATAAGTCCCTGTTCCGTCGTACAGGGCAAAACAAACGTGAATCATAAAATCACTCCTTATCTGCTGTGAGCATCTCCATTCGACGTAGAAAACTCCTGCCCTGCGTCTCGAAGCTTACATTAAAAATTTCGGCAATGGTCGCGGCAATGTCGGCAAAGGTCGACAGCTTGCCGAGGTTGACGCCTGCTTTGATTCGTGCTCCGTGAACTATCAGCGGGACATTCTCGCGGGTGTGGTCGGTACCTTTGGCGGCGGGGTCGCAGCCGTGGTCAGCAGTTATCATCAACAAATCGTCCGAACGCATCCGCCTTAAAAATTCTCCAAGCTCGCGGTCAAAGGTCGTCATGGCTTGCGCGTAGCCGTCAACGTCGCGGCGGTGTCCGAACTTCATATCGAAATCAACCAAGTTCACGAAGCACAGCCCGCTAAAGTCCTCGTCTATTAGCTGTAAAGTTTTGTTCATGCCGTCCGAGTTATCGACATTGACGCCCAGCGAACGACTTATCCCTTGCCCCGCGAAAATGTCTTGAATCTTGCCAACGCCAATCGTCGAGAAGCCTTTTTTCTGCAAAGCGTCAAGGACAGTTTCGGCGGGCGGCGTCAAAGAAAAATCATGGCGGCGGGGCGTGCGTTCATAGTTAGGAAATTCTCCGACGAATGGACGAGCAATAATCCTTCCGACTCCGTGGACGCCCTGCATAATTCTCCGCGCCGTCCTGCAGAAGTTATACAGTTCTTCGACTGGAACAATCTTTTCATGTGCGGCAATCTGCAAGACACTATCCGCCGAAGTGTAGACGATTAAAGCTCCCGTCGCCTCGTGAGCCTGTCCAAAGTCGTGAATGACTTGTGTCCCCGAATACGGCTTGTTACAAAGAATCTTCCGCCCGAAACTTTTTTCAAGCTCGTTGATAACTTCAGGCGGAAAGCCTTCGGGGTAAGTCGGCAAGGGACGTTCAGAGATAATGCCGGCAATCTCCCAATGCCCAATCGTAGTATCCTTGCCCGCCGAAGCCTCACAAACTCTGGCGAACGCCCCGCAAGGATTTTCTTCGGGCTGACCAAAGTCAATGCCGTCGATATTGAACAGACCGAGCTTAGCTAAATTGGGGGTGTGAAACTTCTTCGACGCGGCGATTGACTTCAGAGTATTTGGGTTGTCGTCGCCAAAAGCTTTTGCGTCCGCCGCGCCGCCAATGCCCACGCTGTCTAAAACGATTAAAAACACGCGATTAATCTTTTCCACTGTGAATCCTCCCTTTGATTTAGTCAGTGCGTGTCGCCTTCATAGCCAACTTGTTAGCGTACATTTCCTTATCAGCCCGCTTGAAAACTTCCTCCGCCGTCTTATCGTTCGCTGTGTAGAAGGCAAGACCGACCGCCGCCGAAACTTTTTCCCACGGCTCCAGCGTCTCATTGGAATTCTTTCTAGCCATTTCCGCATTGAACTGCTTGACGAAGTACTTGCTCAACGAAACCTTATCACCCTCAATTACCACGACGAATTCATCACCGCCAATGCGATAAACATGCTCCTCACCGAAGACCGAACAGATTAGCTTGCTTGCGTTCAAAAGATAAGCGTTGCCTTTCTCGTGCCCGTAGGTGTCGTTGACGCGCTTTAAAAAGTTCACGTCGACCATAGCAATGCAGAACTTCGCCACGCCCGCAGAAATTTTTTCGTCAAGCAGAGCCGTCGCCTCGTCATAGGCGGCTTTATTCTTTATGCCCGTCAACGAATCCTTATGTGCCAGTTCGTCCATCTCAGCGACTTGCCGTCTTGCCCGCCGCAACTTGTCGAAGTAGTCTTTAGCGTTCTGCGTCGTCTTCAACAGCGCGTGATATAAATTTTCTATCTCGTCGCCTGTGTGAATCTTAAGCCGCTGTATTTGCTCAACATTATTGGCGCAGTACTCGGAGTTATCATAGGCAAAGTTGTTCGCGCAATAAGCCATGGTGTTAACCGGCAGGACGATATTATTTTCCACGAACCGCAAGCCGATTACGAAGACGAACACGAAGCAACCCGAAAACAACGCGAGCACCTTAGCAGTAAACGCCCTGCCATAATCGGAGATTAAATCCAAAGTCAGTTCAATCACGACGTAGCATTGAGCCTTACCCGCCGCGTCGTAAACGGGCTTGCAAAGCGTCAAGAGGTCGTCGGCGATTATCGGCGCAATAGGTCTGCCCGCAATCAAATCGTCAACGTGCTCCAAAATCTTTTCGTCGGTGGAGGAGTTCCCGTCGCTGTTGAAGATGACTTGCGAACCCGCCGCCGAAAATTTTTCCACGCGAAGATTTCTAACGTCAGGATTGCTATTCCTTATACTTAGGAGATTTTCTTCAAGGTAAGCGGGACTCTGCGCGGCGGCAAGTTGGCTGGCGGCAATGGTCGCTAAGCCGTCGGCAATCTTCACCTGCACTGCAACGGCGGCTTGCTCAAAAATCCTGTAGCTGATTGACGCAATCGACGCCGCGATAAATAGCGAACTCAACATCAGGATTAGAAGAATCTTTACGCGGAGCGACGACTTCGGACACTTGCGGGCGTAAACTGCGCTCTTCATCTCGGCGGTTAGTGGTGCCTGCCTTTGACCTAAGCCGCTAAAAATATCTTTCACACGTGACGGAAGGAACTTCAACAGCCCGAACGCCGCTAAGACGACTAAACCCTTGTCGACGAGCTCCCGCAGGAAAATCGACGTGAAGTGCATTTGGATTTCGCTTAGGGCTTTGACGACGCCTGTACAGAATAAAAACTTCCCAATAAATTCGCTTAAGGTCGTCGCTATCAGAGCCAATAGGGGAATCGTCAAGATTGTCTTTGGCAAAGTCTGGAAGTAGCCACGGCGGGCAAGGAACGTCGTATAAATCGCGGTGAAGATGCTGACTGAGCAATAATACATCTCGCCTTCGTCGACGAACGACGCTAGGAAATGCGTAGCGAACCCCACGACGATACCTGGAACGTAGCCGCTCATCATTGCGATAAAAATCGTGCCGCCCGTGTCCAAATACAGCGGCAAGCCTAAAGTCCTCGTGACGAACAGCCCGCATAAGTTCAAGACGACGGCTCCAACGCATATAACAATCGGTGACGGCAAATTATTTCTCATGTCAATCAGTCCTTGCTGCCTTCATAGCCAACTTGTTAGCGTACATCTCTTTATCAGCCCGCTTAAAGACTTCGTCCGCCGTCTTGTCAGTGCCCGCCTCGTAGTAGGCAACGCCAATCGCCGCCGAGACTTTCTCCCACAGTGCAAGGGCTTCATTGGAAAGTTTATGCTCCATCTCCGCTTTGAACTGCGCCACGAAGTATTTGCACAACGAAACCTTATCGCCCTCGATTAGCACGACGAATTCATCACCGCCGACGCGATAGACATGTTCCTTGCCGAAGACACCACAGGCAAGCCGACAAGCATTAACCAGATATTCATTGCCGCGTTCGTGCCCGTAGGTGTCATTGACGCGCTTTAGATAGTTCACGTCAATCATCACGATACAAAACTTAGCGTCACCCGCCGCAATCTTTTTATCGAGCTGTTCGGTTGCCTCGACGTAAGAAGTTTTATTCTTAACGCCCGTCAACGAATCAATATGCGCCTTCTTGTCCATTGCGGAAACTTTTACTTGCATGTCAGCCACTTGACCCCTTGCGAGTTGCAGATACTTAAAATAGTTCAGAAGGTTTTCCGTCGTCCGAATCAGCGCAGAGTATAAATTTTCTATCTCGTCGCCCGTTTTGATTCTCAAGCTCTTCATGCGTTCGATATTCTTTTCGCGAGCCTCTTCGTTGTCGTAGGAAAAATTCTTAGCGCAATAAGCCATCGTGTTCACGGGCAAGATAATGTTGTTTTCTACGAACGCAAGCCCTATCGCAAAGATGAAGATAAAGCACCCTGCAAACAACGCAATCAACTTGATAACGAAAGTGTGAGCGTAATCGGATAAGATGTCCATTGACAAATCCACCGCCGCATAGCATTTGCAATCGCCGTTCTCGTCGTAAAGCGGCTTGTAAAGCGTGAGCAAATGCCCGTATTCGTCATCAGTGATTATCGGCGGAATGGGTCTGCCCGCAAGCAAATCATCAATGTAAGGCATGAGGCTTTCTTCAAACTCCACAACGTCGCCAGGCTTATCAGCGTCAACCATCGACGTGTTTAGGTCAAAGATGACGTGACAGCCGTCCGCCTCAATCTTGTAGACGTAGATAAATTTTATGTCGCGGTTGGTGTTCTTTAGGGTATAGAGCTTTTCTTCAATCTTCCGGTACTCTTCGAGAATGCGCCCATGCTTTATGTAATCGTCAACGTGGTCGGGATTTATGTTGCTCAAGATAACGCTATCAACTGCGTCAACAGATTTAATGCGGTCGTCAATGGCGGCGTCCTTGAAGAGCAGATAACTTATTAGTGCGATAGAGAACGACACGAACAACGAGCTAAGCATTAAAAGTGTAAGCGTCTTTGTCCTTAGCGACGACGATAAATAATTTCTCTCATTCAAGGCGTCTTTCATTTCGTCTGGTAGAGGGGCCTGCCTTCTTCCCAGCGAACGCAACGATTCTTTGATATCGGGCGGCGAGAATCTCAACAGGACGAACGCCAAAAGCAATGACAAGCCCTTATCGAGAGCTTCATTCAGGAGGTTACTACCGAAACTTGATTCAAATTCGTTGACTGACTTAAGGAGGTTCGTTGAGTTCAGGAAATCTTCTATTAGCAAATCGCACGTACTAGTTATCAACGTCAACGGAAGAATTAAGACGAACATTTTTATATAGCTGTCGAAGAAGCCCCGCCGTGCAGAGAATGCCGCAAAGATTGCAATGAAGATACTAACTGAGCCGTAATACATTTCCGAAGGCGTGATACCAGCTTTAAATAGATTAGTCAGGAACCCGACGACGATACCTGGAACGTAGCCGCCCAGTGCCGCGATATAAATTGTGCCCGCCGTGTCGAGGTAGACAGGTAAATTAAAGTATTGCGCGAATGCCGAGCCTGCCACATTCAACAGCAAGCCTCCAATGCAAAACAGAATGATTTTTCCTGCAGACATTTGACGCGCTCCCTTGCTAAGAATTTTTTCAGATTATATCACAGAGGCAGATTTTATGTTATAATCAACGAAATTTTTAGTTAGGAGCGTGTTCATTGCAATTACTTTACAACCTAGCGGCGATACTCGTCGTGATACTAATAATTCCAGTGTTCATGATTCGTTCGATACGCGAGCGTGGGTTCGTCGAGAGAATCAAACAGAGCTTTGGTTTTTTTCCGAAGGGCGCACTCGACCCCGTAGCGAAAAAGAATTGTATCTGGGTGCACGCGGCGTCCGTCGGAGAAATCGTAGCGACTAGTCCGCTGATAAAAGAATTCCGCCGCGAATTTCCCAAGTCGCCAATCCTAGTATCGGTCGTGACAACTTCGGGCTACGAGATGGCGAACCGAATCATCAAGGACGCGGACAGCATAATTTATTTCCCACTGGACTTGCCGTTTGTATCGGCGGCTGTCTTCCGAAGAATCTTCCCGCGTGTTTTCCTCAATGTCGAAACGGAGCTTTGGCCGAACTTCCTAAAGGCGGCAAGAGAAAACCGCGTGCCCGTTATGATGGTCAACGGTCGCATATCGGAAAAGAGCGTTAAGCGTTATAAGTACATGTTCTCAATCCTGCGGGATATGATTGGTACGGTGAAACTTTTCGCTATGGCGTCGCCGGTCGACGCGGGCTACGTTAAACAACTCGGCGCACCGGATGAACTCGTTACTATCACAGGCAACACGAAATTTGACCAAACCTACACCGACGTAACGAACGAACAGAAGCAGAAAATTTTATCGGACATGGGCTTGACTGACGCTAAGGAAATCTTTCTAGCAGGTAGCACTCATCGCGGCGAAGAAAATTTCGTGCTTAAAGCGTTCAAGGCAATCCGCGAGAATCACCCAAAAGCGCGGCTCGTCATTGCTCCGCGTGAACTCCTGCGAACCCGTGAAGTTGTCGCACTATGTAAGGCGGCGGGCTTTACCGTCGGCACGAGGACTGAACTGCAGAAACGTCCGCCCGCTAATGAGGACATCATTATCCTAGACACAATCGGCGAACTCGGACAGGTCTATAGCGTCGGCGATGTGATTTACGTCGGTGGCAGTCTCGTCTCTCACGGCGGGCACAATATCCTTGAGCCGGCGGCGCACGGTAAAGCGATTATCGTTGGTCACCACATGGAGAACTTTAAGGACTTGCACGCGCTTTTCAAGAACCGCAACGCCTGTATTACCGTCAACGATGCTGATGAGCTTGCCACGCAGGCTAAGAAACTTTTCGACGACCCGAACGAACGCCGCCGCCTTGAGGAGGAAACGTTTAAGATTGTCCACGAGAACCGCGGAGCCTCCCGCAAGTCGGCAATCCTCCTGCGCAAGATGTTGACTGAGTACGAGGCGCAAGAGAATGGACGACACCTGCGCACGACGGAAAAGATTGAGAACCTGCAAACGTATTTCCTAAGGCTCGTCCACGGCGAAGACATTCACGGACCGATTGACCGCTTAGTAATGCTTGTGCTGTTTGTGTTCTCGTTGATTTACAAGTCGCTTGTCAATCTTCGGCTTATGGGTTATCAGCTAGGCTTTTCGGGCAAGGAGCGGTTAAATTGTTTCGTGATAAGTTTGGGCAATATAACTGTCGGCGGCACGGGCAAAACTCCTACGGCTCAACGGCTTGCAAAGGAGATACGGGATATGGGCTATCGCGTCGTGATTCTAAATCGCGGCTACCGTGCAAAGTTCTATGGCGAAGTCGGCATTGTCAGCGACGGCAAGAATCTTAACATGAACGCCACGGAAGCGGGCGACGAAGCTTACATGTTGGCTAAACACTTGCCGAACGTGCCTGTTCTAATCGGGGCGCGGCGAGCCGTTTCAGGACAATACGCTATCGAGAACTTCGGCGCGGAGGTCGTGATACTCGACGACGGCTATCAGCATTGGCAAGTTATCCGCGACTTGGATATACTCCTAATCGATGCGGTATCGGTCTTCGGCAATGGGCATTTGCTCCCGCGTGGCACTCTTCGCGAGTCCATGTCCCATATCAGCCGCGCAGACGTTTGCTTACTTACGAAGGTCGACCAAGCTCAAGAAGGCTCCCGCAATTTGATTCGTCAGACCGTGCGCAAATATAATTCGTCCGCGCTCCTTGTCGAAAGCATTCACGAGCCGCGTTGCCTGATTCCGCTTGCTGAATGGTCGACGAACCTGGCGGGCGATGGTATCAACGTTTCGACGATTAATGGGCGTAAAGTTATGGCGGTCTCGGCTATCGGAAATCCGGCTTCGTTTGAACGGACGCTACGTGATTTGGGCGCGGAGATTGTCTCAAGCTTGCGATACCCCGACCACCACGACTATACGATTATGGAAATGGAAGACATCTTGCGGCAAGCTGATTCGTTCGTAGCAGAAATGATTATCGTCACGGAGAAGGACGCAGTTAAAATCCCCGACGAGGTCGCCAAAGAGACTTGGAACATTCCCATTTACGTTATAAGCGTTGAGGTGAAGTTTCAAGCGGGCGCGGACGAATTTAAGAAATTGTTGCGCGACAGGTTGGAGGCTAAGGTCAGAGGGGGAATTAAATGAACTTAAAATATCGGGCTTTGCGTAGCTTAAAAGATTTGCACTGGACTTATCAAAAATAACTTGATTCAAAGGTCTCTTCAAAGGGACTTTTTTTGATTCTGTTGTATGCGGTCATCACATCGGCGACGGATTTGCCATATTATCAAGGCTGTTTTCGTTTGACGGCGGGAAAATTTTTGCTAGAATTAATGACAAAAGGAGTAGACATGAACATTTGCTTGCTGATAAAAGATTTTGCGGTTGGTAAGAAATTTCTGCCAGACGGACGCCCAACGAAGAGCGGAGCGGAGATTCACGGCGAGAATCACGCCTTGCAACTCATCAAGCTCGGACACCGCGTCACAATCATGACGAAGAAAAGATTCTTCTTCACGGCGGCAAGGAAAGATTTCAACGGCATTGACTTAGTACGACTGCACCCGCCGTTGCGTTGGCTAGAAATTTTCTTGCGGCTACTGACGACGCACAGAGACATTGACGCCTTTTACATAATCGGCACACCAAAATTTTCCGTATGGGCGATTCTGTTCGCTAGGCTCTTTAATAAGCCGGTGACGTTGGCTTTGACGGGCAAGGCGGAGATATTCAGCGCGGCGGACTCTTGGCGCAATAAAATTTTGGCGACGTGTACCCATTACGTTGCGACGACCAAAGAGATTCGCGACGGCTTCATTGAACGCGGCGGCATTACTCCAGAGAAAATTTCTATCTTGCCGCACGGCATCGACACGAACAAATATCCACAGTCAAACGAATCACGGCGACGAGAACTAAAAATTTCCCACGGCATTAATCCCGATTGTAAAGTTCTGCTGTTCTGTGCACGGGTCGTCAAGGACAAGGGCGTTGACACTTTGCAGGACGTGTGGCGGCTTCTACATAAGCAATTCCCAGGCGCGTTGCTTTACGTGGTGGGCGGCGGGCTGAATCATCTGCTTGACGAGCTAAGGATGCTTTCCGCTGAACTTGACGATTCAATAAAAGTTGTCGGGGAAGTCGACGAGCCGCAGGAATTCTATCAAATGGCGGACGTTTATATTTTCCCTTCGCGACATGAGGGCTTGCCGACTTCCCTGCTTGAGGCGATGGCTAGCGGACTGCCTGCAGTCACGAGCGACATTGGCGGTTGCGAGGACGTGATTGAAAACGACGTGAACGGCTACAGAGTTTATTCGGAGGACGCAGTTGCATTCGCGGAAAAAATTTCTCTTCTATTTGAAGACGACGAGCGCAGGAAAATTTTCGGCGAGCGGGCGGCTAAACTCATTCGTGAGACGTGCGACTTTAAGATTGTCATTCCAAAGCTTGCAAAGATTATCGCGTCGCGTTGAAAATCATTCGGGCGATTTCTTTGACTAGGGCATTGTCAAAGTGTGTGTTCTCTTCGTTTCGGCGCGTCATAATCGCAACGACAATCGGCTTTTTATTCGGCGGGAAAATGATGGCGACATCATTGCGCGTGCCATAATTAATGCCCGCGCCGCTCTTGTCCAGGACTTTCCAATCTTGTGGGACGCCGGCTTTTATGAGGTCGTCGGTTATGGCGTTATCGCTCATCCACTTCGCCAGCAAAGATTTTTTCTCGTCGCTCAAGAGGTCGCCCAAAAGATAAAGTTCCAAATCCTTTGCGAGCTGTCGTGGCGTGCTGGTATCTTCAATGCTGTCGGGCGAGAAAATATTCAGTTCCAATTCAAGCCGCGCAGGTTCGGTTACGTCGTCGCCGATTGCCCGCAAGTTCTCCTTGAACGCCGCGATGCCGCCCAATTCCTCAAGTATCAAGTTGGCGGCAGTGTTATCGCTGATTCTCAACGCCGCTTCGCAAATTTCAGCAAGGGTCAAGCCGCTGTCGACGTGCGCTTTGGTTATCGCTGAATAGGGTAAAATTTCTTCCGCTGAAAAAAATATCCGCTTATCGAGTTCGTCTAGATTCTTACGTTGAAGGAGTGCACCGACGCTCAAAAATTTATGCGTCGAGCAATAAGCGAATCTCTCATCGGCATTGTAAGCAATTTCGCTGTCGTCGTTGGTATCGCGGACGTAAACGCCAATCTGCGCGTTGTATTTCGCTTCGAGTTCCTGGAAATTCAAATCGGCAGTTCGCGTCTTGCAACCAGTTAAAAACGTCAGCAAGGCAAGCGCGAGAATTAAAAATTTTTTCATACGTTTCACCTTCCGAGGTTGATTATAGCAAATTTTTATGCGAGGTGATGATGTGGACGATAAGAAAATTTTTGAGGCGGAGGCTTGCGGACTGTTTGAACTCGTCGGCGAACAGGTCGATGCAGAAGAACTTCCGACGGCGGGCAATTCGTTCTTTGACAAAAGTCTTTTCGGGACGCGGGTCTTGATTCTGGCTCCGCACCCCGACGACGAAATTAACATTGCCGGCAACATGATTTTGACTTTGGCGGCGGCTAAGGCTGAAGTGTTCGTGGCGTATTCGACCAATGGCGACTTTGAACAATCAGCGGAGGTTCGTGCTAAGGAGGCGGTCGACGCGCTGAAGATTTTGGGCGTGCCCCGCGAACGGATTATCTTCCTAGGTTACGGCGACGGGCATAAGCTTTCCGATAAGCCGACGCAATCTCCCGCTGGTCATGCCGAGACTTATGCGGCGCAAGGTTTCGTTGACTACGCAAAGAAAATTTTCGGACGCCACAGCCCCTACACCCGACAGAACTTTAAACGCGACTTGAAAAGCCTTCTGCTTGAGCTTCGGGCGAACATAATCTTTTGCGTCGACTTCGACAGTCACCCCGACCATCGCACCTTGTCGATTCTGTTTGAAGAGACGCTCGGCGAAATTTTATCCGAACGCACCGACTATCGCCCCGAAGTTTACAAGAAGTTTGCTTACGCGACCGCCTTTACTGCCGCCGCCGACTTCTACGCGCCAAATCTCCTATCGACACGCAAGCCCAAGCTCGGCGAGACTGACACTTACGACTTTGACTTAATCGACCGCGCCAATTATGTTTGGGCTAATCGCGTTCGTTTTCCCGTCATGCACAGTCAACCGCTCTTGAAAGGCAATCCAATCGCCGAGGCGGTCTTCGCGCACAAATCCCAACGCAACGAATGGAACGCCTTACGAATCATCAACAGCGATGAAATTTTCTTCGAGCGGCGCACGGACAGTCAAACGTTCTGCGCGCAGGTCACAGCAACTTCAGGCGACGCCGCTAAGGTTCGGGACTTCAAAATTTTTGCTGACGATAACCTTTGGCAGCCGTCCGATAAGCAGCGGAAGATTTTCTTCACGTGGCATGAACCGATTCAAGTTCGACGGATTGCTATTTACGGCAACCCACTTGACGACGCGCCCGCTAAAATTTCTCTGCGTTTGGAACTAGCCGACGCGCAAGCCGTCATAGATAAGGAGCTTCCCAGTCGCGGACGACCTCTAGTCATTGATACGGAAAAACTTTTCGTGAGGCGGGCGGAACTTTCAATCGTAGACGCGGGAAAAGATTTCGGGCTTGCGGAGGTGGAGTTCTTCGCCAATGCCGAGCCGCTTAGAAAGTTGCCGCCGTTCGTCAAGCTCACAATCGATGACAACTTCTTTTATCAATACGCCGTGCCCTATGAAGTCGACAAGCTATCAATCGGGCTTTATCGTTTCCACGTCGACGCACCAATCAAAGTCACGGCGACGGCGGGCGACGAAAATATTTTATCCGAAGTCATAACCGACGATGAATTGATTCTAAACCTCGGCGAGGCGACGGAAATTATCTTGACGGCTGAAGTTATCGGTTCGGACATTTACGACAGGGCAATCATTCGACGTGTCGGCGATTTCGCGCAGATTCAGTTAAAAGTTTGGCAGTGGCTCGACAAGCTAAGAGTCCATAAGATTAGGAAGGTCGACAGATGAACGACGTATTGAAAATCAACGAGGAATTATTTATCGGCTCCGGCGGGCACCAAGCAACTTACATTCACCCGATTGACCCGACGAAGTGCATAAAAATTCCGCACACAAAAGACGACGGCGACGTTAAAAAGGAAATGCGTTATCGGAGAATGTGCGCGGCTAAGTTGAGTAGGTCACGTCTCGTCACGGAGTTTTTCGGGACGGTCGAAACTAATCTGGGGCTGGGCTATGTCTTTGAACGCGTCCTCGACTACAACGGCAAGACAAGCCTCGACATGAAAAAATTTCTGCCGACGACTAAACCAGACGCTCAGACGCTTCAGAAGGTTTGGACGGTCTTGCTTAACTTTAAATCGGACTTCCTGCGCGAGAACATTGCAATCGTTGACACGGACATAGAAAATTTCATGGTGCAAGAACACGCGCCCGGAGCTTATCGCGTGCGAATCGTCGACAATATAGGGACGCCCGTCTTAATCCCGCTGATGTATTGGTTCGACTTCGTAGCGGCGTGGAAGGCTAAGCGTTATTGGAATCGAATCGTTGAATGGCTTGCGGAAAATTATCCCGAAGTCATTCCGCCGGAGCTCGTCGCTCAACTCAAGGAGGGTTGAATCATGCTAAAGAATATCTCACTGGACTCGGCAATGTATTACGTCGTCTTGCTTATGGCGTTGGCGGTTCCACTGTCGACTGCCGCCGCAAGTATCGCCGTGGGATTGGGCACGCTTTTTATAATCGTGTGGTCTGTGCGCCATAAACAACTGCCGCCTTTCGACTCAAATATTTTGGAAGTGCTAGCGGTCTATCTTGTCTTGCAAGTCTTTATCGCGGCAATGTCATGGAACCCTGCAACGAGCTTTCGAGAGGTCGTCGGCGAAGTTCATAGATTTTTTCCGCTGATATTCGCGCTGACGTTCATAAAGAGTCGTAAGCAACTTTGCGGCGTGCTAATCGCGTCAATGTTAGCGTTCCTAATCAACGACATGGCGGGCATTTATCAATACTTCTTGCAGGGCGCACCGCGAGCGTTCGGATTCAATCACACGCCGACTTTCTATGGTTCGTTCATGCTAATGCAAATCCCGCTTTTAATCTTCATTGCGCGTCTTGAAGTCTTGCCTCTGCCGTGGAGGAGGCTTGCGGTTTTCGTGGCGAGCTTGAGCTTAATTTGTCTTGTGCTGTCTATGACGCGTGGCGCGTGGTTTGCGCTAATCGTCGTTGTGATAATCTTCGTCGCGCTTGAAAAGAAGTATCGCCGCTTGACTGCAAAAATCTGCGCGGGATTGGCGGTAGTGTTCTTAATCGTGGCTCTGACCTCTCCGAAGATTCAAGACCGGCTGACGACCCTAACTAACGCGAACTTCCAGAGCAATACCGAACGCGTCTTGATGTGGAAGGCGGCGGGCGAAATCTTCTGCGATTACCCGATTTACGGCGTGGGGCAAAAGATGTTCTTCGAGGCGTACAACAATCACTACATACCCGACGAGGCTAAGGAACGTCCTGGCGTTATTGGCGAAGGGCATACGCACCCGCACAACAACCTTTTGCACAGGGCTAGCGAAGGCGGCTTAATCGGATTGGCGGCATTCGTCGGGCTATATGCTTACTTCTTTTGGAAGTTCTTTACGCAGTTCAGGCGCGAACGGAACTTTGCATTCGGGGCGGGCATGACGGCGTTATTAATCTTGGCAGGGCTTCAGCTGGAGGGCTTAACTGATACCAATATGAATCAAGTCCCGATTATGCGCGAGTTCTGGTTACTAGCAGGCACATTGATTGCCGCAGAAAATATTCTTAAGAGGTGAACGCTTTGACGATAGACGAAAAAATTTTTGAGGCTCCAGAGGGCGA
>JACXWG010000092.1 GCA_014764605.1 Quinella sp. 1Q5 | reverse complement strand
ACATAAGGTCTGAAGGTCACGGCATATCCGATGAGGCTCGCGAAAAGCTCCGTGAATTTCGTACGGGAAAGAAACGCCCCGATATAAGCCGTCAAGTCAAATGCGTTGAGACAGGCGAGGTATTTGAAAGCATTCGCGCCGTCGCTAGATGGTGTAATGTTCCTGCCTCTAATCTTGTTATGTTGCTCAAGGGCAAGGGACGAACTTTAGGAGGCTATCATTGGATTTACGCTGACGAAGACGAGGAGGCGGCTCTCGAAAGAATTCGCCAAATGCCCGAAGGTCACAAGCCGACAAAAGAGGCGATTGAAAAGCTACGCCAAGCTAAAATCGGCAAGAATCTTTCGCCTGAGCACAGCGAAAAAATCCGTCAATCTCATATCGGCAAAAAGTGGAAGCCTTCGACTTATGAAAAGCGTTGCCGAAAAGTTCTCTGCGTCGAGACTGGCGAAACCTTTCCAAGCATAAAAGCCGCCGCCGAATTTTATAACTTGAAACGCCCTAACATTTCAGCTGTATTGAGCGGCAATGGTAAAACTTGCGGCGGATTTCATTGGGAATACGTCGACGGTCAGCCGCCTCAAGCCCGTTCCGAAGAGTTCCGCAATAAAATCGGTAAGCCTGTTCGTTGCATTGAGACGGGTATCATCTACTCAAGCATAAGCGCGGCGGCTGAAGCGTTCGGCGTCACGGATGCGGCGATTGGAAAAGTCTTAAGTGGACGTAATGAAAAATCTTGCGGCTACCATTGGGAATTCCTCACGGCTTAATAAATTTAATCCCGTCAATGCGGCGGGATTTTTTTTATGCTATAATCGGGCGCGAGGTGATTATTAATGGAAAGAAGTTTCTCCATACCGATTTCACGGCGCGACTTATTTAAGTTGGCGGGCTTGACGGCGGCGGGAGTAGTCCTTAGCGGCGGCTCCAGTCACGTAAACGCGGCAGAAAATACTTCGGGCGATACGATTAAATACGCTGATAAAAAAATTCCTGTGCTCGGCTTGGTGGACGTGTGCATTTGCGGCGGAGGCCCTGCTGGCACGGCGGCGGCAGTCAATGCGGCTCGCAATGGCGTCAGCGTCGGTTTGATTGAACGCGGCATTGCTCTTGGCGGACTCGGCGTCCTAGGTTGCGTCTATCCCTTCATGGACACGCACGCTCCCGACTCCGACACTCCTTATCTTGCCGAAGTCAAAGAACGTCTGCGCGGCTATGGTATTGAACCTTTCGACGGCGTCACGGGTCAGACGTGGCATAATCCCGAAACCTTAGCTTTGATTCATGATGAGATGTGCGCCGAGGCGGGCGTCAACATTCTCTATCAAGCGGTCTTGGTCGATGCACTAAAGAGCGGAAATAAAATCACAACGGCAATCGTTCAGACAATCGCGGGGCTTGCGGCAGTTAAGGCTAAAACTTTCATTGACGCGACGGGCGACGCTTACCTTTCTAGGATGGTGGGCGTCGACTATGAACGCGGCTACGAGAAGACCGGCAACAATCAGCCGCTGAGTTTCCGTTTCGAGATGGGCGGCATTGACACCGAACGCCTTTATCAATACGTGGCGATTGACCTTAAAGAGGACTGGTGCAAGTCAAAGCTCCCCTACTTCGAGATAGCCGAGGCAATGCATCGCAAACAACGTTACAAATTGGAAGAGTTTATGGCTCGCGGCGTCGAGAGTGGCGAACTCACTCAAGACGAGGCGGAGTACATGCAGGCCTATACGATTATCGGCAAAAACGGAGTCATGAGCATGAACTGTCCAGAAATCCCCGTTAAGTTCAGCGCGACTGACCCTATCAGCTACAGCAAGGCAGTTACCTTCGGACGCAAGATGATGAGAAATATTGCCCGCTACTTGATTAATCATTTGCCCGGCTTTGAGAACGCCTTCATAAGTCGTGAAGCCGTCATGCTCGGTGCCCGCGAGTCGTGGCGCGTTAAAGGCAAGTATTACATGGTCGAGGACGACTATCACAACCAAAGCCGTTTCCCAGATGCAGTCTGTCGTACGGCGTGGTTTATCGACGCGCACGGCGAGAAGGTCTCGGAAAAACTTCCAGCGGGCGGTTTCTATGAAATTCCCTATCGCGCCCTCGTCACAGATAAAATTTCTAATCTAATCGTTGCAGGTCGTTGTATCAGTGCAAGTTTTATCCTGCAGGCATCAATGAGAATTCAGCCCACGTGCATTAGCATTGGAGAGGCGGCGGGCATTGCAGCGGCTTACGGTCTGCAGAATCGCATTGACGCCAATGAAATCGATTGGGCGAACATTCCCGCCTACAAGCGCAGTTACGTCAGCCAAGGCTAAGCATAGAAAATTTTTAATCTCGTCGTAGGCAACGGCGGGATTTTTTTTGTTCGCGTGGAATAATACGCGGCATGATTAAATATTTTCTTTAAGGAGATGGATTGTATGTCTTACATTAACAACTACACAAGCGATAGTCTTCTTACTGGCACGGCGGAAGCAGACACTATCAGCAATTACACTAATGGCACGAATGTTTCAATAAATGCGGGCGCGGGCGACGATTACATTTACAACTATGGCAAGAACGTATCAATCAGTGCAGGCGCAGGCAACGATTTCATTGGCAACTACGGCGACTCAGTTACAATCAACGCGGGCACTGGCAACGATTCCATTTACAACGAACACAGCTCCAACGTTTCAATCAATGCAGGTGCTGAAGACGATTACATTTACAATAGTGGCAGTTATGTCACTATCAACGCAGGTTCTGGCAACAATTTGATTCAAAGCAGCAGTAGCTATGTCACTATCGACACAGGCGCAGGCAACGACACCATTTACAGTAACGGTGCAAATGTCTTGTTCAAGTACAGTGGAGGCAATGACCTCATCCAAGGCTTCAAAAAGAAGAGCACACTTCAAATATCGTCTGGCAAAATGGATACCGTCGTCACTACAAACGGCAGTAATTATTTTTTGACGGTCGGCAACGGAGTAATTTCTCTGCAAGGCGCGGCAAGCTTTGGCAAAATTAATGTCGTGAATTCGAAGGGCAAGGCGATTACTTATAAGCTTGACAGAACTATTGCGGGAACGGCGGACAACGACACAATTTATAACTACTACGTTGACAGAGCCACAATCAGCGGTGGTAAGGGCGATGACAAGATTTTTAACTCTCGCCAAAATGTTATGTTTAAATACAGCGGTGGTAACGACACTATTAATGGCTTCAGCGAGACAAGCACACTTCAAGTAGCGGCTGGCAAAATGGATTCCGTTATCACCTCGAACGGCACGGATTATTTTATCAAAGTCGGCGACAGTACAATTACGCTAGAAGACATGGCTTGGCATGACAAAGTTAAAATAGTCAACGCCAAAGGTAAAGCAATTAAGTACAAGGTCAAGGCGAACATCGTAGGCACAGACGACAATGATGATTTGGTTAATTATGTAGACGGAGCCACAATCACTGGTGGTAAGGGAAATGACATCATTAGCAATTACGGTGCTGATTCCGTTACCATCAACAGCGGCACTGGTAATGATTCAATCTACAATAACAGCGAATACACGACAATCAATGCCAGCGCGGGCGATGATTCTATTCGTAACGAATACGGTTTTCTATCTTCAATCAACGCGGGCACGGGTGACGATTACATTGACAATAGTGGTAGCTATGTCACTATCAACGCGGGTTCGGGCGACGATTACATTTACAACAACAGCAACAACCATAACGTCACAATACTCGCTGGTTCTGGTGAGGATTCCATTTACAACAGATATTGTGATTCCGTGACGGTCAATGCTGGCGCGGGCGACGATTACATTTACAACAGCGGCAAAAACACCACGCTCAACGGTGGTTCGGGCGACGATTACATTTATAACGAAGGCGCAGATGTCACAATACTTGGCGGAGATGGCGACGATTATATTTACAATTACAACTACTATGAGTCATATTCAGCAACAGTGAACGGCGGCGCAGGAAAAGATAAAATCTTCGGCAGTAGCGGAGCAGATTCACTCGTGGGCGGCGCAGGCAATGATATACTCTGGGGCGAAGGCGGCAACGATACTCTGCGCGGCGGCACAGGTAATGATTCTCTCTATGGCGGCGACGGCGACGACAAGTTCATTTACAAGCCCGGCGAAGGCACCGATACCATCTTCGATTACGAGGCGGGCGACATGTTGCAAATCCTCAAGGCTAATGGCAAAACGGGCGGCACCTTCAGCAGTTCTTCGTTCAAGAGCGGCACGCTCACCCTTGCCATTGACGGCGGCGGCTCTGTCATCTTCGACGACGTGAGCGCGGGCGATAAGATTAACATCAACAACAAGTCTTACACCATAAGCGGCAACAAGCTAAAGTAAACTCAGCACAGAAAAAATTTTTAGTCTCGTCGTAAACGCGGCGGGATTTTCTTTTTGCGTGTGGAATAATGCGCGGCATGGATAAAAAACTTAAAATCATAACTTACGGTTGCCAAATGAACGTCGCAGACTCCGAGCGTATGGCGGGGTTGCTTAAGGCAATCGGCTACAGCTTGACCGATGACATTGACGCGGCGGACTTGGTGCTGATTAATACCTGTTGCGTGCGTGCCACGGCAGAAGATAAAGTCTTCGGGCAAATCGGCAGGTTCAAGACTCTCAAGCGACAAAAGCCCGCGCTGATTCTCGGCGTGACTGGTTGCATGGCGCAGAAGGAAGGAGCCGACTTAATCAAACGTGCGCCGCATGTCGATTTCGTCTTGGGCACGGGGCAAAGCTCGGAAGTCGCTCGCGTCGTCCAAAGTATCGAACTCGAACGCAAACACGTCGTCGATACTTCAAATGTCAGCGGAGACATTCCCACGGAAGTTTATCCGTTAAGAGGCGGACAAGTCTCAACCTATGTTCCGATTATGTACGGTTGCAATAATTTCTGTACGTATTGCATCGTCCCCTACGTCAGAAGTCGTGAGCGTTCCCGCAAGCCAGATGAGATTATCGCGGAGATTAGGCAAGCAGTCGCCGAAGGTTTCAAGGAAATAACGCTCCTCGGACAGAACGTGAACTCCTACGCGGGCGGCATGACCTTTGCCGAGTTGTTGGCGGCTGTCGATAAAGTTGCGGGTGTCAAACGATTGCGCTTCATGACAAGTCACCCAAAAGATTTATCCGACGAACTTATAGCGACTATCGCGGGCGGCGAGCACATCTGCGAACATATTCATTTGCCTGTTCAATACGGCTCCGATAAAATCTTGCGGCGCATGAATCGCGTTTACACCGTGGCGAGTTATCTTAGGCTCGTGGAAAAGATTCGTGCCGCCTTGCCGAACGTGAGCTTGACGACTGATTTAATTGTCGGCTTCCCTGGCGAGACAGAAGAAGACTTTCAAGAGACGCTAGACTTTATCCGAGCAGTTGAGTTCGATGCGGCGTTTACGTTCATTTATTCCAGGCGTAGTGGGACGCCCGCTGCCACGTTCACGAATCAGATTGATGACGAGACTAAGCACCGCCGCCTTAACGAACTGATGAAGGTTCAGAACGCAATCAGCCTAAATAAAAACCGTGCGATGATTGATTCGGTCGTTGAAGTCCTAGTCGAGGGCGCGAGCAAGACTGATGACAAAATCTTCACGGGGCGAACGCGTTCAAACAAATTGATTCTCTTTGCTCACGGTAGCGAACGGGCGGGAGACCTCATCAACGTGCGAATCACTCAAGCGCAAACTTGGCTACTTAAAGGCGACGTGATTTAAAACTTTGAAAAAATTTTCTCAAAGGTATTGCCAATATTTACAGATAATGCTAAATTAATTGCTGATTATCGGCAGATTGAGGATTTTCATATGCCGGGGTCAATCAGACAGGTGGTAGATAATGGAAGTAATCTTGTCGGAGTATTTGGGATTTTGTTACGGCGTCAAGCGGGCGATAAAAATTGCTAGGGAACACGCGGATGGAAAGAGTTGCACGTTGGGACCGATAATCCATAATCCGCAGATGGTAGAACGACTGAAAGCCGAGGGCGTCGGCTCGGTCGAAGATTTGACGGCGATGGAGGAGGGCACGATAATAATTCGCTCACACGGCGTAGGACCACAAGTTTACAAGGACGCTAAGACAAAGGGATTGACAATAGTCGACGCGACTTGTCCACACGTAAAGAAGGCGCAACTATCCGCCAAGGAACTCTTAGAAGACGATCGGCAAGTCATAATAATCGGCGAGAGGAATCATCCCGAAGTTAAAAGTATCTTCGAGTGGTCGGACAAGCGAGCAGTTATTCTGGAGACGGAAGAGGACGCTAAAAACTTCGCGCCCTGCCCCAAGCTCGGAATAGTTTCTCAAACAACCGTGAGCGGCGAGAACTTTGTTAAAA
>JACXWG010000039.1 GCA_014764605.1 Quinella sp. 1Q5 | reverse complement strand
GTCCTCGTCAAAAGGAACCTCCGCGCCGTAAATCAGAAGCGGCATACGAATCGAAATCCCGCGCAGGATAGAAATTGCGTTGCGTTTAACGGCGGCTTTGTGAGCGGCTTCCTTTTCTTCGGGCGTTTGGGGCTTGCGAGCCGCCTTTTTATCGTCGTATTGTTCGTTAGTCAAGCCTTGGGCATTTACGGGAATATCGGCGGGCTTCTTCATGGGCTTAGAGGAGCCGATAATTTTCTTTAGCGCGTCGAACTTCTTCCAATCGATATTGGAAAGGTCGCGGAGGGTGTCGTTGTAGATGTTGCTGTCTTCAAAGCCATTGCGAACGGCGCGTTCGGCTTGGGCGTGTTTAATCCTCTGCAAAAGCCTGTTGGCGTCCAGGGATTTCATTTCGGAGCCTTCGACGGCGATGACGGGGCAAAAGTTCAGCAGTTCGCCTAAGATTTCTCGTTGGCTGTCCTTAGTGTGACCGGCGCGAGTGGAGACTTTAACGGATTCGGCAATAACTCTTAAGGCGCGGTCGGGCGCGAAATCGAAAACGTAGCAATTCTGTTTGGAAACGCCGCCTTTATTGTAAGGGCTTTGAACGCGGAAAATCGTTTGTAGATAACTCGTCGCGGAAGTCGAATAGGAACCGGCGAGCATAAAGACGGCAGTCCATTCAGGGACGGTGACGCCAGCAGTTAGCTTGCCGCATGAAAGGGTTATCGTGTAGTCGTGATTGTCTATGGCGTCGCGCACGGCGGCAAGAGCCTCGCCAGTTTTATCTTCGGGGTCGCCGTCGCCCGCCACGTTCACGATTTCAAACTTGCCGAAGACAGGATGCCGCTTTAAAAGTTTGCTTAGGGCGAGACCTTCCTTGACGCCGGGGATAATCCAGAACGTGTGCTTAAACATTTCGCGGAAGTCGGCGCGGCTGAAGGGATAATTATTGTCGTCCGCCTTAACCAGCAGATTGAGGAAGCTTTTAACGTCGGGTTCGTGAACGAAGCGTTCATTATCCGCCCTGAAGAACTCTTTAAAGCTGAAGGAAATATCTTCGCTGTCAATGTAGTTGAAGAGCCTGCCGAGGTCGTAAGTAAAGATATTCATGCGCGGCAAGTCAGCGTATGGGTTGGGGTCGCCGAAATTATTTTTATCCCAATCGGCTTTGGCGCGTTGCTCCATGACGTAATCCCAAGTAAAAACGCTGTCTGGGTTGTAGGCGTCAATGAGGTTAAAAGGCGTGCCGCTCAGCGCAAGGAACTTTGAATTTTTCTTGACGAGCTTTTTAATAACAGCGTCGCCGAGTTCAGTTTGGGTTCCTTCGTGCGCCTCGTCGACGATAACCAAATCCCACTTCGTCTTAAAGGCGGCGAAATTCTTATCGAACTTACCGCCGACAGTCTCGGAGCCGCGCAGGTCTTGCATAGAGGCGAAGTAAACGAACTTCCTGCCGTCGCGGAGCAAATCTTCAAGCGAACTGCCTTTGTTGCCGTAAATGTAATCGGTATCGCGGAAAATCTCGTTGAAGTCGTCGTACCAGCCCGCGTCGACTACGGGGCGATGCGTGATAATAATCGTCTTGTCAAAGTTCATGCGGCGGACGACTTCCAAGGCGCAAAACGTCTTACCAAATCGCATTTTAGCATTCCAGAGAAAATCCTTGCCGCCCTTCTTGAAGTGTTCGACGGTTTTATTTATGGCGGTCTCCTGTTCGGGGCGGAAAATTACATCTTCGCGAACACGCTTAACCGAAATGAACTTCTTGCCCTGCTTAACGGCGGCGATAGCTTTAATGGCGTTTTGCAAATCGATTTTGAACCACTCGCGACCTTTGGTGCCTTTGGGGGCGTGTCGATACTTCTTCAGCAGGCGATGAACATCATAATCGCGGAAGGTGCGCCCGTCGTCTGTCACAGCAAGTTCAAAATGCAGGAGATTGTAATCAATGCCCGCCGTCCTCGTGTATTGGTCAATGCGTTCTTCGGCGGCGCGTTTCAAGTTCTTTTCGGTCGGCGGAAGGTTCTTTATCGTCGTCTCTCCGATTTTCAAAAGCCCCTTGTGCGCGGCGTCTGGAATTCCAAAGATATAAATCAATCGGCGTTGATAAACTTCATAAGGATTCATCGTCGTCCTCCTCCCATAAGGTCTTTGAATGTTACAGTCTTATCCTTTCCCCAATCCATAATCTTGCAAAAAATTTCTCCTTGCGGCTCTTGTGGCTCGTCGTAAAAATTTAACGTGCCTTGAGGATTTGTATTTGCAAAAGGAATAGTATTCGTCAGCCCGTCCATTTGAAATAAATTCCACGAGATGACCTCCGCGACCTCGCGTAGAATATCTTCTGGCGGCTTGCGATAAAATTTCTCCGCGTAGTAGTCTTTGAACGTCTCGAAAACATTTCGGCGGGCAAGGAACAAATTATCGCCTTGGAACTCGTAGCCGTAGACGCTTTTAACTGCACGGATAGCCCACCTCGTCCAATCAAGTAAAGTTTTAGTCTGCATGCCGACGACGCGCAATTTTTTATCCAACAAGCCGACGCGTTTAGGAAGGTCAATCGCCTTGCCCGTTACGGCATTATATCGGCTGACAAGGTAAGGAGCCTCGCCGCAGGTTATCTCCAAAAATCTCGCGTCAACGTAAGCTTGCCAATCGCGTTCGTCAGCGTCAATCAGTTCGTTTTGAATTTGGCAGACTTCAGGCGGCGTGAAAATCTCGGCGCGGTCTTTAGTGCGTTGCCTCTGCTGTTCACGAAGTTTTTGCCAACGCGGACGAATCAACTTAACGTCGGCAGCTGTAATCTCTTGCTTGCCGTGTTCAGCGTTCGCCCAAATGATATTGCGTCCGGTCGTTCGGTCTTTCAAAAGAATCTCAAGCATCGTCTCATCTCCAAAAAAAGAAAGCGACTGGGAAGAACCCTTGCCGCCTTCTTAGTAGCTTTCGATTGATTAAGCGTCGAGCACAGCCCATTCATTGGTAAAGTAAAAACTTTTACTTTCGGGGAGCTTGCCCCAATTCTCGACAACTCGACTTATTGCGCGTGTAACGTCGTGGTGCCCGTCGGTGTTCGTGAGCAGGACTAAAAATTGATTCGTGCCGTTCTGCGAAATGACATCGCCGCGCCTCAACGTATCGTGCAGACACTCCATAAACTTTTCGCCGGCGTATTTTAGGGACAAACTCTTATCTTCGCCCGTCCGCTTGAGTGCAAACAGCACAATGCAAATCGTCTTAGCGTAACCGGCGCGGGTACGCTTTAGGAAACGATAAATGTTACGGAAACTCTCGAAGGGCAGGATATAAGCTCCAGGCTCCTTGTTGCGTTCGGCAAGAATCATTTCGACTTGTGCGAGTGAGGCGACGGTCTCAACGTTCTCTTCGGGGGCGTCCTCGCTGAAAATATTATAGCCGTGCTTGCCGTTCTGCTTGACAATGTACAGGGCTTTATCCGCCTTCTTGTAAAGTTCGGTAAAATCAGTGCCCGCCTGCGGAACGAGTACGCAACCGATTGACGCGCCAAGGGGAATGTTCATATCTTCGCCCATGAGCTTTTTAGCCGCCTCAATAATTTTCTCGTTGATAAATTGCGTCTTAGCTGCAATGGACGCCTCGTCGCTGACGCCGTGACAAAAGGCAACGAACTCATCGCCGCCCATACGCCCAATTAAATCCGTCGAACGCATTGCCGCCCGCAAGATGTCCGCGAAGGCTATCAGAATCTTATCGCCCATTGCGTGTCCGTGAATGTCGTTTACCAGCTTAAAGCTGTCAAGGTCAATCATCATCAACGAGCCGTGCGACTTCGTGCAAATCTTCTTAAGCTCCTCTTCCGACGAACCCTTATTGAACAGCCCCGTTAGCTTGTCGATTGATGAAGTTTCCTTTAGGTCTTGAATCTCGCCGACCGTCCGGAGAATGTTTGCCACGCGACGTTGAAGGACTTCGGGCTTAAATGGCTTGCGGATAAAATCCATCGCGCCATTATCGAAGCCCTTGCTCTCGACCTCTTCGCTTTTGTCCGCCGTCATGAACATAAACGGAATTTTTTTATGGAACTCGTTTTGTAGTGCGATTTGCATTTCATAGCCTGTCATGCCCGGCATCCGAAAATCGGACAGAATCATATCGGGCTTTTCCTTGCGATAAATTTCCATTGCCTCTTCTGCAGAACCCGCGCAGACAGTTTCGTATAGCCCCTCTAACATGAACGCCGTCATCTCGCGCAAGACGTCCACATCATCGACAATCAGAATCTTTTTCATAGTCAAAACCTCACTGTCCGAGAAATTACCTAAAATCTTTTTTAGCCATTATAAAGGTTTTTCGCGACCTTGCAAAGAAAAACTTTTTAGGGAGGCGATTATATGTCTAAGGTTTTAAAAAGTGAGCTGTTCGATAGAGTTCCGAGCGTCGACGAGAAAAAGTTTAGCGACGGACTCAAGGCGGCGTTGCGGAGCTTCAACAAAAAAATTGTCGTGCTGGACGACGACCCGACCGGCGTTCAGACTGTCAACGGGATTTCGGTTTACACGGACTGGACGGCGGAGAGCATTGCGGCGGGCTTCGCGGAAAATAATTCCATGTTCTTTATCCTGACGAATTCGCGAGCCTTCTCCACCGATAAGACACGTGCCGACCATAAAAAAATTGCCGAACGTATCTGCGCGGCGGCTAAAGCTTGTGGCAAAGACTTCGTGCTTGTCAGTCGCAGTGATTCGACTTTGCGCGGGCATTATCCGCTTGAAACTCAAACTTTGCGCGAGACGTTGGAGGCTTGCGGCTTTGAAGTCGACGGAGAAATTTTAATGCCGTTCTTCAAGGAGGGCGGACGATTCACGCTCGGCGACGTTCACTACGTGCAGGAGGGAGCTTACCTCGTCCCCGCCGGCGAAACTGAATTTGCTAAGGATAAGACATTTGGTTACACGAGTTCAAACCTTGCCGCTTACGTCGAAGAGAAGACGGGCGGCGCGTTCAAAAAATCTTCCGTTACGTGCATTAGCCTTGACGACCTGCGCGGCGGCGACGTTGATAAAATCTCCGCACGCCTTAAGAACGTCCGCGACTTCAACAAAGTTATCGTCAATGCCGTTGATTATGTCGACGTGGAAATTTTTTCGTTGGCTCTGATTAAGGCTCTGGCGGCGGGCAAAAATTTTATTTTCAGGACGGCGGCGGCGTTCACGAAAGTTATTGGCGGCGTCGAAGATAAACCTTTGCTCACTCGCGCTGAACTCCTCGACGCGAACAATCAAAACGGCGGCTTAATAATCGTCGGCTCACACGTCCAGAAGACTACCGCACAACTTGACGAGCTTAAAAAGATTTCGTCGGTGGCGTTTATCGAATTTGACGTTAGCAACCTCGGCGCGGTTGATGAAATCATTCAGCAGACGGAAGAGAACCTTTCACGCGGACAGACGACGACGATTTACACTAGCCGCGAAGTTTTGGACGTTGGCTCGGCGGAAAAAAATCTTGCGGCGAGCGTGAACATTTCCGACGCCTTGACGAGCATTGTTAATCGGTTGAGCGTACGCCCGAAGTTTTTAATTGCCAAAGGCGGCATAACCTCAAGCGACGTGGGGACAAAAGGTCTGGGCGTCAAAAAAGCTCTCGTGCTCGGTCAAGTGGCGGCGGGCGTTCCCGTTTGGCAACTCGGCTCTGAAAGTAAATTCCCCGGCATGAGTTACATAATCTTTCCCGGCAACGTCGGCAAAGTCGAGACCCTCCGCGAGATTGTCGACATGCTCGGCGCATAAAAAATTGCTCCCTGCACGGGAGCTTTTCTGTTGTCAAAAATATTTCAAGTGTTGCGGTTCACATCGAGGGCAATCTCAACCTTGTGTCCGCCCACTTCCATTTCAACTGTCAAATATTGTGCGTCGCTGATTTTAGTTGTGTGGTCTTCGCTGATGATAAGTTCGGGCGTGGTTATGTCTACATCAAGTCCGAGCTTAGTAAAATTCGTAGCGGCGCGGGCAGTTAGCATGTTTGACATTTCGCGAAGGGCACTTTGCACCAACTCGCCAAACTTCGTGACGGGCACGCCCATCATCATCGTCGACGCAATATATTTCGCTGTGTCCGCCGTCATGTTGTAGACAACCTTGCCTTGCATTTGCCTGGTAAAGCCGACCACGAGCATAACGCCGTTGCTGATTACGTTCCTGTCCTGCAAATAAATTCTCTGCCGCTTGGGCACGGGGAATCCCATCTGCGGCATTATCTCCATGAATGCATCGATTATCGGGTTGACGAGTTTTGCATCCACTTTATCAATCTCCCTTCACGTATAAAATCTTCGTTAAAATTCTATGCAACCTAGGATTTTACCTGCCGCCTTGCTAAAATATTTTTTATAGCTTAGGAAACTTTTCAGAGGCTAACTTTTTTGTTATCATGGCGGAAAACTTTTCGGAGGAGGAATCTTATCTTGAAGAAGAAAAAAGTTTTAGTCCACGGCACGCCCGACAGCCTGAAGAAATTCTTTTCGGACGCATTGAGCTTTGATTATGAAGTCGCCGCTATCTTGAGTGAGTCGTTCGATAAAGTATCAATCGTGCGGGGCGGCAAAGAGCTTGATATTCTTCCGTCGCAGAGCTTGCCGAAATTCATTCAACGTATTATCGACGCGGTCATTATCACCGATTCCAATGCAAGAGACGCTGTAATTAATTTTTTCCTCAAACAGGGCTTTGACATCCGCAAACTTATCTTTTGGAACGAAACAAACGGTTGGGAGAAGGTCGAGTTTAAAAGTTCGGACAACACGCGGATTGCTTATGTTAATGGCTTGGAATTTCATATCCAGAACGAAGCCGACGAAAAGTTTTTCAAGGACGCACTCTCGCGGCTCAAACGAGTCAGGACATACAGGAATACAGACCCAAAGCTTTATCCTGCTATCTTGGCTCAAGACTTTCAAAAGAAGCATAATCGCCCGCTCGATTTCAACAACTTAAAGACTTTTACCGAGAAAATGCAGTGGATAAAGCTTTATGACGCCACAACGCTTAAGAGCCGCCTTGCTGATAAATTCCTCGTGCGCAGTTGGGTCACGGAAAAAATCGGTGCGCAGTATCTGATTCCGTTTTTGGGCGTGTGGGATAACTTCGACGACATAGACTTTAGTGTACTGCCCGACCAATTTGTTTTGAAGTGTAATCACGGCTCTGGCATGAATGTCGTTGTTCGCGATAAGTACTCCTTTGATAAGCAACGTGCCCGCGAACGAATCAATGCTTGGCTGGCTCAGGATTTTAGTTTTTGTTGGAATAATTTTGAGCTTCACTACACGCGCATTAACCGGAAGATTATCGCCGAAAAGTTCATGCAAGACGGCGACGCCCCCAACCTTACCGATTATAAATTCTGGTGTTTTGGTGGCAAGCCGACTTATTGTAAGGTCATAACGGGACGCACGCAATCGGCTCGATTGGATTACTTTGATATGAATTGGCAACACATGAACTTTGAACAAAATAATCGACCGAATAGCGAACACCCCGAACAGATTCCTAAGCCGAAGAACTTTGAGCTGATGAAGACACTTGCCGCCAAACTCGCGGAAGGATTTGCCTTTGTTCGCGTTGACTTCTACGAAATTGGCGGGCGCGTCTACTTTGGGGAGATGACTTTCACGCCTGGCGCAGGGAATTTTTCTTTCAAGTCAGAAGGTACCGACGAACATTTAGGCACGCTCCTTACTTTGCCCAAAGCCTCGCCGTTCCCACGCATTTAATCCGACTCGACAAAAAAACTCCGCTAAGAGCGGAGCTTTGCGCGTTTTGTAGATTAACGCTAACCACGGGCTGTGTTGTCAACAGTTAATGCCGATCCAGCCACTTGCAAATGTAGTGACCAACCACACTCGCTACGACCGACACGATGAAGGTGATAAACACGTGCAACCCCTCCTTCCGTTGCCGGTATAGGGATTGACAACGCCGTCATTTTACAAGAGCCTAAAAATTTTTTCAAGCCATTTATTGAAGAACTAATTGTGTTGTGATATATTATATACGGTGATAAACACGGCAAACCCAAACAAAAAAGTTCCGACCGACCATCGGGCTTTTTTGATTTAAGAAGAAATTTTTTGGAGGAAGTTCAATGGCGCGGACTTATGAAGACGATTTGCGGGCAAGGCTTGCCAAAGAAAAAATTTTATGCACGAGGTCGGGCGGACGCTTGAAATTCGCGTTGGCTTATCCGAATCTCTATCGCGTCGGCATGAGCAACCTCGGCATTCATATAATTTATCAACTTCTCAACGCTCACAAGGAAATTTCTTGCGAGAGATTTTTTTTGCCCGAAAGTAATAAGTTCCTAAGTCAAGAGACGTTTGCGTCGCTCAATAAATTTCAAATCGTCGGGTTCGCAGTAAGTTTCGAGCCAGATTACTTTAACGTCGTGCGAATGCTCAAACTCGGCAAGATAAATCCTCGCGCCGCTGAACGAACGGACTTTGACCCGATAATCATTGCCGGTGGCCCTTGCGCGACGTTCAATCCAGAGCCGCTTAGCGAAATTTTCGACGCGTTCATCATTGGCGAGGGCGAAATCATCTTGCCGCCGTTTTTAGATGAAATCATTTCTACGGAAGGTCTGCCACGTCGTCAACGGTTGGAAAGGCTTTCAAACGTGGCGGGCGTCTACGTGCCGAGCTTCCCTAAGAAAGTTTCGCGGCAATGGGTTGAGGATTTGGACGCTTACCCCGCGCACTCGACGATTTTGACTGACGACGCCGAATTCAATATGTATCTGGTGGAGACGGCTCGCGGTTGCGGGCGACATTGTCGCTTTTGCATGGCGGGATACTGCTTCAGGCGTCCTAGAAACCGTTCGCTTGACGTGCTCAAGGCTCAAATCCTCAACGCTAAACAATTCTGCAAGAAGGTCGGCTTAATGGGCGCGGCGATTTCCGATTATCCGCAGATTGATGAGTTGTGCCGCTTTATTCTCGGCGAAGGCTTGCAAATATCGGTTGCGTCCTTCCGTGCGGATTCGGTGACGCGGGAGCTTGTTCAATCATTGGCGGCGAGTGGACTGCAGACTTTGACAATCGCGCCCGAAGTCGGTTCGGAGAAGATGCGTCGCGTTGTCAACAAGGGCATTACCGAAGAAAATATCTTTACGGCGATTGAACTGGGATTGGCGGCGGGCATAAAAAGTTTTCGGCTGTATTTTATGGTCGGCTTGCCGTTCGAGGAGCTTGACGACGTGGAAGCAATCGCAGAGCTGACGACGCGGGTAAAAAAGTTTTGCGGCGGGCGACTGACGTTGAGTGTTAATCCGTTCGTGCCCAAACCTTTTACGCCGTTTCAATGGTCGCCGTTCGCCGGGAAAAAATATCTGGACGCGGCTTTTAAAATTTTGCATAGCAGGTTAAAATCAATGCACGGCGTGGAAATGATTTCGGAGTCGATAAGGTCGGCTCAGGTTCAGGCAATACTTTCACGCGGCGATAAAAAATTTTCGGAAGTCGTCTTGCAATCGGAGACGGCGCAGGATTTCAGGAAGAATTTCAAGGCGGCGGGGCTCGATGAGGATTTCTACTTGCGGGGGCGAGATTTGGACGAGCCTTTGCCGTGGGATTTCCTTGACCAAGGCTTTGACAAAAAATATCTGCGCGACGAGTTCAATCGGGCGAAAGAATTAAAATCAACGCCGAAATGCTTTGACGGTTGCAAGCGTTGCGGCGTGTGTAAGGGGTGATTAAATGCGTGTGGTAATTGTCGGGGCGGGCAAGCTCGGCTACACAATCGCGGAGCTTCTAAGCAACGAGGGCATGTCAGTTACGGTCATCGACCACGAGGAGAGCCAACTGACTGCCGTTAAGAACAATTTGGACGTGCTGACGATAACAGCCAACGGCGCAAGCCCGATAACAATGGACGACCCCGACGTAAACGGCGCGGACGTGTTTATTGCCGTCACGGCGATTGATGAAGTCAACATGGTCGCTTGCATTCTCGCCAAAAAGCACGGTATTAAACATACGATAGCCCGAATCCGCGATATGCAGTTCCTTAGCGAGGCAAAAGACTATCTCAAGAAGAATTTCGATATAGATTTGATGCTAAACCCTGAAATGATTGCCGCGCACGAAATTTATCGAATTTTGATGACTCCGGCGGCATTGGACGTGGACGAGTTCGCGGGCGGGAAAATTCGCCTGTTTGAGGTCAAAATACACAAGGACAGCAAGTATATCGACATACCGTTTAAGAAATTGCGACTGCCTGAAGGCGTTTTGGCTGGATTAATCTTCCGCGACCACGAAATGATAATCCCGCACGGCGATGACGCCTTACAAGTGGACGACAACGCATATTTTATCGGATTTCCTGACGCGATAGAGAAATTCAGCTCCAATTTCGTTCAACGCAACTCAAGAAAGCTCGAAAGAGTGATGATAATCGGTGCGGGGCGAATTGCGCGGACTTTAGCCGTAATGTTGGAAAAAGCCAACGTCAATGTCAAAGTCATAGAGAAAGATCGCGAGCGTTGCGAAGACATTGCACAGCTTTTGAGCGGCGACAGCATAGCGATTTACGGCGACGGCACGAACGTTGACTTGCTAGCGCAGGAAGGCATTGCCTCGGCTGATGTAGTTGTTTGCTTGACGGAGGACGATAAGTTAAATCTGATGATGGCGTTGCTTGCTAAGCACCTCGGCGCAAAAAAAACCGTCGTCAGGGTTTATCGGACGGAATACGCGGACTTGATAGAGAAAGTCGGAATTGACGTAGTAATATCGGCGCGGCTCTTGTCGGCTAGTGAGGTCTTAGCGTTCGTTAGGCGTGGCGGAGTGGTTAGCGTCTCAATGTTGGAAGGCGCACGAGCCGAAGCAGTCGAAGTTATCGTTCAGAAGGGCGCGAAGGTCGCTGGGAAAAAATTAATGGACGTTAGGTTGCCTAAGTCGTGCTTGGTGTGCGCTTACGTGCGAAAAAATCGGGCGGCGATACCAAACGGTCACACAGTCCTTGAGCCAGGCGACAGAACGATATTATTTTGCTTGAGAGGTGCGGCGCAAGAGGTTATGACGTGGTTTAATTAAGGAGGAGATGGGATTGAGCGTATTCAACTTTGCAAAGAAGGACACGGAGTTTTTCGATTTATTTTTGGAGAACGCGAAGTTCTTCCATTTGGGCGCGGAGCTACTCGACGAGGTGATTAAAGACCCAAATCAAGCATTGGAACGAATCGAAGACATATTGGGGCTTGAGTCGGCGGCGGACGAAGTCAACGAGAAAATAATTAACAAACTGAACCTGAGCTTCATAACGCCGATAGACCGCGAGGACATCTACGCGATAGCAAACGAGCTTGATAAGGGCGTGGACATGTTGCAGGGCGCGTTGCAAAGAATCATCATGTATCACGCGGGGCATTCGACCAAACGCAGTCACGCCTTAACGAAACTTTTACTAGAAAGCACCGATGAATTGGTTAAGGCGTTCAAACTCCTAAGCGACGTTAAGAAGAACCAGAAAGAGATACTCGACGCCGTGCATAAAGTTTCGGAGAATGAGAGCCGCGGCGATTTGATTTATCGGGCGGACATTGGGATTTTATTCGACGAGGCGGCGGAGGCTGCCAAAGAACACGGAGCCAGCCGCGCCGTTATCCATTTGATTAAGTGGAAGGACATCTTAGAGGACGTGGAAGAGGCACTCGACCATACAAAGCGCGTTTCGGATATGATTCGCGGCGTCGTCATGAAGTACGCGTAACAAAACTTTTCAATCTCGGCTACGGTCGGGATTTTTTTTTTGCCCAAAATGCAAAAATCCGGTACAGCGGATTTTGTAAAATGAACCTCCAAATCACCCCTGATTTTCGTACATGCCGAAAAATCCGCATAATGGCGCGATACAAAATCCATGTGGGTGGATTTCGTAATTTGAGCTTCCAAATCGCCTTCAAAACTCGTTTCAACGCTCCAAAATAGTTTTCAAAGCTTCAAAATCATTTTCAAAGCTCTAAAATCATTTTCAAGCCTTAAAATCATCTCCAAAAGCATTTTCAAGGCTCCAAATCACTTTCAGAGCTTCAAAATCAGTTTCAAACAAAAAATTTTATATAAAGCTTGACAATGGGTAATATGTAACGATAATAAACATGAAAGTTCCGTTCAACTTGGTTTTTAAGCTCAAAGGAGGTATGCAAGGCAAAAATTTATTGTCGATGTCGATTTTTTAGTTAGGAGATGATTTTATGGCAGTAAAAACTAACTACGATGACGGAAAACTTGTAAAAGGCACATCCTCGGCGGATTCTATCACCAATTACGGCTCGAAAGTCACAATCAGCGCACTCGGTGGCAACGATTACATTCAAAATGGCGACGGTTATTTAACTACGCTTGCATCGAACGTTTCAATCAATGCGGGCGAAGGAAACGACAGCATTCGCAACTGGAGCGCGAATATATCAATCGAAGGCGGCAAAGGCAACGATTCTATCTATAACGACGGTGCAAATGCAAAAATCTATGACAGTTCTGGCGATAACCATATCTCTACCTTCAATACGAATGTTTTAGTTCATACAGGCGCGGGAAATGATAGTATTTTTAACGGAAGTGGTTGGACGGGCACAGAAAATTTCAGTTCAGACAATGTGACAATAAACACTGGTGCAGGCAACGATTACATTTCCAACTGGGACGGCTCGAATATCTCAATCAATGCTGGCACTGGAAATGATACCATCGATGTTGTAAATAGCTTAAATGCAAGCATAAACGCTGGAACTGGTGAAAATCTCATAGAAAATCATTGGCAACGCAATACAATTTACATTTACGGCGGCGGAAACGATACGATAAATGAATTTGACTACCAAACGGACTATATTGTCATTGAAGGGCAAAATTGGTCGGTTTTAAGGGTTCAAGACGCTGACGGCAAATACACAGGCGAAGTTATAATCAATGTCGAGGGGCAAGGAACTATCACGCTTAATAATTATTGGTCAGGTCGATTTAATATTGTCGGTTCAAAGGCTGAAGTCAAACCGTATAACATTATTTACAACTATGATAGAGATAAAATTAAGATTACAGGCACGAGTGGCAATGATTACGTCGAAAATCGTCGCCAAAGAGTCACGATAAGCACGAATAGCGGCGATGACATTATAAACAACCTTAATCGCGACGAATTCGACGACAACGGCAACTTAATCGAACGAATCACGCCCGATAACGCAGTAATTAACGCTGGCAACGGAAATAATTGGGTAAACAACGAAGGAAACAACTCCTCAATTTCGACTGGCAAGGGAAACGATTTAATTTACAATAACAGCGGGCAATTTGTCACAATCAATGCTGGAGCCGGTAATGATGAAATTTGGAACGGAGCCGACAACGTTACAATCAAAACTGGCGACGGAAATGATTTTATAGACAATGCAAACGCTCATACAGCTATTAAAATTGATTCCGGAGTAGGTAATGACATAATTTGGAGCCATTCCTCTAACAGCACATTAATAAGCGGCGCAGGAAACGATTATATTGAAAATCTTGATGGTAAAAACGTCTCGATAAGCGGCGGCGCGGGCGATGACGCAATAAAAAACTATAATGGCTCATTCGTCACGATAAATGCGGGTTCTGGCAATGATTACATTGAAAACTACGGCTCAAACGTTCTTTTTAAGTACAGCGGCGGAAATGACACTATCAACGGCTTCAACAATACGAGTACTCTGCAGATTTCTTCGGGAAATTTTAATTCTGTTATCGCTACGAACGGCGAGGATTACTTTGTAAGCGTCGGAGAGAATACAATCAGAGTAAATGGCGCGAATAATCTTCGTAAATTTAAAATCGTCAACTCTAAAGGCAAAGCGTTGAACTTTTCGCTTAAGATGATTGACAATTTTTATAATGCGGAGGACAAAGTTAAAGTCAGCGGTACAGCAAGCAGAGAATTACTTAAAAATGCTGGCGATAAAGTGACAATCCTTAGTTATGCAGGCGATGATACCATAGACAACGCGGGCAACAACGTTTCAGTAAATAGCGGCGCAGGAAATGATTTTATTATCAACGACGGTAACAAAGTTACAATAAACGGCGGCTCTGGCAACGATTTCATTAACAACGAGGGCGAAAAAGTCAAAATCATTGGTGGAGCAGGCGATGATACCATTCACAACTACAATTCATGGAATTACGAAACGAATGATTCTTTAGCTTCAAATTCGACAATCAGCGGCGGCGACGGAAACGATGTCATTCGCAACGACGGCGCAAAAGTCTCGATAAGCGGCGGTGCAGGCGATGATTACATTGACAGTAATAAAAAAGACGCCGATAGAGTGACACTCAAGGGCGGCGATGGAGATGATACTATCTACGGTAGCTCAGGCAAGGATAAACTCTACGGCGACGCGGATAATGATTTTCTTAACGGTTACGCGGGCAATGATTCGCTGTGGGGCGGCGCAGGTGATGATACGCTCTATGGCGGCGACGGAAAGGACACGTTCATTTATAAGCCCGGCGAAGGCACGGATACTATCTTCGACTACGCAAGCGGCGACATTTTAAAGATTTTGAAGGCAGATGGCTCGGCTGACACGTTCAGCAAATCAAAATTTAGTGGCGGCGTCCTCACACTTACTATTTCGGGCGGTGGCTCCGTAATTTTCGAGAATGTCAGCGCGGGCGATTCCGTTAAAATCAACAGCAAAACATACACCATAGGCGACACCAAACTAACAGGTGTTCATAAATGATTAAGCAAAGTGTGCATATGAGAAATTTTAATCAAGGTCTGTGCTGAAGAAACAGTTAGTTCGTAATTTTTGCTAAGTCGGCGAGAGTGATTAAACCAAGCAAAAGGTTGCTCCACTATCTATCATTAAAACCTTTTTGCTCGACAGCACTGGTCGTTTTCACGCTTTGAGAATCGATTAAAGCTTTGAGGCGAGAAGAGACAAATTGAATATCATCTTTAATTTCCAATTCGTCGGCTTCCTTTGTTAAAGAGTCAAGCTTCATTACTAAATCAAAATGGCGTTCACGCAATCCTCTACAAGAAATGACACCGATATATTTTTCCGGGACACGACTAAAAAGCCGAGCAAGGGAAGAATCACCGTTTTGTTCCGCATCTTCTTTCTGTGCCTTGAGAGTTCTATGGTTAACACGAATCGAATAGCCATTTCGCGTCAATACTTCATTTTGAATTTGAGCAAAGTCAGAGCGAAGTTCGGTAACGTATTGATGGTTGCACCACTTACGATTTTTTGAAGATTCGCGTTTCCATTTTTCTTCAAAGGAAGGTTCGGGGCCATCTTTTTTCTTGCGCTTGAATGTACAATGTAAGTGCAACAGATAGAAAAGCTCATAGTTTCCTGCTAAAATGTTTATAACTCAAAGCAGAAAGCAGGGAGCACCATGAGTTACAAACATCTTAGCATAACGGAGCGCGAATTGCTACTGATTTATCTGGTGCAAGGATTAAGTCTTTGCCAAATCGCTCAAATGTCGTCCGCACAAGTTATTAGGAAAGCCGGAGTTGTTCACGTTAGTCAGAAAGTTATTTCACGGCTGTCAGTGGTCGCCCGAACAAATCACCGCCCGTCTCAAGCTCAAAAATTATCCAATTCAGATAAAATTGTCCCTGCCGAGCCTGAAGAGGTGACGAGGGAAGAAAGCACGACAGATTCGGACTTGCGGATTATTCGTAAAAGGCTAGCATGAACGTTGTGCTTTATGGCGGTCGATGCCGGTTACAAGACAACTGGGGGGCGTTCGTGAAATATTTAAGAGTGGAAAAATCCCTGCAGTACCCTACACTCGTCCCATGACTAATGACGGCTTTTTTAGAAAATCTGGATATTTTTACGATGATATTTCGACTGTTATCTTTGTCCGCAGAATCAAATGTTGAAGTACACAAGAACAAATTGGAAAGGTTATTAGTCGACAGTCATGTTTGGGCAAAGTATTCAAAAAGCCAGTCTCAAGCTATTCCGAAACGAGCTTTGTTTACAAGCTGAAATGTCGCATCGCTTGCGACATATTTTTTTCGTCAGCGGTTAAAATTTTAAAAGAAAATATAAGTTGATACTGAGAGTGATAATTTCCCCGTGTACGTCAAAGCATGAAAGATGAGAATATGAGATAATATCATATAAAAAGGAGTGAATGTAGTGGCGCCAGTTCTATTGGAAGAAAAGAAAATATTAATCGGGCTGAATATTGGGTATTATCGTCGAGCTCGTCACATGACGCAAGTAGAACTGGCGGAGCTACTTAACATTAGCAGTAACTATTTGTCGCAAGTGGAAAGAGGTTGTAAGTGTTTATCCCTTGATAAATTGTTGGAGTTGTCGGCAGTGTTGGAGGTGGATGAAAAAGAATTTCTGGATTTCAGTAAGTTACCAATTTTTGCGAGAAATTTGCGATGAAAAATTTGTCGCATGACAGGCGACAATTCGGCGGACAGAAAGTTTTATAATAATTTGGGGCATTTAAAGGATATTTACTGTGGTTGGTAAAAAGAGGAGGAATTCTTTATGGCAGACATTTTAAACCAAAAGTCTGGGTATTATGATTCCGGGGATTATGTGACAATCAACGCGGGCGACGATGCGGACAGCATCGTCAATTCCGGGAGTTATGTCAAAATCAACGCGGGCGACGGCAACGATACCATCGTCAATTATGGCAATGCGGTTTCAATAACAGGCGGTAAAGGCAATGACCTCTTTTATAATAGCGGTCGAGATGTCATATTCATTTGCGACGGAAGCGGTCGGGACGATTACGATACAATTTATGGTTTTGACAAAAATTCGATCCTTATTTTTGGCGGCAGATTTGCTACTCTGAAATCGGACGGAAAAGATAATTTCTTGACATATGTTAACGGGAAGGTAACTTTCAAAAATTTGAAAGGTACGGCAATGGGGATTAAAGGTATGAGGGATTACCTTTACGGCAGTGGAGTTCTCAACAACCAATGGTACAACTATTTAAACGACTCAGTACTGGAAGCCGGCTATGGTGATGATACTATTTTCAACTATGCCGATAATGTTGTTTTTAAATATTTTTCAGGCGACGATAAGGATTCAATCATCGGCTTCAACGAGACATCCACACTTTCAATCTCTGACGGCATGGGTTCATATTCCACAGAAATTGTCAACAACGATGTAATTGTCAATGTCGGTGGTGGTATCGGCGATATAACATTGGTCGGTGCGGCGGCTTTGCCTGTCGTCAACATAAATGGAATTCGTTCCTTCGACCCAAGTAAAATTATCACCCTCAATGAGGGCGTAGATAATTATAGTAATACGGTTGAAGGCGCGACGATAAAGGCACTTGGTGGCAATGACTCAATCCGCAATGAAGGCAAGAACGTTTCAATTTCGGCTGGTGATGGAAATGATTTTATTGATAACTACGGCTCAAAAGTCATAGTCAACGGCGGTAGCGGCAATGACACATTGAGAAATAACGGCGGAACAAATGTCCTATTCGTCTACAACGGCGGCAATGATTCAATTGCGGGCTTCAACGGAACGTCGATGCTTTCCATTTCGGGCGGATTATTTTATTCTACGCAAAAAAGTGGCTCGGATGTTATCGTCACGGTCGGCGACGGAAAAATAACTTTGCAGGGCGCAGCAACCTTGCCTGGTATAAGAATTTACGGCAAAGCGTTGAATGAATACACAAAAGTCGGAACAGAAAGAGCGGATAGCATTGACAGCACGCTTGAGGGCGCGACGATAGTTGCGCTCGGCGGCAATGACTCAATCACCAACAACAAAGATAAAGTTTCAATCAATGCTGGTGCAGGTAACGATTTCATTTCCAATTATTGGCAATACTCCGATAAGGGCGGCGTGTCAATAACAGTCGATGCGGGTGACGGAAAAGATTACATTTATAATTATGGCAATTACGCTTCATTAAACGGCGGCGACGGTGATGACACCATAAGCAATCCTTATGCTGGTCGTTATTCAACCATAGAGGGTGGCGCGGGTAATGATTCTATTTCCAACGAAAGTGATAAAGTTTCAATCGACGGCGGCGCAGGCAATGATTACATTTCCAATAGCAACCACATGAACAGCGGCCTTAATAATAAGGGGACAATCTCAGGCGGCGAAGGGAACGACACCATTCGCAATATCCGCTGTTCTTACGTAACAATCTCAGGCGACGCGGGTAACGATTCCATTACTAATAGTGAAGGCTATTATGCTGTTTTTAATTATGCAGAGGGCGACGGCAACGATACAATCCAAGGTTTCAATGAGACATCAACACTTAGCATTTCGGGCAGTTCCTACTCGACGACTAAAAGCGACAATGGCATTATTGTTACGGTCGGCGAAGGTTCGGTTCTTCTCAAGAATGTAACGAATTTGAGTTCTTCCAATGTAATTTTTGAAAATCCAAATAGTATTCCAGCGGGCATCGACGAAGTAATTTTCAACTACGACGATAACATTACACTTGTTACCGGCTTCGGCAACGACTCGATTTACAACTCTGGCGCAAATGTCTTGTTTTTCTATGAGGGCGGCAATGATTCAATCCAAGGCTTCAATGAGACATCAACACTTAGCATTTCGGGTAGCTCCTACTCGACGACTAAAAGCGGCAATGATATTATTGTTACGGTTGGTGAAAGCAAAATAACATTGTTCGGCGCGGCAAGTTTGGAGGCAGTGAATATTTCTAACGAAGAAATTCAGCCCACAGACCCCGTCAATCCTCTGCTTATCACGCTAACCGAAGGCAATGACTCTTACCGTAATACTGTCGAAGGCGCGACGATTCAGGCTCTCGGCGGCGATGATTCAATCAACAATTCTGCCGCAAATGTTTATATCGATTTGGATTCGGGGGCAGACAGCGTTACGAATGATTCTTTAAGCTCGAACGCAAGCATTATCAGTGGCGATGAAAACGATTATATCGATAATAAGGGCACGAACGTTTTAATCGACAGCGGTGCGGGTAATGACACCGCATGGAATTACGGCAAATATGCTACAATCGATGGTGGCGCAGGAGATGACACCATATGGAATAGTGGTAATGAAAGTTCAATCAACGGCGGCGCAGGCGATGACAGCATTTATAATATTTATAACTATAAATTTACAATCGATGGTGGCGAGGGTAATGATTACATTCGCAGTGGCGGCTCTAATGTTTCAATGGACGGCGGCTCTGGCAATGATAGCATTGAAAGTAACTTGGGTATAAATGTTTTAATCAACGGCGGCGACGGCAACGATTCCATTTATTACTATGGCGATAATCCTGTGTCACAGGGCGGCGTGGAAAATACCAATACGACAATCCTCGGTGGTTCAGGTGACGACAGCATAGACAACTTTGGTGACGGAGCGACAATCGACAGCGGTGCGGGCAATAATGAAATTTACAACGGCGGCAAAAACGTTTCAATAGAGGGTGGCGACGACGATGATGCAGTTTATAATTTTGGGGAGTATGGTTGGAATGAAGAAACGAAAGAATACGATAGAATTGTAAAAGTTTCAGATAACGCTACAATCAACACGAGGGCTGGCTCTGATTACATTGAAAATATAAGTTCGTTCGTCTCAATTAATGCGGGCGCGGGCAATGACACGATTTTGAATTGGATAGTTGAAAGTATAGTATCTGCTGATTCAGTGACAATCGCTGGTGGTGCGGGCGACGATTCTATTATCAACGAAGGCAATAACGTTCTGTTCCAATATAATACAGGCGACGGCAATGATACCATAATCGGCTTTAATGCAACGTCGACGCTTCAAATCGGCAACGGCACCGGCACTTACTCGACGCAAGTTAGCGGTTCAGACGTGATTGTTAATATCGACAATAGCGCAATTACTCTGGTCGGTGCGGCAAGTTTGTCCTCTATCAACATTGCGGGCGAGGAAGTTCAAAGCGTTGAGCCTGTCAATCCCTTACTCATCACGTTAACGGAAAATGCCGACAGATATTCTAACAAACAAGACGGCGCAACAATTCTGGGTGGTGCGGGTAATGATTTTATCGATAATTGGGGCTACGACAAAGTAATCATGACGGGTGACGACGGAGCCGACACGATAGCAAATTATTCGGGAAATGAAGTTTTTATTTCAGGCGGAGCAGGTAATGACTCTCTTAGAAATCACGTTGGTAATAACGTCACTATTCGCGGCGGTGATGGCAACGACTATATCAGAAGTAACATCGGTAGCAACATTTCAATCGAAGGTGGCACTGGCGACGACACAATCAGCCTTGGCAATGAAGCAACAAACGTTTTGATTGAGTATACCTCCGGCGACGGCAACGATATTGTCTACAACTTTAACTCGGATGATACCCTTCAAATCGGCGGCGGTACTGGTACTTACTCGACGCAAATTAGCGGCTCGGATATAATCGTCACGGTTGACAAAGGTAAGATAACTTTGGTCGGCGCGGCGACGTTGGAATCAATCAATATTTCAGGCGAAGACACCTTTAATTTACAATGGATTCTTGAAGGCACGACAGCTACTTGTATAATGCCAGATGGAATATCCATTTCAATTAGCGGCATTAAGTCGACGGAAGGTATAACAATTGGCGATGACGGAAAAGTTGCGGTTGACAAAAATAATTTGGCGGAAGGTGCAACCGAGGTCAAATTGACAGGTAAGGGCTATTCGCTTGAACTTACGGGCGTAGAAACTGTAGGCACACCAACGACAAGTTCTGCAACATTCAGCGAAATTATAAGCAGTGGGGCAAATTATTTCACAACGACTAACACTAATGCTTATTGGACGCTGGGGGACGACAACAATTATATTCTTACACCTGCGGCAAGTGTGAATAACATCCTGTTCACGCTGAGCGGAATAAAGACGACGAGCGGAATTGTAGTTGATACGATTAAAAAGACAGTGACGTTGAAGAGCGCAAATTTAGGCGCAAGCGATGTTAAGTTTAGTGCAAATGCTGGCGGCTATACGTTTGGGCTAGAGGGGGTATCTGGTTCGACGACGACAACGGCGGGTTTCAGCGGTAATACGTACAAGACGGGGAGCAACACAGCCGGCTATGCACTCGACAACGCTAAGACGACGGTTAAATACACATCGGCAGTTCCGGCTACTGACCTGTTCACGCTGAGCGGAATAAAGACGACGAGCGGAATTGTAGTTGATACGATTAAAAAGACAGTGACGTTGAAGAGCGCAAATTTAGGCGCAAGCGATGTTAAGTTTAGTGCAAATGCTGGCGGC
>JACXWG010000091.1 GCA_014764605.1 Quinella sp. 1Q5 | reverse complement strand
CGTACTCTTCAGTATCCGCAGTTATTGTTTGTGTTTCCGCTTGTCAAATCGGTTGCGGAGCCGATGCTCGCTTATCAAACCCCGTCCATCCCTGTCGAAACCATTACATCCCCTTTGATTTAAGATTGTCGAAGTTTATCACGCGCAATATTTTTTGTCAATCGTTTGCTTCCACGGCGGCAATCGCGTCCTCTGGCTCAACCAAACCGAACATGACCTTAACAAGCGCGTCGCCGTACCTCTCAATCATCATCAGCCCGATTATAACCGCGAAATCAATCTGTTCATACGTGGGCGGCGCAAACTCATTATCACCGCAATAAAGCGCAATCCTGTAAGAAATCTCGCCGTCGTTGAAGTCGAAGTCGAAGCCACCGACCTTTAAGCCGTAATTCGCCCGAAGGATAAACTCTCCGACCTTGGTACGCTCCTCCTCGCTTGCGTTAAGCGGAACCATAAAGTGCAGGATAAGTTTATCTTCGTAAGCGTGGAAAAATATCGTGACGTGTCCAAACTTGGCATCAACGGAATAAATCGCGCTCGCAACGTCGCGTTCGTTGAAAGGCTCGTGCTTAACCTTGTCCCGCTCAAAAAAGTTTTCGACCGCCGCTTTGACCTCCTGCAACGTGTCACGACCTCTTGTATCTTCCATGAAGAACTCCTCCCTTTAAACTGATATAAAAGCATTGCCCAAAGCGACGAACCTCCAAAGGTAATTCGCCGCCTCGCCCGCATAATTTACGTTAATTCTCTTTGTCGCTGTGACTGGTAAGGTTTCGTCGTCCTCGATGAAAATCTCTTCGCCGCATAAGTCAGCCCCGTAAAAACTTTTCGTCACGCCCAAAGCCTTTGAAAGCTTGCCTGGTCCCGAACACAGCCCGCGCAGATTGTCTTGCCTTCGGCGACGCTTCATAAGCTCCACGCCGTCCACAGGTTCTAAGGCCCGAATCAAAACCGCTTCGGGGACGCCTTCGATGTTAGCGACGACGTTTGTACATATATGCATTCCGTAAATCAGATAAACATAGACGAACCCGCCCGCGCTGTAAAAAATCTTCGTGCGCTCGGTCTTGCCTTTGTAAGCATGAGACGCGGCATCAATCGCTCCCATGTAAGCTTCGGTCTCTACGATTATTCCGCCCGTCAAGCCTTCGGGCAAGTTCGTTACAAGCTTCTTACCGATAAGTTCGCGGGCTACCGTCAAGCCGTCGCGCTGATAAAATTCGCGGGGAAGTTTCATTTCTAATCGCCTTACTATAACTCCTTTTTATTTTATGATAGCACAAAAAAGCCCCCGCCGCAAATTTGACGGGGGAAAATTCTTACAGGTCACGTTGCGTCAATCAACCTTAACGCTCATCCATAAGCTATTATAGTACTCGTCCATTTGGTTGCCGAGATATTGATACGTTTCCTGCCCTTTGTAAGTTTCGGGCGACGGGAACGCTATCGGCGAATTCTTAATCTCTTCGTCCTGCACCAAATCCTTAACGCCCGTGTTCGGGGTGGAGTAGCCCAGATAATCAAAGTTCATGACGGCGATATCGGGGCGACACATGAAGTCAATAAACTTATGTGCGTTGTCGACGTTCTGCGCGTTCTTAGTGACGACCCAGCCATCAATCCAAAGGTTCGTGCCCTCGCGCGGGATTGCAAAAGCCATATTCGGATTTTCGCGCAGGATAATCATAGCCTCGCCAGAGAAGACAACGCCCATTGCCGCTTCAGAATTGATGAGCTTGTCTTTAACCTCGTCGACGACGTAAGCTTGAACCAACGGCTTTTGCTTCTTTAGCATATCTTGCGCCTCAGCCAAAATGTTTTTATCGGTCTCGTTCATGCTTTGCCCCATAAGCTTAAGCGGAATCATCAACGCATCGCGTGCGGAGTCTTGCATTAGGATTTGCCCCTTGTACTTCTCGTTCCAAAGAATGCTCCAGCTGTCGACGGGTTCTGTTACTTTCGTTTTGTCGTAGATTATGCCGACCGTCCCCCAGCAATACGGCACCGAATATTTGTTGCCGGGGTCGAAGTAGCTAGCCTGCTTGAAGAACTCTTCGCCGATATACTTCTTGGCGTCGGGGAGCTTTTTAAAGTCTAGCGGCTGAACTAAATCGTTGCTTATGAGCTTTTGAATCATGTAATCGGACGGGCATAACACGTCATAATGAACGGCACCTTCCGCCACGCGGGGATACATGCTTTCGTTGGTGTCGAACTCGTCAAGGATAACTTTGATTCCCGTTTCCTTCTCGAAAATCCTAAGCGTTTCCGGGTCAAGGTAATCCCCCCAGCTGTAGACGTAAACGACTTCTTCCTTTTTGTCGCCGCCACAACCAGCGATACCCAACGCAAGACAGCCCACCAATAGGAGCATTAGAAATTTTTTCATTAGAATACCTCCTCATATCTCTTCAGCTTGCGACGATTAATCGCGAACAGCATGACGAATATCAACACAAAGAAAAATACCAGCGTCGAGAGCGCGTACATTTCAGGGTGAATGCCAATCTTTAACTCGGCGTAAATCTCCGTCGTCAGCGTGTCGACGCCCGCGCCCTTTGTGAAGTGCGTTATTATGAAATCGTCGGCGGACATGGTGAACGCCAATAAGAAGCCCGCAAAGATACTCGGTCTAAGTTCGGGCAAGATGACGCTGATAAATGCTCGGAACGGCGACGCGCCCAAATCTAATGCCGCCTCGTAGAAACTTTTATCCAAAGCCATAAGTTGAGGCATGATACACAAGATGACATATGGCACGTTAAAGACGATGTGCGCTAGCAAAATCGACACGTAGCCAAGCTTTAGCCCCAGTCCCATGAACAGTAGCATTAGCGATATTCCCGTTACGATGTCCGCGTTGAGTATCGGGATATTTGTTATGCTGAGGAAAGTCGCCCGCCACTTGCGGTTAAACTCCTTCATTGCCACGCACGTTATCAGCCCCAAGACCGTCGCGATAGCCGCAGACATAATCCCGATTGATAGCGTGTTCGATAGGGCGTCGGCTATGCGGGCGTCGTTGAAAAGTTTTTCGTACCAATTCAGCGTTATGCCCGTCCAGTGTCCGCGATAACGGCTTGCGTTGAAGGATTGAGCAATCAGAACCCCAATCGGCGCGTAGAGGAATAAGAATATCGCCGCTAAGTAGACTTGCTTAAGATATTTCATGGCTCCTCCTCCTTTGGTTCAAACGCCGCAGTCAACAGCATATTCAGCACGATAAACACCATAAGGATAACCGACAGGGCGCAGCCGACGTGCCAATCATATTGAAAGGTAAACTCCTGCTCAATGATGTTGCCGATTAAAAGGAGCTTGCCGCCGCCGAGCAACGCGCTTATAACAAACGTCGTCAACGCGGGGATAAAAACCATCGTCACTCCGCTGATTGCGCCAGGTATGGTAAGCGGCAAGATTATCTTCGTGAACGTCTGCCAATAGTTTGCGCCTAGGTCGCGTGCCGCCTCAATGATTCGGCGGTCAATCTTAGTAAGCGAGATATAGAGCGGCAAGACCATATAGGGCAGGTAGTTGTACACCATGCCAACGACGATTGCGCCGGGCGTATTAATCATCTGCAGGTCGGGAAGGCTCAAAAGTCGCATGAACTGATTGATTATGCCGTTACCCTCAAGGATTGTCTGCCAAGCCATAGTGGACAGGAGCGAATTCATCCAAAGCGGCAGGATAAACAGCAGAGAAATTATCGTCGTGTTATCGCGCTGACGTTCCGTGAGGATTAAGCACAACGGATAGGCGAGCAGAAGACAAATCACCGTACTTATCAAGGCGAGCGCGATTGACAGTTCCAAGGCGTCAAGATAGCCATGCTGCAATATCAATCCCATGTTCACGAGCGAAAAATTTCCGTCGTAGTCCGTCACGCCGTACCATACAATGCAAACCAGCGGTATAAAGATAAATAGCCCCGCCCAGATTAGGAACGGAGTTAGCAAAATATTTCTCACGCCACGATTAAACATCATGAGCAACCTCCTCGTCTTCGGATTGCGGCTTGCTCATGATTTGAATATTTTCGGGCGCGATGTATAGGCTGACCTCCTCACCGACCGTGCGTCCCGTCGTCGACTGAATCAGCCATTCAAAACCGTCCGCTTCAACGTTAATATCGTAAGACATGCCCCAGAACACCACGCGAGTTACCACGCCATTAAAGGCACCTTCGGCGGGCGCGGCAAGCTTAATGTCTTCGGGGCGAATCTGCACATCAACTGGACACTCCTCAGGGAAGCCGCTATCGACGCAAGGATACTCCCTGCCGAAAATCCTAACGACCTTGTCGCGAACCATCACGCCATCGATTATGTTGCTGTCGCCAATGAAATCCGCAACGAACGCGTTCTCCGGCTCGTTATAAACGTTCTCTGGCGTGCCAACCTGTTGAATATAGCCCTGATTCATGACAACAACTCGGTCACTCATCGATAGTGCCTCTTCTTGGTCGTGCGTCACGAAGATAAAAGTTATGCCTGTCTCCTTATTAATGCGGACGAGTTCGCGGCGCATGTTGCGTCTAAGCTTCAAATCCAATGCGCTAAGTGGTTCGTCGAGTAGCAGAACTTTAGGTTCGTTGACTACTGCGCGGGCGATTGCAATTCTCTGTTGTTGTCCACCGCTTAACTTAGTCACGTCGTTTTTTTCGTAGCCTTCGAGATTGACTAGCCTAAGCGCATATTTGACTTTATCTTGAATGTAATCGGCAGTCTTGCCCGCGATTTTCGGTCCGAAGGCGATATTCTCTTCTACGTTCATGTGGGAAAAGAGCGAATACCTTTGGAAAACTGTATTGATTGGTCGGCGATTGGGCGGGAGCTTCGTTATGTCTTTGCCGTCGAAGATTACCCGCCCCGTATCCGGACTTTCAAAGCCGCCGATTATCCTTAGCATAGTCGTTTTGCCGCAACCAGATGGACCAAGTAGCGTGATGAATTCGCTTTCGTAAATCGTCAAGTCAATCTCGTCGAGCACGAGCAAACTGCCAAACGATTTAGCGATGTTTTCCAAGTGTATTAGTTCCCTTTTCATTTCCCAGCAACCTTTCCAAAAAAATTTCCCGCATTATACAAAAAAACGACGTCTCAATCAAGAAACGCCATTTAAATTTTTATGTCAAGTAAGTTCTAAAGATTCTTGCTGAAAAAGTCATTGAGTTTATCGACGGCTTGATTAACGAATTTCTCAATGTCGTATAAATCCATGTGGGTTGCACTGTCGATTTTGTATAACTCGCGGGACTTCGCCGCCTTCGCATGTTCAAAGGCAAGTTCGCTCTGCCAAAATGAATTTGCTTTTGTGCCGGCAATGAACAGTATCGGTTGCGTCAAGAGAGTATCCATATCGCTGAAGGCGTGGAATGCAAAAACGCTGTCCGAGCCAGAGAACATTGACAAGTTCCGCGAATTTTTATGTTGACCGCGTGGCGTCCGATAGTAATCAGTAGCCTCGACAATATCGTTTGGGGTGTCGGAGGTAATTTCGTCTTTCTCTGGGACAATGTGGTTGTATCTTATAGGTGCGCCTTTAGCCTCCGCTGTCCTTTGCGCCGCGATTGCTTCCAAAGCTTTAACTTGAGCGTCAACATCGTTTGCCGTACCGAACCAACCGCGCCGCGAGATTTCTCCGACATCAACGCCGCTGACAGTCGCCACTGCTTTAATCCTGTGCTCAGTCTGCGACGCACTAACCGAATAGCCACCGCCCGCGCAAATTCCTAGGACGCCAATCCTATCCGAATCAACTTGCGGCAAGGTCGTCAGGTAATCTACGGCACTGCGAATGTCTTCCACGCGTTCAGTCGGAATTTCAATGTAACGCGGCTCGCCCTCGCCTTGATGAGACGCATCGAATGCCAACGTTATGAATCCTTTTTCCGCCAACTTCATCGCATAAAGCCCAGAAGTCTGTTCCTTGACTCCGCCGCCAGGGTGAACTGTGATAATCGCTGGATACTTCTTGCCCGGCTGATAATTCTTTGGCATGTAGAGATTGCCGGCAATTTTCCAGTTCCCATGGTGCTGATTGAATTTGACATGTTGGGCATTTTTCGTGACATCGGGTAAAGCTTGCACTGGCACCATTCATCCCGTCAAAGTCGCTAAAGCTATTGCTCCGATTACCGCTAATTTTTTCTTGTTCAAAGTCCCCCACCTCATAGGATTTCAGCCGAGAATTTCCGAGACCATTTTATCTGTATCGCGCATGGCAATCAAAATGTCGTTCATGGTCTTAGCAAAATTTAGCATCTCTTCTTTGGAGTAGCGTCCCGCGTCGTAGTCGAGGAACAAGTTGTATGTTCCAAAATCTTCCGCCTCAACCTCTATATCAAGAGCGTTTTCTGCGGCGGAGATTTCATTGGGCGGCAAGTAAACCACTTCGGCGGGCGTATCCGCAAAAATTAAATCGCCGTGCATATACTTTTGAAAAATAAAGCTGACGCAATCATCTTCCAAGCCCTCGCCGTACACGATGTCCAAGCTCTTGCGATACTTCATGCCCAGTTGCTTTTGCCCTTCCAATCTATGGAGGAATTCGCCGACGGAAATATCTTTATGGAAGTCCCATGCGCAAGGGTATTGCTCAAGCATCAAGCCCATTAAGCGATGTTCGCGCATATTTGTCCGTCCGTTGTGTATCCAGCTCATGATTGATTCTTTCGTGCCAGTGACTTTCGCCATTGTCAACATTGACG
>JACXWG010000038.1 GCA_014764605.1 Quinella sp. 1Q5 | reverse complement strand
ACCATAGAAAATACCTTTGAGCAACAAAGCTACCGCCGCGAAGCAATAAGCAAGGACCTTGAGCACGAACGGCACGAGACTGATTGCCGCGAAAAGCACCACGGGAACGACTACGAACAGAAGAAATGCAACCGTGAACATGATAATCACTTCCTTTATTTACTGCGCCTGAGTTGCCAGAACAATATCGCCGCGAAGATAACGACGCCCGCAATGTCAGTTACGAGACCTGGTTTAATCATCATCAATCCGCCCGCGCCTAAGATGATTCGTTCCAAAGTCCTAAGCGGTGCGGCAAGGTATCCGATAAGCGACGAACTCAACGCGACCATGCCAACTATCGCCGTGAGCAATGACAACCCTAAGCCGACTGTCACACCGTCAAGCAGTAAAAGTTCGGGGCTGAGAACGAACATATACGGGATAATGAACGCGGCGATTGCTAGCTTGGAGGCGTTGATACCCGTGCGCAATGCGTTGCCGCCGCTGATACCCGACCCCGCGTAAGCCGCAAGCGCGACCGGCGGTGTAACGTCCGCGATTATCCCGAAGTAGAAAACGAACATGTGAGCCGCTAAGACTGGAACGCCCATTTGAATCAGAGCGGGCGCGGCTATCGTCGAGGTTATGACGTAGTTAGCAGTCGTCGGGACGCCCATGCCTAAGAGTATCGCGGTTATCATCGTCAGGAACATGCTAGGCAAGATTAATCCGCCCGATAAGTCCAAAAGAGCCGAAGCCAATTTCAAGCCGACGCCAGTCTTAGTCACAACGCCGATTATGATTCCTGCCGCCGCACACGCGACCAATACGCCTAAGACATTGCGGGCACCAGTCTCCAAACCTTTCAAGATTGCTATCGGCGTCATGCGCGTCGATTTTTTTATGCCCGAAACCACGATTGATAAGACTATCGCCACCAAAGCCGCCCGCATAGGAGTATAGCCGCTAACGAGTAGATAGACGATTACTATCAGCGGGATTGCAAGATGTCCACGCGTCTTTAAAAGTTCGCTGAGCTTTGGAAGTTCGGAACGGGGCAAGCCTTGCAAATTATTCCTTTTAGCCTCGAAGTGAACGCCGAGCCACACGCCGATAAAGTACAACGCCGCAGGGATAACCGCCGCTTTGACGATTTCGACGTAAGGGACGCCGACAAACTCCGCCATAAGGAACGCCGCCGCGCCCATAACTGGTGGCATGAGTTGTCCGCCCGTTGACGCCGCCGCCTCGACTGCCCCCGCGAAGTCTTTATGATAGCCCAGCTTCTTCATCATAGGTATCGTAAGCGAACCCGTGCCCACGACGTTAGCGACCGATGAACCGCTGACCGTTCCCATTAAGCCGCTTGACAGGACAGCGACCTTAGCAGGGCCGCCGCTCGCCCAACCAGCTATCGAGTTCGCCACGTCGATAAAGAACTTGCCAAGCCCCGTGCCCTCAAGATACGCGCCGAACAAGATAAACAGAAAAATAAACGTCGACGAGACACCGAGCGGAATTCCGAAGATGCCTTCCGTCGTGAAGTAGACGTGGCTAACAAAGTAATCAATCGACAAGCCGCGATGAGCTAAAAGCCCCGGCATATACGGTCCGGCAAAAGCATACGTGATAAAGAACAAGACGACGCAGACCATTGGAATTCCGACGACACGCCGCGCCGCCTCTATGACCAGAAGAATTCCCAATGCGCCGATTGCAACGTCCGTTGGCGTAGGGAGTGCCGCACGCAAGATAAGTTCACGATAATTAATGACGATATAAGCCGGAGCCGCCGCGCCCATGATTGCAAGGATTAAGTCTAGCGGGTGAAGTTTATCGCGCCGCCAAGATTTTCTCGCGGGGTAGAGTAGGAACGATAAGCACAGCCCGAAGCCCAGATGAATTGCCCGCTGTATGTGCGCGTCGAGGAGCCCGAAACTCGCCGTATAGATTTGGAAGACGGAAAAGCTTATCGCCAATGCGGAAATGACCTTAGCCATTGCTCCGGTATATTCCATTGTGTTTGATTCGGTGTCGTACTTCTTTAAAACTTCAGCGGCGGTCATCTCTTTTCTTTCAGTCAAAATGAATCTCCTCCTATCGAAGTGTAACGAGCGTCGCGCCCGTGCCGCCTTCGTCTTGGTCGGCGAACTGATAGCTTGCCACAGAATTATTTCCGCGCAGGAAGTCATGAACGCCCTTCCTTAATGCGCCCGTGCCCTTGCCGTGAATAATCAGTACTTGCTTGAGTCCGGAAAGTTGCGCGTCGTCGATAAACTTGCCGCAGACTTGCTCCGCCTCGTCGACCATCATGCCGCGAATATCAATCGTGCGTGTGACCGTCGTCATTTTCTGCATTAATCCAAGTGAGCCGCGATTAGAACTCGTTGACGGCGGCGGAAGATTTTCCTGCTGATTGTGGCTGACGAATCGACACGCGGAAATTTTAACAGTCGTCCTCATAGCTCCGACTTGCACTCTTAAGGCGTCGTCGTCAATGGCAAGCACCGTTCCTTTTTGGTCAAGCGGTTTGATATAAACCGTGTCGCCGACGATAAGTTTCTTTTTGTTAATGCGAGTGCCAACGAACTTATCCGAGATGATTCCCGTTGCCGAATCAATTTCCGCCTCGCGGAGCTTATCGCGTGCCTGTTGAATCACTTGTTGCCGACGTTTAACGCCCGTATCGTCGAATTGCTCTTTGAGGGCGGCGATAATCTCTTCAGCCTCGCGCTTAGTCTCGCGAATCATGGCGGCGGACTTGTCCTTTGCTTTGCGGATAATCTCGCCCTTAGTCTTAGCAATCTCGTCGCGCATTTCGGCAATCTTCTGCTCGTGTTTGATGACTTGCTGTTGACGTTCCAAAATCTCGGCGTTGCGTTGCTCAAAGATAATGCGTTGGCTTTCGAGTTCGGAAATGACTTGTTCAAAGCTGGCGTGGTCGGCGGTGATTAGTTGCTTAGCACGCAGAATCAGACTTTGCGGTAGCCCTAAGCGTTGACTGATTGCAAAGGCATTGCTCGCGCCTGGAATGCCGATTAGTAGCCGATAAGTCGGGCGCAAGGTCTCGGCGTCGAATTCAACGCTGGCGTTCTCGATGCCCGCCGTCGAGTAAGCAAAGGTCTTTAGCTCTGAATAATGGGTCGTGGCAATAGTCGCCGCTTTGATTTGCAAGAGCCGTTCGAGGATTGACATAGCCAACGCCGCGCCCTCTTCGGGGTCGGTGCCGGCTCCTATCTCGTCGAGTAAAACTAAGTCGGTCGGGGTCACGTCATCTAAGATAGCCACAATCTTTTTCATGTGCGCTGAGAAGGTCGATAGGCTCTGTTCGATAGATTGCTCGTCGCCTATGTCCGCGAAAATATTCGTGAAGACGCTGATACGTGAGCCGCTCGCCGCCGGAATATACAGGCCCGCCTGCGTCATCAGGGCAAGCAAGCCTAATGTCTTCATGGAAACGGTTTTGCCTCCCGTGTTCGGTCCAGTAACCAACAGCATAGAAAAGTTTTCGCCAAGCTGAATATCAATCGGAACGACGCTTGCCGAGTCAATCAACGGATGCCGCGCAGATTTTAAGTCGGTGAAGTCCTCAAGCTGTGGTTCGGTGGCGTTTAGGTCGCGGGCAAGTCGGGCTTTGGCGAAGAGCAAATCCACGTCGGCAAGAATCTTTATGTTGTTGGTTAAGGTGTCAAGGTTCTTTCGGACGGCGTCGCTTAGGTTGCGTAGAATCCTCATGACTTCGTGGCGTTCGGCGGCTTCGAGTTCCTTGACGCTGTTATTGAGAGTGACGACGCTTAACGGTTCGATAAAGACTGTGGCACCCGTGGCGGATTGGTCGTGGACAATGCCGGGGACGTGCGCTTTGTACTCTAGCTTGACGGGCAGAACGTATCTATCGCCGCGCATGGTTACGATTGCGTCTTGGAAGAACTTCTGCTTGCCGGTGTCGTGGAGGATGTTAAAGATTTCGTTCTTGATTCGGCTTTGGGCACCGCGCAGGTCACGACGAATCTTTTGCAGTTCAACGCTTGCGGTATCGCGAACGGCTCCATGTTCGTCAATCGCGTTGTCGAGTTGCCGTTCAAGGTTGCCGAGTATCTCAAGTTCGGTGGCGCGGGCTTTTAGTTGCGGGGCGTCGGCGTCAATCTCCTTGAAAAAGGCTTTAACCTGTTGCATAGTGTACATTGTCGAGAGCACGTCGAGGAGTTCTTCAGCGTCGGCGACACTGCCCAGCTTAATTTTTTGGAAGGTCTCCCGAACGTCGCGGAAGCCTCCTAGCGGCGGCGAACTCGTCACGAATATCTTTACAGCCTCCGTTGTCAGCGAAAGTCTTTCCCTAACCGTGTCGAAGTCGTCAGCGGGTTCCAACTTCAACGCCAACTCCTTGCCGTAATTGCTCGTCGCGCAATCTCTTAGCCGTGACAGAATCTTATCAAGCTCAAGCGTCTTAAATGAATCCTTCAGCATTGAATCAACCTTCCAAAGTTTTTCTCTGATTGTAAATGACTTCGCTTAAGGCGTCAAATTTACCTTGCAAATTATTTTCAGGCGTGATACACTGCGGGCACGCGGTTGTAGCTCAGCAGGATAGAGCAACTGCCTCCTAAGCAGTAGGTCGGGCGTTCGAATCGCCCCAATCGCACCAATTATCGCTAATCATAAGGAGCAGAGAATATAGATTAAATGATGTAGCTCTTCAAAGTTTGGAAGGGCTTTTATTTTTTTCAAAGTGGGGGCGGTCTTTATGTCTAGGGGGAAAATTGTTATGAGTATTCTAGCTTGCGTGGTGGCGTTGGCTGTCGGGGCGTATGTGACGTTGACGCCGAAAAATATTTCAGCGTCGCAAAAGTCAAACGTGTCATTGCCAGAAGAAATCGTCCAGCAGAATCAAAAGACGAAAGGGCTAGCGGAAATTTACTTGGCGGGCGGCTGCTTTTGGGGCACGGAATTTTTGATGATGAACGTGCCCGGCGTCGAAAGCGTGGAGGTGGGCTATGCCAATGGACCGACGCGCAATCCGACTTATCGCGAGGTCTGCAACGATTCAGGGCATGCCGAGTCGGCGCACATCATCTATAATCCAGACGTCGTCCCGTTGAAAAAGATTTTGGAGATTTACTACATGTCGATTGACCCGACGCTTATCAATCAGCAAGGCAAGGATAAGGGCATTCAGTATCGCACGGGAGTTTATTACAGCGACCCCGCCGACGAAGCAACGATTAAAAAGTCTTTGAATGATTTGCAGACGAGTTTGATTGATGAAGTCGTAGTCGAGTGTATGCCGATTAAAAATTTCTATCGCGCCGAAGAGGAGCACCAGCAATATTTGATTAAGAACCCGAACGGCTATTGTCATATCTCGCGTTCGTTCATTAATGAGCAGGCCAAAGCTAAGGCAGCGGAGCAATTCGACGACAAAGACTTTTCACGCGGCAGAGTTTACGGCAAGCCCAGCAAGGAAGTCCTCGATAACCTTAGTGACCTTCAACGAGACGTAACGCAAAAAGCGGAGACTGAGCCGCCGTTTAAAAACGAATACAAAGACGAATTCCGCGCTGGCATCTATGTTGACGTGACAAACGGGCAACCGCTCTTTGCCTCGACTGATAAATTTGATTCAACGTGCGGTTGGCCTGCTTTCTCTAAGCCGATTGATAAAAATACTCTCGTTGAACGCAAGGATTATACTTTCGGCATGGAGCGGACAGAAGTCCGAGCTAAGGCAAGCAATGCGCACCTAGGGCACGTCTTCGACGACGGACCAAAAGAAAAAGGCGGGCTTCGCTACTGCATTAACAGCGCGTCGCTCCGCTTTATTCCCCGCGAACAAATGCAGGAAGAAGGTTACGGCGAGTGGCTTGACCTATTTAAGTAAGAACCGCTCATTGCCGACGGTCGTAGGCTCGCTGTGCCCCGATAACAAAATCGTTTCGTCGGGCAACGTAAAGACTCTTGCCTTTAAGCTCTTGTACAAAGTCATAGCGTCGCCGCCAGGAAAGTCCGTCCGTCCAAAGCTGTTTAGGAAAATCGAATCGCCGACGAACGCAACCGAATCTTTTGCACTGTAATAAATCGCGCCGTCGGTCGTGTGTCCCGGCAACGGTATCAACTGCACCCCGAAATTTTTATTGGCAGTCAAGGTTATCTCGCTGAAGTCATCAAGGTAAGTCACGGCGTCAAGCGTCATGTCTAAGCCGAAGTAAGCCGACAGATTCCAAACGGGATTTTCCACGTAGTCGCGACCGTTCCTCTGCATACAAACTTCAACGTTCAATCGCGCTTGCAATTCAGAGACTGCGCCGATATGGTCAAAGTGCCCATGCGTCAACAGAATCTTTTCTATCGTTAAGCCGCGTTCGTTGATGATTTTTAAAAGCTCGTCAGCCTGTGCGCCTGGGTCAATTAAGAATCCGTGCTTAGTCTCGTCGTCAATGTAAAAGTAAGAGTTCGTCGCGAAGACTCCGCGAACTTCTTTCCGCAAAATCATTTATCTCATCTGCCTTTGGAGTTGTCATGGAAACAAAATATGCTGATTGCCCGCTCGAATACGCGCTGGAGATTTTGGGCGGCAAGTGGAAACTAAAAATCCTTTGGACAATCTACGAGTCAAAAGTTATCCGATTCAATCAATTGAAGCGTGAAGTGCCCGGCATAACCGACTTGATGCTTGCGAAAATCTTAAAGCTACTCGCCGAAAATAATATCGTGCGGCGGACTCAGTTTAACGAAATTCCACCGCACGTCGAATACTCTTTGACGGAGAACGGCTTACAATTAGTCGAGTCGCTCTCAAACGTTCGGCAATGGGTCGCGGAACAAAATCAGCCGAAGTGACAACCGTCCGCGCCACACGTCATGCCACTAAAGCTTTCTTCCGTGAGAGCCTCGGTTATCGCCCGTTTCAAAACGTCAGGAGGTTGCGCACCCGATAAGCCATACTTCCCGCCGACGACGAAATAGGGCACCGCGTGAATCCCAAGTTGCGCCGCTTGCAATTCATCTGCGCGAACAGCTTCAGCATAACGCTTGCCGCTCAAAACGTCTTAGACTTCCTCGCCGTCAAGTCCACACTCGACGGCTATTTTTTTTAGAACGGCATGATTGCTAAGCTCAAGATTTTTCGTAAAGTAAGCGTCAAAAAGTTTCGTGATAATCTCGTCGTGCCCTTTCTCCTGCGCAAACTTCGTTAGGCGGAGCGCGTCAAAAGTATTCGTGTAACGGGTCGTGGAGTATTTGAAGTCAATTCCTTCCGCTCTGCCCATGCGGGAAATCTGTTCAATCCTCTCTTTTGCCGCCGCTAAGCTCAAGCCGTATTTCTCTGCGAAACGTTCAGGCGTCGAGGACGTAACCTCATTGCTCGCCGCCGGGTCAAGCTCAAAGCTTTTAAACTCGACCGTGATATTTTTATCGCCAACCTCAGCCAAGGCGCGTTGTAATCTCTTCTCGCCTATGTAGCAGAACGGACAAGCATAATCCGACCAAATCTCAATCTTCATGTTGTAACCACCTTTCGCGCCCCATTATATCGGCAAAAGATTTTCACGCAAGAACGCAACTTTTATTAAGCCGCTAAGCAAAAGTATAGTTTAGATTGAATCTGAAAAATTTTTGTAGTATATTGTTGCGGGCAAATTTTACTAAGGAGAGTGATGCCTGTGCCATTAGATTTCAGTTTCACAGAAAAAGTCCGCGACCTCGTCTCGACGATAGGAACGCTCGATATTTTCGACATAATCCTTGTCGCAATGATTCTTTATAAGTCCTATCAAATGATTCAAGATACCCGCGCCATCACTTTGGTCAAGGGCTTAATGGTCATCGCGTCGCTTACGATAATTTGCGACTGGCTCGATCTGCACGTCATGACTTGGATTTTGCAACGAGCCTCGAACTGGCTGTTAATTGCCCTGCCGATTTTATTTCAGCCAGAACTGCGCCGCGCCCTTGAGCATCTTGGGCAAGGTCAATTCCTAAGTCACGGAGCCTCTATGGATAAGAAATTGGCTGATTCGGTCGTTGAAGAAATCGTCAAGACTGCAAGAAAACTTTCACAGACGAAGACGGGCGCACTTATGGTCATCGAACGCGAAATGAAGTTAAACGACATCAGCGTTACGGGCATTCATATCGACGGAATCATATCATCGGAATTCTTATTGAACGTCTTCATCGTGAATACGCCCCTGCACGACGGCGCGGCGATTATTCGCGGCAATAGGTTAATATCGGCGGCATGTGTCTTACCGCTCACAGAAAATACAGGGCTTTCAACAGAACTTGGCACGCGTCACAGGGCGGCAATCGGCTTATCCGAACAGTGCGATGCTTTGATTGTCGTTGTCAGTGAGGAAACAGGAACCATTTCCGTTGCCGAGGGCGGTCGCTTAATGCGTCACTTCGACGAAAAAACTTTATCCGCTAAAATTCGTCCTGCTTTCGTCAAGAAAGAAGACTCGCTCTTAGGTAACTTCTTTTCTAAATGGAGGGCAAAGAAATAAGACTCAGACAAAAAATATCCCCCTCCGAAAGTGAAAGGGGCTATTTTTTTGTCTCATGTTCATTCAAATGTCTAAGGAAATTATCGCTTGATTGAGTTTGAGAATGGGGCTTTATAGCGATAATTGCTGAGAGTAAACACGTTTATTATCGTCGACGTCCAGCATACTGCCGCAAAGATTTTATTTATGCCGTTGAATTAAACGATGAACTCGCGAATGAATTGCACAGAACGCAAGCCGCTACCTAAGACTGATTGCACGTAGTCGATAAAGAAAGTTTCCGTCGTTTTGAGTTGTCGTGAGTTAAAGCTAAGGCGTGTGTCGTCGTGCCAATCAAAGCCAAGCATCGTCTCGAAGGTCTTGCGCAAAGTTTCGGGATAGGGACGAACGTCCTGCGCGGCGTCAACGCAATCCATACAGACTGCCCCGCCGTCAAGCAGACTAATTGCCGCGTCGCCGTCAATTTCCTTGCCGCAATGCACGCACCGTTCAAAGTTCAACTGCTCGCCGCTCATCTCCATGAATTGACATACACCGATTAACGCGGCAATTCGTGGATTACGTTTGCTAAGCACGGGCAAAGATTTAATCAACAAGTCGAAAGTCTCCTGCTCCTGTTGACGCGGAAAGGTCATGCGATTGACGACCTCAAACAGTAGCGACGCATAAGCTAGCCGCTCCAAGTCATTGGTCAGGGCGTCATAGAAATTGATAATGTCAGCGTCGCGAATCGTATCGACTTTCGTACTGCGTGTGATTTGCGCTGTTATGTGATTGAACATCTGCAACGCACCCGACAACGGACTGCGTGCCCGTCGACAGCCGTAAGCATTCGCCTCAAGCTTGCCAAATTCTTTAGTAAAAAGCGTAACGACCCTGTTAGCGTCGCCGAAATCGTCCGTTTTCAACACGACCGCTTCAACCGTGAATATCTCCATTGCTTTTATCCTTAAGACTAAGTGAATCCTTCGAGACAAGCCCCGCCGTCGAGATTGTTCCAGCCGTGATGATGAATTGCAACGCGTCTTGGGGCAACATGTCCAGATGAATCACGTCCGATTTTTTAACAAAGAAATTCATGCCTGCCGTCATGTTCATGCTCCAGGGCATGTAAACGCAAACGTAATCATCGCCGAGCTTTTCCTTGACTGGCGCGGGCACCGTCAGCATTTGAAACGCCAGCACGTATGACTTTTGATAGGGTACGAGCACGACGCTTTTAAATGCCGAGTCTGACTCGAAGAGGGCTTTGGATACTTGCTTGACTGAACCGTAGATGAACTTCACGACTGGAATCTTGCTGATTATCTTGTCAAAGAACTCCAGAATCTTTTTGGAAAGAAAGTTGCCGCTAAGCACGCCGACCATCCAAATTGCCACTAGAACAAGCACGAGACCTGCGCCAGGAATTTTCGCGGGCAGATATTTTCCGATTGAACCTTCCGTCAGCTCGAATAGCCATTTGAGTACGAAAATTGTTATGGCGGGCGGCACGACGATTAGTAGCCCTTTGAAGAAACTGCTTGAGATTTGCTCCGTGAAGGCTTTAGGCTTATTGTCCTCGTCCATGTTACTTGCGCTCCAAAATCATTTCAATCGCGTTGAGTACGTCGTCAATGTCCTTAGACGTAATGACTAGCGGCGGCTGAAATGCTAAGACGTTGCGTCCGACTCCGTTCTTGCCGACGATGAAGCCGCGATTCTTAAGCTCCTCCAAAAGTTCATCAAGCTCACGGAAGGCGGGCGATTTGTCCGCGTGAACGAACTCCGCCCCGACCATAAGCCCGATGCCGCGAACGTCGCCGATTATCGGGAATTTTTTTTGCAAAAGTCTTAAGCCGTCGATTAGTTGCGAGCCGCGAGCTTTAGCGTTGTCCATGAGATTTTCTTTAGCAATGTAATCGAGTACCGCAAGCCCTGCCGTCGACGAAACGGGATTTCCGCCGAGAGTCGAGGCACCAGGGCGCGTGTAAGTGTCGGCTATCTTTTTCGTCGAGATGAACGCGCTAATCGGTTGCCCATTGCCCAAAGCCTTAGCGACGCTCATGATGTCGGGTGTCACGTCGAAATTTTCAATGGCGAACATTTTGCCAGTCCGAGCAAAGCCCGTCTGCACCTCGTCGGCGATAAGCAACGCGCCGTATTTGTCGAGGATTTCCTTAACGCGCTTGAAATAACCTTTGGGCGGCACGACGATACCCGCATTGCCTTGAATCGGTTCAGCAATCAACGCGGCGGGCTTACCTGATGTCGCAGTCTGGATAATCGTTTCAATCTTGTTAGCGCAGGCAAGGTCGCAAGTCGCAGGGTCTTTACCGAGCGGGCAACGGTAGCAGTAAGGGTTCGGGGCAAAGTTGATTCCGCCTACGGGCTGAGGGTCAGTTCTCCACATGCCGATACCCGTTAAGCTCATTGTTAGCTTAGTTCGTCCGTGAAGTCCACTTTGCAAGGCGATGAACTCGGAGCTTTTGGTATAAATCGACGCCAAGAGGAGTGAGCCTTCGTTAGCTTCCGTGCCAGTCAAACAGAAGAAAGACTTTTGCAAGTCGCCCGGCGTGACTTGTGCAAGGCGTTCGGCGAGATTAACAAAGTTCTCCGTCAGATAAATGTTGCAGACGTGCTGGAGGGTTTTAATCTGTTCAATCATGCGTTTAGTTATGAAGGGGTTGCAATGTCCGCAGTTGATGACGGATACGCCCGCATAGCAGTCGAGATACTTCTTGCCGTTCGTGTCGAAGAGGTATTGCATTTCGCCGCGCATGAATTGCGGCGGGTCGCTATAGAAATGTCCGAGGCAAGGCATAATGTATTCGCGCTTCTTCTCCAAGATTTTTTTCGCGCCGATGAAGTCTCCCAAGTTAATCACCCCATTAGAAATTTTTTTAAGCGTAGCACACGGCGAATCAAATATCAAGTTGCATAAGCGACGGAATAAATGTAACTGCCTGCCTCCCCGTAAATCATCTTTATCTTGACGTGGCGTGTAGAAAATCTTTCAAGCGTACCATTACGGGAGAAAATATATCGCACGTCTAACTTCGGCAGGTCAGCGGGATTCAAATACAGCGTGAAGTAATCGACTTGGTTTAAATGAAAGTTCGTTGCGTCGTCAGTCAAGGTAATCTGAATGTGCGCATAGCGATTGTAGACGGAACGATTCGCGCCAGTCGGGTCGAGCTTTTGCCAGCGGTCGAGGGCGGGATAAATGTTCACGCTGTTAATCGTCGGCGCACCAAACATTATCGGGAAGTCATTCAAAGCGATATCCTCACTTTCGACAAGCCAAAGCGATTTATCTGCGCGGGCAATCTCGGCAATCTTTTCTCCGACGGGAACTTTATAAACACATTCGACGCCGCGAGCAACAGGATTAACCGTGCCGCCGATTAGCAACATCATCACAATCAAAAGCCCGATACGCAGATTGGTCAGCCGACTCGTAATTAGATAAATCGCGACGCCTGCAAAGCCTAGCATGACGAGAAATTTTTTTATACCTATCCAATCGCCCAAGAAGTCACAAGTTGCGAGTGTCCCGCCGATTGATATTGCGACCGTTAAGAAAATCTTTGTGCCGCGTGATAAATTTAAATCAATCAGACTAAGCCCGCGGAATAGAATTAGCATTTGCAGGAAGTCAGTTACAGTCCTTGCGCGATTGAAAGTGACGTTGCTCATCAAAGTTATCTTCGCGAGCCATGCAGGAAAGCCAAAAGTTTCCCAAAGCATAAATAAGCCGCTCAACACGACTAGCAAGGTCATCAGCAAATCAAAGCGATTGCGTTTGAACGTGGCGTAGAAAAAAATCAGCAGACCGAGCGGAGCCATACTAAAGAAGGTTGCCATTTCGCTATTATTCACGCCGTTTGGTTGGCTTACGTCGCAGAAGGGAAGCAAAGCATTGCTTACGTAAAACATTTGATAAAGCGGAGAGATATTGCCGCCTAGTTCAAAGCGAGAGCCAGGATATTACGTCACCGCCGTAAGTTTTACTACCTCCATTGAACTTAAGATTGCATGAGCTATAGGGACAATTACTAAGGCTAAGCCGACCAGCCAAAAGATTTTATCGCGGCGCAAAGTGTCAAGCACGTCACGAGGAGTCACGGCGATTAAGCAGAAGAGAAACGCCCAGCCGAACGAGACTTGCCACGCGGGATAAATTCCGAAGATAAAAATTCCCGCACACCATAGCACGCCCGCCGCAAATAGAAATCGTTTGGCGTCGTTCCGTTGAAGGTAGAGTTTCCAGAAGAGGACAAGCCCTTGCCCTGCCGCCAAAATCTCGGCGATTGAATTGACTGACCACCACCACTGCGCCAGCGGCGAGAACGTAATCATCACGGCGTAGAGGAGGCTTGAAGCTTTTTTGGCGTCCAGAATTTTTCTTGCGAACTCAAAGGACATTATGAACAGGACGATTAGCCTGCCCGCCCAAAAGAACGCCAGAGCGGAGCCTTGGTCTAAGAAGAAGTAGCCGAGTTGCGCGGGACGGAAAATCATTGCGAGATGATGGACGGCTTGTCCGTAAACGATAAAGATGTTAGTTGCCGTGCCGCGTATCAGGTCGCTTATCATAGAAAAATCGGTAAAGTATTGCGAGAAGGCAAAGGGCGTAAAGACTAACCACTCGTCGGAGCGAATTCGTCTTGAGACGCCGAGCAAATTTATATCAAGTTCGGGGTGAGAGAGGAAGTTAGCATAAAGACCAATCGAGGAGCCGTGAATCTCAAGCAAGACGCACAGCAGGAAAAGTATCGCGGCAATTGCAAACCTAAGCTTAAAGACAATTTGCGCGAGCTCGTCGAATTGCCTGGACGAGAAGATTTTATCCATCGTGGCGAAGAAATTCTTTAGCCCGTTCATGTGAATCACTCCAAAAAAATTTTCCGCATTGTAACATAAATCATCGACGGTTTAAAATTTATTGGCGGCGGCAGGAATTTTTTTCAGGGCGGCAAATAAGCAAAGGCAAGGTAACGTAGGATTTTTTAGGAGGGATTACTTTGAGAGAGCTAGACGTTAAACTCATCACCGAGAACGTCGCGCAGATGTGCAAAGAGGCGGCGTATTATTTGCCGGAGGATGTCTATCGTGCCCTGAAGCGTGGACGCGAGACGGAGCAATCGCCAGTCGGTCAAATCGTACTCGACCAAATCATCAAGAACGCCGAGATTGCACGGGCGGAGGATCGTCCTTACTGTCAAGATACCGGCATGACGATTGTTTTTCTGGAAGTAGGGCAGGATTTGCACATTGTCGGCGGCGACCTCGAAGAGGCAATCAACGCGGGCATTGCCAAAGGTTACACGGAAGGCTATCTGCGCAAGTCTGTCGTTGGCGAGCCGCTGTTCAATCGCGTAAACACCAAGAACAATACGCCCGGCGTCATCTACACCAAGATTGTTCCTGGCGACAAGCTCAGCATCACGATTGCGCCTAAAGGCTTCGGCTCGGAGAACAAGTCGGGAATTAAAATGCTCGTGCCGGCTGACGGTGTGCGCGGCGTCAAAAAAGCCGTCATGGAAATTATCCTGCACGCAAGCATGAATCCTTGCCCGCCAATGGTCGTGGGCGTCGGTATAGGCGGCACGATGGATAGAGCCGCGCTCCTTTCTAAGAAGGCTTTGACCCGTTCAATCGACGAACGCAACCCCATGCCCGAATACGCCAAACTTGAGCAAGAACTTCTCGACATGATTAATGCGACGGGCATTGGTCCTCAGCTCGGCGGCACAACTTCCGCTTTGGCAGTCAATATCGAATGGGCACCCACGCACATTGCAGGCTTGCCCGTGGCAGTCACGATTTGTTGTCACGCAATGAGGCACGCTCACCGCGTCCTTTAAAACTTAGCAAAGGAGAGATTAACAGAATGGCTGAAAGTATCCGAATCACGACGCCTTTTACCGAGGAGATGTCCCGCAAGCTCAAAGCGGGCGACAGCGTCCTCATTACCGGCACGATTATAAGCGCAAGAGACGCGGCACATAAAGTCATGACGGAGGCTCTTGCACGCGGCGAGAAATTGCCTGTTGATTGGACGAATCAAATCGTTTACTACCTCGGACCCACGCCCGCGAAGCCCGGCGACCCGATTGGCTCCTGCGGACCTACGACTTCGGGCAGGATGGACGCTTATACGCCCACGATGCTTGACCAAGGGATTAAAGGCATGGTCGGCAAAGGTTCACGCACCAAAGAAGTTGTCGAGTCTATGAAGAAGAACGGCGCAACGTACTTCGCGGCGGTCGGCGGGGCGGCGGCATTAATCGCTAAGTCCGTTAAAAGTTACACCGTGCTTGCTTATCCCGAACTCGGTCCGGAGGCTGTAGCAGCTCTTGAGGTCGTCGACTTCCCGGCAATCGTCGTTATCGACTGCGAAGGCAACAACTTTTACGAGATTGGGCAAAAGGATTATCGTCACTTCGACATAAGTCAAATCTAGGGACAAAGGGAGCCTCGCGGATAGCTCTTCGTGAGACTCCCGCGCCCTTTAACCTAAGGAGGTCAAAATGATCCACACAACTTTCTATCTGCGGCGTCTGCATTCTCTATGCGGCTTGCTCGTCTTGGGTATGGTGCTGTTTGAACACATCTTTACTAACTCAATGGCGATTCTCGGTCCGCAAGGTCTTAACACCGCACTCGAAATGATGGAACTCATCCCCAAACCGATTTTTATGGGATTGGAAATCGGCGGCATCGCAGTTCCGCTTCTGTTCCACGGCATTTATGGTATTTACATTGCCCTGCAAGCTAAGAACAATCCCAGCAACTATCCCTATGCCCGCAACTGGAATTTTGCTCTTCAGCGTTGGACAGCTTGGTTTTTAGTCGTCTTCCTTATCTGGCACGTCGGCTATCTGCGTTTCTACGTCAAGGGCGTCACGGGCACCCCGATTTCCTTTGAACTCTTGCAGAACTTCTTCCAAAATCCGATTGTCGTTGTGCTTTACGTCCTGGGCATGTTCGCGGCTATCTTCCACTTCTGCAACGGCATTACTACCTTCTGCATGACTTGGGGCATCACCAAAGGTCCGCGTGCTCAAAAAGTTATCAGCATTATCAGCTTGCTCCTGTGCGCGGGCATGTGCTTTATTACGCTCGTCTTCATGGGCAGTTACTTCGTTTACTGAGAATCTTTAGGAGATTTTGCTATGGCGAAAGATATGACTAAGAAAAAAATTATAATCGTGGGCGGCGGCATATCGGGTTTGCTTGCTACGATTAAAGTTTGCGAACTCGGCGGCGAGGTCTTGCTGTTTAGCTATTGCCCCGTTAAGCGTTCGCACAGCCTTTGCGCTCAAGGCGGCATGAATGCCTGCATGGACTCCAAAGGCGAACATGATAGCGTTTACGAACACTTCGACGACACTGTTTACGGCGGCGACTTCTTGGCTGACCAACTCGCCGTCAAAGGCATGGTCGAGGCGGCTCCGAAGCTGATTAAAATGCTCGACCGCATGGGCGTCACGTTCACGCGCACCCCCGAAGGCAACTTAGACTTGCGCAACTTCGGCGGGCAAAAAAATAAGCGTACTTGCTTCTCCGGCTCCACGACCGGTCAGCAAATCCTTTACGCCCTTGATGAACAAGTCCGCCGCTGGGAAGTCAAAGGCTCCGTTCACAAATACGAGTTCTGGGAATTCATCAGGATTATCAAGAACAAGGAAGGCATTTGCCGCGGAATTATCGCCCAAAGTATGAACACAATGGAAATTAAAGCGTTCGGGGCTGATACGGTTATCCTTGCTACGGGCGGTCCTGGTCAAGTGTTCGGACGGTGCACGGCGTCGACGATTTGCAACGGCTCGGCAGTCAGTGCGGTCTATCAGCAGGGTGCGGAGATTGCTAACCCCGAATTCATTCAAATTCACCCGACGGCTATCCCTGGCTCCGATAAAAACCGTCTGATGTCCGAAGCCTGCCGCGGTGAAGGCGGTCGCGTTTGGGTTTACAAGGACGGCAAGCCTTGGTACTTCCTTGAGGAAATGTATCCGGCTTATGGCAACCTCGTTCCGCGTGACGTTGCTAGCCGTGCGATTTTTAAAGTCTGTGTGCATATGGGCTTGGGCATTAACGGCGAAAACCGCGTTTATCTCGACCTGTCGCATATTGACGGCGATTATCTCGTTCGCAAGCTCGGCGGTATCTTGGAAATGTATTCGGAATTCGTCGGACAAGACCCGCGCAAGGTTCCAATGGAGATTTTCCCCAGCGTCCATTACTCTATGGGCGGAATTTGGGTTGACAGGTTCCATTTTACAAATATCCCCGGCTTAATGGCGTCCGGCGAGTGCGATTACCAATATCACGGCGCAAATCGTCTCGGCGCGAATTCTTTGCTTAGTGCGGCGTATTCGGGCACCGTTTCCGGTCCAGAGGCTATGAAATGGGCAAAATCCGGTAAAAATGGCTCCGAACTCACGAATGAGGAAATGGAAGCCGCTCGCGTCGAAGTTCAGCGCGAATACGATAAAATTTTGCAGATGAACGGCTCCGAGAACGCTCATAAGCTTCATCACGAAATGGGCGACCTTATGTATAAATATGTTGCCATTGAACGCGATAATAACGGTTTGGATACTTGCCTTGTCGAATTGAAGAAGCTTTTAAAGCGTTGGGACGACATCGGAATCACTGATAGAGGACATGTCGCTAATCAGGAGGCTATGTTCGTTCGTCAGCTCCGCAATATGATTCTTTATGCAATGGCAATCACTAAGGGCGCACGTTGCCGCGACGAATCACGCGGGGCACATGCTAAAATTGTCCTCGAAAACGGGCAACGTAAGCATGACGAGAACGGCGACCTTGTTTTCATGGGACGCGACGATAAAAACTTCATGTTCACCACAATTATTAACTACGACCCCAAAACCGAAGAACCAATCGTCAGTTATCGTGAATTCGACCACTCGCTGATTAAGCCGCGCGCCCGCAACTACGCCGTCGCCAAAAAGGAGTGAGCCTTGATGTACTGGTTGCATCGTTTTGGGCACGGCGTGGCACTAGTTAACTACGCTTTGGATGTAACGGCAATGTACTGCCTTCTCGGAAAAAGAAATTGTCTTACGGTCGGCTGGAATCGTTTTTCCAACATGCAAAGTGCCGATTACAATCCCGACATCGTTAACGCAGTTGAAACGGGAAATTCCAAGCAGCTTATGACTTTAATGCTTAACGCCGGAAAAAATTCCGCATGGGCAAGAAGCTTGGTTAATTTTGCTGAAATGCAGATTGGCGATATTGTTGTTGTCTTTCCCAATAAAGATGTTATTCCTTACTTTTCCATTGTCGAAATAAAATCTTCAGCCAAAAGCATTTTGAAAAGCCCGACTGGTATGACGACACCATTTAAAGTGAGTGGAACAAACTACAGCTTTTCGACGAATTCGGGTTGGATATACAACCAAAGTAGTGTGCTTGATGTCGGCTTTTTCCACGAAGTCGAGCTTTTGACTGGCAGCTTGCCACGAGCTTTGATTGGCAATATGTTCAACGCCTACAGAAGAACCAATTCGCCTATAAACGACGTTTCCAAGCAACAGCACATTGACAGTTTAATATCGAAACCTTAATGAAGGAGCGTTAGCTATGGCTGAAAAAGTCAGATTTGTAATAGAGCGGCAAGACGCACCGGACGCGAAGCCTTACACGCAAGAATTTGACGTGGATTATCGCCCCGGATTAAACGTCGTCGCCGCGCTCATGGAAATTCAAAAAAATCCCGTCACCGTCGACGGTAAACGCGTTCCGCCGGTCGTTTGGGAATGTAATTGCTTAGAAAAGGTTTGCGGCGCGTGTATGATGGTTATTAACGGCAAAGCTCAACAAGCTTGCTGCGCTCTCGTCGATAATCTTAAAAAACCTATCAAATTGCAACCTGCGCGAACTTTTCCCGTTATTCGCGACCTTTTAATCGACCGTAGCAGAATGTTTGAGGCTTTAAAGCGAATTCAGGGTTGGATTGAGTTAGATGGCTCTTGGGAGAACCGCGAAGCCCCAATTCAGAATCCTTACACCGCTAGAACCGCTTATGAGATTTCTCGTTGCATGACTTGCGGTTGTTGCTTGGAAGCTTGCCCAAATGTCGGTCCGCAATCCGATTTTATTGGTCCATCGCCCACTGTGCAGGCTTATTTGTTCAATTTGCACCCGCTCGGCAAATTTGACGCCCCTAAACGCCTTAATGTCCTTATGGAGAAGGGCGGCATTACCAGTTGCGGTAATTCTCAAAATTGCGAGGCCGTTTGCCCCAAATCCATTAAATTAACCAAATATCTCGCGCAACTCAATCGCGATGTCAACATTCAGGCTTTGAAAAATATTTTTGACAACTAATCACAAAAAATTATCGGGTCAATCGTCAATTCGGCGGTTGCCCCGATTTTTTTATTGCTTATGTGTAAGAGTGTCCATTATTTGACGCATAAAAGGTGAATAGCCTTTTAAATCAGTATTTTGCTGATTATTATTTATCTTAGGTTTTAATTCTGCGATTTGGCGTTTAAGGTCTTCATTTTCCTTGCTGAGAGCTTCATTTTGTTTCCTAAGGTCTTTAAGTTCTTTGTTTTCGGTAAATTGTTGTTTCAAGTCTTCATTTTCCTTGCTGAGAGCTTCAACTTGCGATTTAAGTTCGATTCTTTCCTTAAAAAAGCGAACGAGGCAATTCATAATGTCGTTATCGTCGATTTGAGCAAGAACGGTAGCGCGAATCATCAAATTATCGTCAGAATTGAAGACATCGTACTTAACGTCGGTGATATGATAAATTTCGTTGGCGATAGATAAAATTTCATCGTCGGGAAAGGTTAAAAGCCTATCGCGCAAGAAGCCGTCGACATAATCGGCGACTTTTTTTATAAGATTCTCTTGGGCGAGGTCTTTAGCGCGGATTTTGACATTTTTAATGGTGTCGGCGTCATTCATCGTACAATTTGCAACGCCGTCATATATTTTAACGGAATTAGGGGTTGAAGAGTTAGTTTGAGTGTCAATATCGTCGTCAGCGGGCAGACCAGGCACGAATTTTGAACTTGCAGGTCGATTCATAGTCATTCCTCCTTAAATTTTTTCCGAGATTATAACACGACGGCTTGAGATAGAAAATATCCGCTGAAAAAACATTTTTAAGGCATTCGAGGCTAAAAATTATCTTCACGAGTGATTTTGAGACTCAAGAGGCAAAATTTCATTTAAACGTAAATCGTTAAACGGCGTTTGCCTTGATTTTTTGTGCTCTAACCTCATGGATAAAATCTTTTACTTTCGCGGCGATAACTGCTATAATCGCGCAAAAGGAGGAATTAAACTTAATGGAAAACGTATTCGACACGCTAACCGAACGCGGCTTTATTGCTCAGTGCACCGACGAGGCGGAAGTTAGGAAATTGCTCGGCTCTCAGAAAGTCACGTTCTATATCGGCTTCGACCCGACGGCTGACAGCTTGCACGCCGGACACTTTATCGCGCTAATGGCAATGGCTCACATGCAACGCGCCGGACATCGCCCGATATGTTTAGTGGGCGGCGGCACTGGTACAATCGGCGACCCGTCTGGACGAAGTGACTTGCGCAAAGTCATGACTGATGACGTTATCGAACACAACTGCGAACGTTTCAAAGAACAGATAGCCCGCTTTATCGACTTCAGCGACGGCAAGGCTTTAATGGTAAACAACGGCGACTGGCTCCGCAAGCTCGGCTATATCGATTTGCTTCGGGAGGTTGGCGCACATTTCACGGTTAATCGTATGCTTGCCGCCGAATGTTATAAACAACGCTGGGACAAGGGCTTGACGTTCCTTGAGTTCAATTACATGGTCATGCAGGCTTACGACTTCTACAAGCTCAACGGCGATTATGATTGTATCCTGCAAATGGGCGGCGACGATCAGTGGTCAAACATAATCGCGGGCGTGGAACTCACCCGACGCAAGACAGGACGCGCCGCTTATGGTCTAACAAACAAACTACTGCTCAAGTCCGACGGTTCAAAGATGGGCAAGACTGCTGGCGGTGCCCTCTGGCTAGACGCAGATAAAGTTTCGCCTTATGACTTCTACCAATACTGGCGCAATGTCGATGATGCTGACGTTAAGACTTGCTTGAGTTTGCTAACCTTCGTGCCAATGGACGAGGTCAACCGCCTTAGCACCTTGGAAGGCTCCTTGATTAACGAAGCTAAACAAGTCCTTGCTTACGAGGTGACAAAGCTGGTTCACGGGGAAGACGCCGCTAATCAAGCTCAGAAGTCCGCCGCAGAAATTTTTACGTTCCAATCAACAGAGAACATGCCTACTGTTGAAGTCATCAACGCCGTGGGCAAGAAACTTCTGGACGTTCTCGCCGCTACAAAAGTCATCGAGTCCAAATCGGAAGGGCGCAGGCTCATCAGTCAAAACGGCTTGACACTCAACGATAAAAAAGTTTCTGACCCCGATTACATCCTGCAAGCCGACGATTTCCCGGCAATCATTCGTAAAGGCAAGAAGAAGTTTTATAAGGTGGTCAATGCATGAAGAAAATTTTAATGGCGGCGGTGATTGCTATGAGTTTGATGACGACGCCCGCGCAAGCGATTGATTCCCGCGTTGAATCTGCGGTTCAGTGGGCGATTGAGATTGCCAAGGACGACACGCACGGCTATTCACAGGGCGCGGAGAATGCTACGCCGTCACACCCCTATACCGGTTCGCGAGAAGGTCCCGATTATGATTGCTCGTCTTTGGTCTATCACGCGTTCAATCAAGCGGGCTTTAACATAATCGACAACTGGCACCGCAATCCAAAGTACTTTAGCCGCTATAATGGCAGACAGTATTCGGGCGACGCCGATACGATTTGGGACGACTTAAGCATTGACGGCGGCTGGGCTAAGTATTCGTGGGCGGAGGTCGCGGATAATCTTCAACGCGGCGATATTCTCTGCCGACCGCAATTCCACGTTGCAATTTATATCGGCGACGGCATGACGGTGGAGGCACGCGGCGTGAACAATCCGACGGGGCTTGGACGTTACGAGACTGGCGACCAAGGCGGCGAGA
>JACXWG010000037.1 GCA_014764605.1 Quinella sp. 1Q5 | reverse complement strand
GTCGTCTCTTTTTCCTCGCGCGAATTGGGTTCGTAGCCAAGATAACTTTCCATTTCGCCATTAAGCATAGCCTCAAACATCGGTCCGAAGACTTCTTTTAGAGCCGCTTGCATTTCGGCGACACTTTTGGGCTTGTACTGGGCGATAATGGCTTGAGCAATTCTCCTGCCGGGTGTGTCTCGATTCTTTCTTTTCATCTCTTTTTCTCTCCTATATCAAAAAAATGGAGTGTGCTCTCTTACTTACACAATCCATTTTACACTACCTTCTTTTCGGGTCCACTATAGAAGAACATCAGCGGTCGATATTGGCTGTCCATGTTCGATTGATTTATGTTAATGATTATCTGACGCACCGTGCTATAAACGTCATGGCTTGGCTTAAATGATAGAGGATTAATCGGCTCGCTCTCGATGCGCACATACAAAACGTCTTCGGGATTTTTTTTCGTATCGTATTTGTTTGAAGCACGCTTTTTATAAGGCGTCTCGAAATTGAACGTGGCGTGTATTCTAAGCTTAAAGGTTTCCTCATCGTTGCTACTATATGTTCTATCTCTCGTTATTTCTGTTTCTACTCCCGTTGTTTCATCTTTTACTTTTTCTTTTAACTTTTTTATCTTGCTGGATCTGTCGTGCTGTATGCTTAGTAACGTTTTTTTACCTGCTGGAAGCGTATTGCCTATATCCCAATCCTGATTTTCTCCAAATTTATACTTAAGATCGGGATTAAAATCTAAGTTCAAAGAATCAACTTCATCTTCCTTCCGCTTATTAGTATCGTCTATACTGCCGGGTTCAACATTTAAAGTCTCCGCCCGGTATTTTTTACCTTCAAGATATAGAACATGAGTAGCATTATCTAACGGGTCTTTCTCTGATACATTTTCAAAGCCAGACCACTTCCCGCTGTAAATGTCTTGACCGGTCATGGTTTTATACTCTGCCTTCGTAGTTGCATTCTTTTCATAATTTTTTTGCCATTCCCAGTTTCTTATGACTGACACGTCTTCAATCTTGTACATCTCGGCTAGGATATTCGTTCCTTCAGGAACTACGATTTCTGCACCTGTACCCTGTGGACGCGGCAAGGGGACATATTTAAGCTTAGCAACGGAAACAACGCCAGCATTCATATCATCAAGGAAGCCAAGGAAGAAGTGATGAATATCCTCACTGAGATGAACGACGTAATAGTAATTGTAATTAACGTCCTTGTACAAAGAAGGCGTCATAGTGATTGTAGGGTCGCCTCTTGTGTAGTTGTCCTTCATCGTGTAAACGTCGCCATTATGAACGGCAACAGCATCGGATGAAAGATTTTTCAACGCATATTTCGCTACCGCTTCGTCACCTGCCGTCGTGTCTCTATTGTCGGGGTCAGGCTTATCGCCAGGGTATTTGTCCACGAGAGATTTGTAAACGTAGTCCTCAAAATCAATCGCCAACACCCGCGCTCCAACGATAACCGATGCGTCCGCCGCGTGCTGAAGTCTCGACACGTTCAGATAGTACCAACCTAAGTCCAGACCCACGCCGCCTGCGAAAAGGAATATTGGAATCATCAAAGCGTAGAATACAACAACCTGCCCACGTCGTTTAGCTTGTCGCCTCATGATTGAACACTCCCTTTCAAGATACACCTAGAAACATCATCAACTACCAGAGAGTTTTTTCATTGCGCATTGTTTATGCTTGTAGTATATTAGCACACAAACACGAAATTTGGAAGGGAGAAACCTTTTGTGAGGACAAACAGCTTAATAAAACTGCTGATATGTCTGGTGGCAATCGTGGCAGTGTTTGTAATCTTTATCCGTCCGCTAGCGCATTCAATCAGGCAAGGACTCGACCTGCAGGGCGGAACACATGTCGTCTTGCAGGCGGAGGATACTGAGATTGCTAAAGTCGACGAAGACGCTATGCAACGCGTCGTATCAATCATGGAGAAGAGAATTAACGAGCTCGGCTTGACTGAACCGATTATTCAGCGCGAAGGCGAGCGGCGAGTTATCATCGAGTTGCCAGGCATTAAAGACCCCGACAAGGCGATTGAGACCATTGGCAAAACCGCAATGCTTGAGTTCAAGGACGCGGACGGCAATACACTTCTGACGGGCACCGACCTAAAGGACGCGCAAGCCGCAATGAATCAACAGAACGGGCAATGCGTCGTCAATCTAGAGTTCAGCGACGAGGGCGCACAGAAATTCGCGGACGCCACCCTTGAGAACGTCGGCAGGCAAATCGCTATTCTCCTTGACGGAGAAATTTTAACTAATCCTGTCGTGCGTGAACCAATCCTCGGCGGCAAGGCGGAAATTTCCGGACAACGCGACTTACAAGAGGCTCAACATCTTGCAGTACTTTTGAGGAGCGGCGCACTGCCAGTCAAGGTCAACATCATCGAAACGCGCACGGTTGGTCCTTCGCTCGGTCAAGACTCCAAAGACAAATCAGAGTTCGCGTTCATAATCGGTATCGCGGCGGTGCTTGTGTTTATGCTCCTGTTCTATCGTCTGCCGGGCTTCATCGCCGATATTAGCTTAATGGCTTATACCTTAATGCTTCTGGGCACGCTTAAAGGTCTGGACGCAACGTTGACGCTACCAGGCGTGGCGGGAATTATTTTATCAATCGGTATGGCTGTTGATGCTAACGTCCTTATTTTCGAGCACTTCAAGGAGGAATACCGCTTGGGCAAGTCGATACGGCTGGCAATGGACGCGGGATTTAAGCGAGCCTTCACGACAATTTTTGACTCGAACATCACAACGATAATCGCGGCGGGCGTCCTGTTCATGTTCGGTACGGGCACCATTCGCGGCTTCGCAATAACGTTGGGGCTAGGCGTTTTGCTTAGCATGTTGACGGCGGTTTCATTAACGCAATTCCTGCTAAAGCTTTTAGTTAATTCAAACGTCGTAAAGAGTCCCTCGGCTTATGGCGCGGACGGTTTCGTACTGTTCGATTCTTCTAAGGAGGTGAAGTCGTAATGCCTAGCTTTGATATTGCTGGTCGCGGCAAGATGTGGTTTATCATTTCATTGCTTGTGATTATCCCCGGCTTGATTTCTATGGTGACACGCGGCTTTAACTTCGGGATTGACTTCACGGGCGGCACGATTATTGATTTGAAATTTGCTGAGCCCGTCGGCATTGCACAAGTCCGCGAGAGCTTAAAGCCGTTCGGCTTGGACGGCGCGACGATTCAACTTAGCGGCGAGACTTCGGACGTTGCCGCCTCAACTGACGTAATGATTCGCACGATTGACTTAGAAGAAGTTCAGCGCAAAGAGGTCATGGCGGCGATTCGCGATAAGGTCGGTAGCTATGAAGTCCTGCGCGAAGAAAAGGTTGGGGCTGTCATCGGCGGCGAGCTGATTCTTAATGCCGTGCTTGCCCTTGTGATTTCGTGGGTGCTGATTATCCTTTACGTCGCGTATCGTTTCGAGTGGCGGTTTGGTATCGCGGCGGTTGCGGCTCTCGTCCACGATATATTGATTGTGCTAGCGTTCTTCTCGTTTACGCAAAGGCAAGTTGATTCGTCGTTCGTGGCAGCATTGCTAACGGTCGTCGGCTACTCAATCAACGATACGATTGTTATCTTTGACCGAGTGCGCGAGAACTTGAAGCTACATTTCCGGCGCGGCGGCGACCCCGTGGCGATTGTCAATCGTTCCGTCTATCAGACGCTGACTCGTTCGCTGTACACGGTCTTTACTTGCCTGTTTACGACGTTTGCGCTGTTCTTCTTCGGCGGCGAAACGACTAAGGATTTTGCCTTCGCGTTAATCGTCGGTTTCATGAGCGGTTGTTACTCATCAATTTTCATTGCGGGGCCGATTTGGTTGGAGCTTAGGAAGTTCGGTGGAAAGAAATGAATCTCTACGTTCAAGACCGCCGCGCATGGCAGGAGCTTTTATCCCGCAAAAGATTTTCCGAACGAGTCCCCGCCGTCCGAGTCGTTAAGCGTGGGATTGTCCTGCCTGCCCGCAAGCTTGATGACAGTTGGGCGGGCGGCGTCTGCGACAAAAATTTTAAGTTCGTGGCGGGCTATTCGCGACGGGAAGATTTAAGCGGCGGCGGTTTTGCTTGCGTGTGTTCGTCATACGCCGTCGACAAGAAGAACATCACGCGCCTTGATGAGGACGTAATCTTTGGCGGGTCGCTTATCGGGCACTTCGGGCATTTTATGCTTGAGTGTTGGACGCGCCTTTGGTATGTCATTGAGCACCCCGAACGCCGAGAAAAAATTTTATTTATCACGACGACGCACGGCGGCTATCATGCGTGGTTCGATGACTTCTTCCGGCTTATGGGCATTGCCGAGGACAGAATCATTTACGTCAAAAAACCCGTGCAGTGCCGGTCAGTGACTGTGCCGGAGCAAGCGCATTACGTGCCAGAGCATTTACGCTACGGCTTGGGCAACTTTACAAAAAAATTTTTGCTCCCGTATCAGGCGATAAAGTCTCACGTCAAGCCCGGCAAAGTCAAGCGATTGTATCTGACGCAGACGGAGTTCAATAAGTCCAAAGGTCTAAAAGGCTCGCACTGCTTTAACGAGGAATACTTTGAGAAGTTCTTTGCGGCTCGTGGATTTGAAGTCGTTTCACCGGAGCTGTTGCCGATTGAAGAGCAAATCTCGTTAATCATGGGCGCGGACGAGATTGCCGCGACGATGGGCACGCTGACGCATTGGGCGACGTTTTGCAAGCCGACCGCCAATTTCATAATGCTCACGCGGACACATGCCGCCTTGCCCTTCCAAACGTTCATCAATGAGGCGTTTGACTTCAACTGCTACCTCGTCGACGTGTCGAAAAATTTTCTTTACGCGGAGCAAACCCTCGGCGTATGTATGATTGGTTCGACGCGTTATTGGAAAGCGTTCGTGGCGGATTACTTCGGCGAGCGTATCGAAGAGGACGACGACGCTTTATACTTCGACGCAGCGTTGAATAAGTATCTGAAGTTTTGGTGCCGCCGCTATCCTTACGAAGACAAGCCGGAGCTGTGGCTTTACTCGCTGAAGAATCTTTGTAATCGTATTGTTACGTTGGAGCAGACCTTGACTAAGGGGCGTCCGCTACTGTGCTATCAGACGTACACGGGGCAAAACACTTCCTCCGCGTGGAAATCAGAGAATCAGCCCAGCGGCGACCTTGACGGGCAACTTGGCATTCAGGGGATACGGATTGACTTCACGGAATCTTTCCACGACGTTTATTACTCGGTGCACTGCGGCGGCTGGTCTAGGGAAGTGTCGTCCGCGCAGATTGTTGGTACGCCGGGCAAATCAATCACGGGCATAAAGATTCGCCTCGACGAGGACGGAGCAAAGAACTTTGATATAATTTATCGCGTTCACACGTTAGACGACGCGTGGACGCCGTGGGCTAAGAACGGCGAAGAGCTTCTTACTTCAGACTTAGAGATAAACGCCGTCCAGATAAAGTTGGAGGCTAAGCAAAAATAATTTTCGGGAGGTCGTAAGCATGAACATCACGCGCAGAAACTTTTTAAAGCTAGCGGCGACGACGGGGCTTTTGCTCTCGGTTAAGGAGACTACCGCCGCGACGAACGAAAAAATTTTAGTCGTTTACTATTCGCGCACGGGCGAAGAATACGGCTTAGGCAACATCACCAAAGGCAATACGGCTATCATCGCCGAAATCATCGCTCAGAGGCTCGGCGCGGACATCTTTGAGATTAAACCCGTGACGCCTTACCCCGACAGCTACGAGAAGTGCAAGAAGATTGCTAGCCGCGAGAAGGCTACTAAGGCTCGTCCAGCATTCGTGGGTAGCGTCGACGTTTCGGGCTACGATTTAATCTTCTGTGGCTATCCCATCTGGTACGGGGACGCGCCGCAAATTGTCTACACTTTCCTTGAGGCTAACGACTTCACCGGCAAGAAAATTGTTCCTTTCTGCACGTCGGGCGGCTCTGGTTTGTCGAGCACTGACCAAAACATTTCCTTGACTTGCCCGACTGCAAAGATTCTGCAAGGATTTGAGATTCGCGGCAGGACTGCTCAACAGAACCCGTCAAAGGCGGCGGAACTCGTCGAAGACAACCTTAAACGGCTCGGCTTGCTTTAATGAGCTTGAAGAAAAAATTTAATCCCGTCAAAGTAGCGGGATTTTTTATTGTGTGTTTGCATTGAGTTAGCTTAAGACTTTATAATCATCGTGAAAAACTTTTTAGGAGGAATCATCATGGACATCAGCAGACGAGACCTTTTCAAGGTGGCGGGGGTTGTGGCAGTTGGCGCGGCGTTCGGGCAATTTGGCGTCGGCGAGGCTAAGAGCAAAAAAGTTCTCAAGCTCAAGGCGGCACCAGTTGTCGGCTCCAAGAATGTTACGGGCACCAAACACGCGGGCACGGCGGCTAAGGTTTATTTCACGGATAAAATCGACGCGCCGCACCTTATCAAGCTTTACGGCATGATTAACGGCGAGATTTATGGCAAGGTCGGAATCAAGCTACACACGGGCGAACCGCACGGACCAAACATTTTGCCACGCGACATGGTCAGAGCGTTCCAAGCGCAAGTTCCCAACAGCAACATTATCGAGACGAACACGCTTTACGCTGGCGCACGCTACACGACCGAAGGACATCTTGAAACTTTGCGGACAAATGGCTGGGACTTTTGCCCCGTTGACATCATGGACAAGGACGGCGGCGTTAATCTGCCTGTGAAGGGCGGCTTTCATCTGCAGGAAGTCACAATGGGCAAGAGCCTTATAGATTATGATTCGGTCGTCGTCTTAACGCACTTCAAAGGACACGCAATGGGCGGTTTCGGTGGTAGCTTGAAGAATATCGCAATCGGCATGGCAAGCGGGCAAGTCGGCAAGGTTCAAGTGCACGGCTATAAACGCAATGAGATGCCGCCACCTGGTCCTTACTGGTTTGACGGTGTGAACATGCCGCTTAAGGAAGAGTTTATGGAGCGCATGGCTGATTCGGGCAAGGCAACCTGTGACTACTTCGGCAAGCGCATTGTTTTTATCAACGTCATGCGGCGGTTAAGTGTTGACTGTGACTGCGCGGGGACTTCTGCTACTGAGCCGACGATGGCTGACGTTGGAATTTTGGCATCGACGGACATATTAGCGATTGACCAAACCTGTTGTGATTTGGTTTACACTGCGCCCGATTCAAAGGATTTACGCGAGCGAATTGAATCACGGCACGGACTGCGCCAACTCTCTGCAATGGTGGAACTCAAAATGGGCAATCCGCAATACGAATTGATTAGCGTCGATTGAGGTGACGACATGAAGAAGATATTTTTGCTCCTGCTAATGATTTTTATGGTTAGCGGTTGCGGCGGCGAGTCTCAAGATAAGACAACTGCTGAACCTGAAAAAAAATCCGTCGAGAAAGCTCCCGCTTCGAATTCCTCCGCTGAAAAAAATTTTCTCGTCGTGTATTTTTCACGAACCGGCGAAGAATACGGTTTAGGCAACATCACCAAAGGCAATACGGCAATCGTCGCCGAATATATCGCAAAGAAGACTGGCGCGGATATGTTTGAGGTCAAACCTGCTACGCCTTATCCCGACGCTTACGAACCTTGCACGGAGATTGCCAAACAGGAACTCGAATCAAACGCACGACCTGCCCTTGCGAAAAATATCGACAACCTTGCACAATACGACACGATTTTTCTTGGTTTTCCAATCTGGTGGGGAGCATTGCCACGAGTGATGATGACGTTCCTTGAGGCTAACGACTTCAGCGGCAAGACGATTATTCCGTTCTGCACGCATGGCGGTAGCGGCTTAGCCAGTAGCGAACGCGAGATTGTCGACGCTTGCCCGAACGCTAAAGTTTTATCGGGCTTAGCGATTGTCGGCAAGACCGCCCAGAATGATTTCCCTGCCGCTCAAAAAGACGTTGACTCTTGGCTTAAAGACTTAGGCTATTAAAAAAATTTTTTTGTGCTATACTCTCCGCAACGAAACTTTGAGGGGAGTAATTTTTTTTGAGCAACGATAAACCGAAGCGTTCCTTCCGAATCATATTCAAGCTTATAAAATTTATTATCGCCATGGTGCTGACGTTTTTTATCTCGTTCGCCGTGACTTTGTACCTAAAGAGCGACGACCCCGCCGACCAACTTGATTTCATTGCCGACGAGATTTTTTCTAAGGATAAGCCGATAAAGCGCGGCAACGCCCCCGAAATAAAAACGCTCTTCGACGAACAGAACAAGCAACCCTTTGACCCAAGCAAGTACAACAGCAATAAAAAAGTTTCCACCGACACAACGAGCCCTAAAGCGGAGGAACTCGGCGTTCTCGATAGCGTCGACCGCATGACTTCGATTAAGCCCGCCGTCGATGAGAAGATACGAGACCTGCCGCACTACGTCACGATTGACAAGTTGCCGCCTACCCTTTGCCAAGCCGTCATAGCAGTCGAGGATAACCGCTTCTACAAGCACAAGGGCTTTGACTTCATCGGCATTGCTCGCGCAGTCTTCGTCAACGTCGAGGCGGGCGAAATTCAAGAGGGCGCGTCGACGATTACTCAACAGACCGTCAAGAATCTTTTTCTGACCAGCGACCAGACCTTCACGCGCAAGGCTGAAGAACTCGTTCTCGCTATGAATATGGAAAAGGACTTCGACAAGGACAAGATACTTGAGATTTATTTAAACGTGATTTACTTCGGCTCAAACTTTTACGGGATATACGACGCGGCGCAAGGCTACTTCGCTAAGGAACCTGCCGAGCTGTCGATTGCTGAATGCGCCATGCTAGCCGGTCTCCCGAATGCGCCCAGCGTTTATTCGCCCTATGTCGACTTCCACCTTGCTAAGCAGAGGCAACTTATCGTTATCGACGCAATGGAGAAGACTGGAGTTATCAGCACCCGCGAAGCTGAGAGTGCACGTATTGAGGAAATTATCTTAGCCCGATAAAAAAAGACCGCCCTAAGGCAGTCAGAGGAAGTTTACTTCTTGACGAGTTTGGAGCCGCTGATTTTATACGTGCTATTGTCAATGTGGAAAGTCGAGGCTGTAAAGTCCTTGAGAGTTACGGAGCCGTCGTCAAAGGTTAAAGTGGCGGCTTTATTTTTTTTGTCGTAAGCGGTTGTGAAGTCCAATCCATCAAGCGTCAAGGTGTCTTTACTATCAAAGCCGAAGATAATATCGTTGCCGCTAGCATAGATGAACTTATCAGCCCCCGCGTCGCCCCATAAGGAATCATTGCCCGCGCCGCCCCAAAGCGTGTCATTGCCTGCGCCGCCGCTTATGGAGTCATTGCCCGCGTTGCCCCAAAGTTTATCGTTGCCCGCGCCGCCGCTTATGGAGTCATCGCCCGGACCGCCGCCGATTGTGTCCTTGCCCGCGTCGCCAAAGAGAATATCATTGCCCGCGTTGCCCGTGATTGAGTCATTGCCCGACTTGCCGTAAATCGTATCCTTCGACGAGCCGCCTTGAATCGTGTTGGCTAATGAATTGCCGGTGATTTTAACAGGCGTCGTGCGCTCGGAGCCGTCAATAATTTTAACGGATGAACTGACAGTCACGGGCGAAATCGTCAAGTCGTTTACAATTAAGGTCGTGCCGCCTACGATTGTGGAATACTCCTTGCCCGAAGTGTCAAGCAGATTAATCTGTTTGCCCTTTGCGCCTTGAATACTTATCTTGCCCGTGCCAACCGTGAAGATAACATCAGAACCGCTGACTGTACTTTTGGAAATATCCGAAGTGTTAAGATAAATCCTATCGCCAGCCGCGTAATCAGTGATAATGTCATTGCCCGACGTGTAGACGAAGACATCATCGCCCTTGCCGCCCGTGAGCTTGTCATTGCCAGTGCCGCCGCTTATGGAGTCGTTGCCCGCTCCGCCGTTTAGCGTGTCATGATTGGAGCCGCCATAAAGTTTATCGTCGCCTTCATCGCCCCAGAGAATATCTTTGCCGCCGTTGCCTTTAAGAGTATCATTGCCCGCCGCACCGAAGATTGAATCCTTTCCCGCGTCGCCGACGATTGAATTAGCCTTAGCGTCGCCGAAGATTAGCTTGCCGGTGTCTAGCGTCAAGGAATGATTGACGGAAGAATAATTCAGGGCGGCTTGCTTAGCGAACCAACGCAAGAAGATATAACCGCCCGCATAAGCATTGGCATTGCCCGAACCCGTCGATAAACTCAAAGAGCTCTTTAGCTTTGTGGGATTGTCCGCTAAGCTTTTGATAACGTCCGTCCTCAAGTCGTCGATACCGTGTGTAAGCTCCGCTAAGCCTTCCAAGATGAATTGCGGCAGTGATCTACAACTGTCCACCTTAGACATCATCACCACGTGCGTTAATTCGTGAGCAAGCGTCCTGTCCAAGTAACCTTTGGTACCGGGGCTTTCGCCGTTCACGTCGCCGCTTGCGAAGTTTTTATACTGCGCCGTGTTTATCGTTAAAAGCCGCGTGTAGTGTCCGTTAATGTATTGCGGATAGCTCGTGGCGGCAAGGTATTTGCTACTCTTATCCTTCTTGAATTGAATCGTAAGGTATTTAACCGTGGCGTCGTCGTCCGCGAGGCTGTAGCCATATGACTGCTTGATAAGCGTCAAGCCCGCCTCCGCCCACCACGTTTTCAAGGCTCGCCACATATATTTTTCGTCGTCTGTGGTCGCCGCGCTGTAAAGACGTATGGTCAGTCCGTCCTTAGTCGTGAACGAGTTGGCATTAAAGCTCGTGTTTAGCTTGCCGCTCTCCGGGACGATACTTGCCGCCGTCTTAGCTTTGAAGCCGCCCGCGTCCGAACCTGTGATTGCTCCGGTGTCTGCGTTGCTTAGGTTTATCCCGCACCTGTTCGCTAGGAAATTCGTTGCGCCGTAGGTGTCAAGCTCCTTTAGCATTTTATTTATCGCCGTGGTGATGTCGGTTAGGTAGCCGCCCGAAGCATAAGCGATTGCCTGGCTCAACGCGTCCTTGCCCGAAGTGATTGCGTTTAAGTCTAAAGAGTGCATGAACCTTTTGATGACGTTCTGTTGAGTTGTCGCCATATGATTATTTCTCCTTCCTAAAGTTTTTTCGGTTGCGGCGTCGTCTAGCTTAAGTTAAAAGGCAACCGCCACGCCTTCGCCCATACGAGCGAGCCAATCAAAAAAATTTTTGGCGGGGACGATGCCGCGTTCAATCTTAACGCCCGTGATATTGCCTTCGATAACCTGCCACGTCTCATAGCCCGTCGAGAAGTTCGATTCGTTCTTCGCGGCGGGATTTTTCTTTATCATAAGCGTGCCGTCCTCCAAGCTCCAGATAACATTCCTGCCGCCGTTAATCGTCCTGTCGCCGCAATAACAGAACGTAAACGCGCCGTCGCCTATCGTCTTGACGCTCGCCGGTATCGTCAACTGTTCAAGGCGCGTGCACTCCGCGAAGGCATTAGCAGAAATTTTCTTCACGCCGTCTTCGATGATTATCCTTTGAATGTCGCTAAGTCTGTCACGCCACGGCGTCTCCTCGTATGAATAACTTTTTATCTCGCTTACTCCGCCGACAGTTAATGTTTTACCTTCGACCTTCCACCGCAATGATTCGACGGCGGTTTGAGGTGCGGGCTTGATGACTGATTGAGGCGTCGGCTTAACCTGCGCGGGCGGAGTGATGTCGTAAGGAATAAGCTTGGCGTTATTATACTCCAACAAATTTTTTGCGAAGCCACGTCCAGAAGGATAATAAATTTTTTTCAAGCTCTCGCAAAAGCTAAAAACACTTTCGCCAATGGTCGTGACGGAGGCAGGGATTGTTATCTCTGTTAAACTTGTGCAATGATTAAAAGCTCCATCTCCAATGTTCGTGACAGAATTAGGGATTATTATTTTTGTTAAGCCTTTGCATTCAAGAAACGCATGAGTGTCAATTTTTTTGACACCATTGGGAATTGTTATGTTCGTCAAGCTTTTACATTCAGCAAAAGCATTCCATTCAATTGATTTAATATTTGCAGAGAGTGTGACATTCGATAAGCTTTTACATCCAAAGAAAGCCCAGTAACCAATGTAAGTGACACTATCGGGAATGATTACTTCTTTTAACCTCTCACAACCTCGAAAAGAATATTGCTTAATCTTCGTCAAACTGTCAGGGATTGTTATTTCCGTCAAGTGCTCACAATTACAAAAAGCATTTTCGCCAATAGATGTTACGCCAAGTTTGATTACAACTTTTTTAAGGTATTCATCATATTTACGCCAAGGAGCCTTACCAAAAATCCAACCGTAATCTTCCATGTCACCTTTGTCGCTAATAGTTAGCGTGCCGCTATCGTCAAGTGTCCAAATTAAATTCTTTCCGCATGTTCCACGTTTCATATCGATTGCCTCCTAAAAAAATCGCCGCCTGAGTTTTCAAGCGACGATAGAGTTGTTTATAAGATGAACTGCGAAAGGTCTTTGTTCTTGGCGATGTCTTTAAGTCTCTCGTCGACGTAAGCCGCGTCGATTATGACTTCCGTCTTGCCGTCCTTTACCATGTCGGGAGCCTCGAAGGAGATTTGCTCTAACAACTTCTCAAGCAAGGTATGAAGTCTGCGTGCGCCGATGTCCTCGGATTGCTCGTTGACGTGTTCGGCAAGCTCGGCTATGTGTTCGATTGCCTCCGCCTTGAAGTCAAGCGCAAGTCCTTCCGTCTGAAGCAAGGCTTTGTACTGCTTAAGCAATGCGTTCTGCGGCTCCGTAAGGATTTTCTCGAAGTCCGCCTTAAGAAGTGACTTCAACTCAACGCGGATTGGGAAACGTCCTTGCAATTCGGGGATAAGGTCGGAAGGCTTCGCCGTATGGAACGCGCCCGCCGCTATGAACAAGATGTAATCGGTCTTTACGGGTCCATACTTAGTCATGACGGTTGAACCTTCGACGATTGGCAGGATGTCACGTTGCACACCCTCGCGGCTCACGTCCGGTCCAGAGCTTGAACCCTTGACGGCAACTTTATCAATCTCATCAAGGAAGACGATTCCGCTACGTTCGGCAAGCTCAACGGCAGTTTCGGCGACTTCTTCCATGTCGATAAGTTTCTCCGCCTCTTCCTGCTCCAAAATCTTGCGGGCATTGGCGACGGTGACTTTGCGTTTGCGCATACGCTTTGGCATGAGACTTGAGACCATATCTTGAAGATTGTCGCCCATGCCCTCAAGGCTTGACCCGCTAAACATGCCGACCATAGGCTTTGCGTGGTCAGCGACCTCAAGTTCAATGACTTGCTCCTCAAGCTTGCCCGCCATAAGACGTTTGCGGACGAATTCGCGACCAGGCTTTTTAGCGTCATCGACTTCGGCGGGCGGCGTTTCGGTGTCAGCATTGCCGAAGAGTTTTCCCAGCGGATTTTGCGAACGCTTAGGCTCCGGTACTAACACGTCAAGCAGTCGTTCAATCGCGTTGACGGCGGCTTTCTCTTTGACTTCTTCTGTACGTTGCTTGCGAACCATGCGGACTGCCGTTTGAACTAAATCGCGGATAATCGATTCGACATCACGCCCGACGTAGCCGACTTCCGTAAACTTCGTAGCCTCAACTTTGATAAACGGGGCACGCACGAGCCTTGCGAGCCGCCGAGCGATTTCCGTTTTGCCGACGCCCGTCGAACCTATCATCAGGATATTTTTCGGGATAACGTCGTCGCGCATTTCATCGGGCAACTTGTGACTGCGCCAACGATTTCTAAGCGCGATTGCTACGGATTTTTTTGCCTCGTCCTGCCCGACGATATATTTATCAAGCTCCGCCACTATCTCGCGGGGCGTCTGGTCATTCAAGCCGAGTTCCTGTGTAATTTTCTTCTTAGTCAATTCAAATTGCCTCCTACTCAAGTTCCTCAACGATTATATTTTGATTCGTGAAAACGCAAATATCCGCCGCAATAGACAGAGCCTCTTTAGCAATCTCCGCCGCGGTCATCTCCGTGTGTGCCGCTAAAGCTCGCCCCGCCGCCAATGCATAGAAGCCGCCCGAACCGATTGCCGCAATGTCGCCGTCAGGCTCAATCACTTCGCCGTTGCCAGACAGGAGCAAGATTGTATCCTTGTCCGCCACCAGTAACAGAGCCTCCAGCCGTCGCAAGATTCTATCCGTGCGCCAATCCTTAGCCAAGGCGACTGCTGCCCGTTGTAAGTGTCCGTGCGTTTGCTCAAGTTTTTCTTCGAACTTCTCAAACAATGTGAACGCGTCCGCCACAGACCCTGCGAACCCCGCAACTATCTTGTCGTGATAGAGCCGCCGAACTTTTCTTGCCGTCGACTTCATGACAGTTGAGTTGCCGAAGGTTACTTGCCCGTCACCCGCGATTGCAACCTTGCCATCACGCTTGACTGCTACTATCGTTGTCGAATGAAATTCCATTAGTCACACCTTCTTTTTTGCGCATTATACAGTTTGCCTTATTTGTTGTAAAGGTTTGCTAAGGCGGGCGATTCATTTGCACAAAGAGGCGAGGTCGGCTATAATCAGTGAAAAATTTTTGCGGCGGGGTGAGGTTATGACAGTGATAAGGAGGCGTCGACGTTTCAGGCGAGTCTTCAGGGGTTTAATCTTCCTTGTCGTAAGTGCGGTGGTGTTAGGGTTCTTTGTCTACGTGCCGTTCTTCACGCTAAGCGAGATACGACTTGAGGGCGCGAAGTACTTGACGGAAGAAGACATCTTGCGCATAGGGAACATCTACATGGGCGAGCCGCTCTTCAAATTGGAAACTGACGTTGTGCAAAGCCGCCTGTCGAAGGATTTACGCATTGAGGAAGTCAGCGTCCGAAGGAAGTTACCGCACAGCTTGGAGATAAAGATTAAGGAACGGAGACCGCTTGCGACAATCACTTGCGACTATGGCTATCTCGACCTTGACCACAACGGAATGATTCTCGACAGCTACAAGACGATAAAAACAATGCAAATCCCGATGATAACTGGAGCCGCCGTTCGCGACTTGTACATTGGCGACACCGTGGACGATGAGATTGTCAAAAAGATTCTCGACTTCCTGCAAATGCTCAATGAGGACACGTTGAATCAGCTAAGCGAGGTTGCGATAGTCGAAGCGGATTATATCGTTATGTACACGGCGACGGAGCGGGCGGTTCAGATACGCATTGGCAAATTGGAACGGCTCGACGAGAAAGCGCACTTAACGGAAGACTTCCTACGCGACCTAGCGACCAATCCGCACCCTGTCGAGTACGTCGACTTCAATTATACGTCACCATTCATCAAGTTAGCGGAGTGATTAGGAGTTGGAATTCATTGGCTAAGAAGAAAGTTAAGTACGTTTGCCAAGAGTGCGGCGCGGAGTCGGCTAGGTGGCTGGGCAAATGTCCCGCGTGCGGCAATTGGAATACGCTCGTTGAGGAAGAAGTTGTTACCGCTGATACGAAGAATGCCCACGCGTTGACGACGACATTTGAGACGCCGCGACGGATTGCCGAAGTCGATATGGAAGAGTTGCCGCGGTTCATGACGGGTTCGGGAGAGCTTGATAGGGTATTGGGCGGCGGATTGATTCCAGGTTCGATAATTTTGATTGCGGGCGACCCCGGCGTTGGCAAGTCGAGTTTGACTTTGGCGGTTTGTGCTAACGTGGCACGCGGCGGACGGAAAGTTTTATACGTGACGGGCGAGGAAAGCTCACGACAAATCCGAATGCGAGCCGAGCGATTGAATGCCTTAGCGGACGAACTGTACATTTGCGCGGAAAACAATTTTGAGCGGATAACTCATCACGTCGAACACCTTCAGCCGGAGCTGCTAATCGTCGATTCGATTCAAACGATTTACCGTTCGGAGATAGAGAGCGCACCCGGTAGCGTGTCGCAAGTGCGGGAGTGTTCAGCGGGCTTGATGCGGCTGTCGAAGTCTTTAGGCGTGACGACGTTTATAATCGGGCACGTGACAAAGGACGGGAACTTAGCTGGACCGCGAGTGCTTGAACACATTGTCGACACGGTTTTATTTTTTGAGGGCGAGCGCAACGCTGACTTCCGAGTATTGCGGGCGATAAAGAACAGGTTCGGGGCGACGAGCGAGATTGGACTATTTGAAATGCGCGACACTGGACTTGAGGACGTGCCCGACGCGTCAAAACTCTTCTTGCCCGAACGAGCCGACGATATTGGTAGCGTAATCGTCCCGACGGTCGAAGGCACGCGCCCGCTTCTTGTCGAAGTGCAAGCTTTAGTTGCCCCAACGCCCTTTATGCCGCCGCGCAGGACTTCGGACGCCGTAGACATAAAGCGGATTCAACTGCTACTTGCCGTGTTGGAAAAGCGATTGCGGCTGAGTATCGGCGCGTGTGATGTCTACGTCAAGACGGCGGGCGGGATAAAGATTGACGAGCCGGCGACCGATTTGCCGATTGCGATTGCGTTGGCGTCGAGTTTCGCGAACAGGAAACTTTTGCCGCAATGCGTCATCTTCGGCGAGGTCGGCTTAAGCGGCGAGGTTCGGGCAGTCAGTAAGGCTCGGCAACGCGTCGAAGAGTCAATCCGCATGGGTTTTACGAATATCATCTTGCCGAAGAAAAACTTTGCAGAGGTGTCGAAGGCGTCAGCAGATAAAGTCAAACTGTTGCCCGTGGACAATCTGCGCGACGCCTTAAAAATTTCTATGCCTAGAGGAGAATGACTTTGCTTAACTTGAAAAGAACTGTGCTAGCCGAAGTTGAAGAGAACTTCGGACACGTGGAAGAGATTTCCGAACGCAATACGCTAAAAGTTTTGGAGGCAATGCGGCGGCTCAAAGTTTCGGACGCGCACTTCAAAACGTCGACGGGCTATGCTTATGGCGACATCGGGCGCGAGAAGCTGGACGAACTTTTTGCTGAAGTCTTCAAGGCTGAACGGGCACTCGTGCGAACGCAATTTGTTTCGGGCACTCATGCAATCGCGACGGCGTTATTTGGAATTCTCCGCCCTGCTGATGAATTGGTCTCTTTGACGGGCGCACCCTACGACACGTTGCAGACGGTCATTGGTCACGCACACGCCGCTAAAGGTTCGCTAAAAGAATTCGGCATCGGCTATCGTGAACTGCCGCTCGCCAATGGTAAGGTCGACATCAAAGCAATAAAAGACTTCATAAGCCCGAAGACTAAACTGGCACTGATTCAGCGTTCGCGGGGCTATTCTATGCGCAAACCTTTAACGATTGACGACATTGAGCAAATCTGCTCGGCGGTCAAGGCGGCTAATCCCGATTGCGTGGCATTCGTTGATAATTGCTACGGCGAATTCGTCGAGACGCGGGAGCCTGTCGAAGTCGGCGCGGATTTGATTGCGGGCAGTCTGATAAAAAACATCGGCGGCGGACTTGCTCCCACGGGCGGATATATCGTCGGCAGGAGGGATTTGGTTGAGTTGGCGTCGTATCGCTTGACGGCACCAGGCATGGGCGACGAACTCGGCGCGAGCTTAGGGACGCCGCGTCTTTTATATCAAGGACTGTTCATGGCTCCGCACATCACCGCGCAGGCGTTAAAGGGCGCAATCTTCGCGGCGGGCGTCTTCTCTAGGCTCGGCTACAAAGTCAGCCCGTTGCCCGATGACGTTCGCGGCGACATAATCCAAGCGATTGAACTCGGCACGGCGGACAAGCTGATAAAGTTTTGCCGTGCGATACAAAGTTTTTCGCCCGTAGACTCGTTCGCGACGCCGGAGCCGTGGGATATGCCCGGCTACGAAGACCAAGTTATCATGGCGGCTGGGACTTTCGTACAGGGCGCGTCGATTGAACTATCAGCGGACGCCCCGTTGCGTGAACCGTTCGCAGTCTACTTGCAGGGCGGCTTGACCTTCGAGCACGCGGCGATTGCGATTTTGGGCGCGGCTGAGGAGTTGGAGACGCTTTGACGGAATTTCACTTCGCAGGGCTCGGCACGCTGATTAACGTTGCGGGCATTATCGGCGGCGGGCTGATTGGTCTTTTCGGCGGGAAGTTGTTGACGGCGAACATTCAGCGGACGTTGCTAGACGCGTGCGCATTGGCGGTTATCTTCCTCGGCATCGACGGCGCGTTGAAGAACTTGGACACCACGCTTTTAATCGCAAGCCTAATCGGCGGCGGGCTAATCGGAGCAATCATCGACATTGACGGCAAGTTTGAGCGGCTAGGGATTTGGCTCCGCAATCGTTCGGGCAATGACGGCGATACGAAATTTGTTGATGCGTTCGTCACGGCGTCGCTTACGGTTTGCGTTGGAGCTATGGCGGTTATCGGCGCGATTAACGACCGCTTACTACACGACGCCACGATTTTAATTGCAAAGTCCGCCCTCGACGCGATAATTATTCTGGTGATGACGGCGAGCCTCGGCAAGGGTTGTATCTTCTCGTTCGTGAGCGTGGGACTTTTTCAAGGAGCGATAACCTTCGGCGCGGGACTAATCGAACCGTTCATGACGGCGGCGGCTCTAGCGAATCTCTCAAGCGTCGGCAATGTCCTAATCTGCGGCGTCGGCGTCAATCTTCTCTTCCCCAACAAAAAAATCAGCGTCGCGAACATGTTGCCTGCACTGATTATCGCTTGCTTATGGAGGTAGCTTATGACAAAAATTATTTTCGTGTGCTTCGGGAATATCTGCCGCAGTCCAATGGCTGAATTCGTCATGAAGCATTTGGTTACGGGCGCAGGGCTTGAAAAGTATTTTCTAATTGAGTCGGCGGGTTGTCATCCGTCAATCGGTACGCCAATGTCAGAAGGCACTGCACACGAACTAAGAAAGAATCATATCCCGTTCACGCGGCGCACGTCCAAACTTTTGCTTGCCAGTGACTACGCCCGCTTTGATTATCTGATTGGGCTTGACCGTTCAAACGTCTCGGACATGAAGGAGATTTGCGGCGGCGACCCCGATAAGAAAATTTTTCTGCTAATGGACTTTGCGGGTGAACATCGTGACGTTGACGACCCGTGGTATACCGACGACTATGCCACAAGTTATCAGGACATCTTGCTTAGCTGTTCGGCGTTGCTTGAGGCGATAAGGGCATAAGAAAACCCCCGATAGTCAATCGACCGTCGGAGGGAATTTTTATTTTGAAATGGATTCGAGTATGCCGTTCACGAATCGCCCCGAATCATCAGTACCGTATCTTTTGGCAAGCTCCACCGCTTCATTTATGACGACGCCTTTTGGGATTGCTGGTTCAAGGAATTTCATCTCGTACACGGCGAGCCGCAAAATATTTCTGTCAGCCGCCATGATTCGAGACAACGTCCAATCTTTTAAGTTCGCCGTTATCATTGCGTCAATCTCTTGAAGGTGCGCCCGCGTTCCCTTGACCGAGCTTTCAACGTAAGCAAAATCTTTCCTACTCGTAAGCTTCGGCTCGTCGTCAAACATCGTCTCTATCGCAAGATTTTCGCTTTCTTCGCGTCTGTCTTCCTCGAAATTAAAATCTAACTGGAATAACGCCTTGAATGCTGCCTCTCGTGCAAGTTTGCGGCTCATAAATTCTTCCCCTAAAAATTTTTACCAACGCTGAATATTCTCCGGCAAGAGTTCGTCGAGCTTATGGAGAATTTTTTCAACCAAATCATCTTTGCTGTCGAAACGCGACCCCACGAACAGCCCAATCACTCCGCACAAGAAGATAAAAAGCGTGTTGAAGAAACCGAGAATCAGAATTGCTACGCCCGTGATAAGCCCCGTTATAAAGCCGATTTTCCTCGTGCGATGCGATTCAAACAGGTCGATAACAAAACTTTTTATTGCCTCGATCATTTAAATCACCGCCTTACCTCACACGCCGCTTAGGAGTGACAACCGGAACTATCTGTTTGATTTTGACATCAACTGGTACGTAAAATCCTTCGCCTAAGGATTGTTTCAGTGCGTCATTGATTATTTTGTCCGCCGCCTGGCTTGCTCTCGGTGCAGAATAACCTTCAGCCAATATTGCTGTCAATCGGATTCTCATTGGCGTTACGTTACTATCGACTTTCTCGACGACAAGTTCCGCCTCTTGTAATTCTTTGACTTCCGACAATGCCCGCCTGGCGAGTTTTTCGACTGTCTCGAATTCCACGCGAACAAGCCCGAAATCCGTTTTCTTCAACAAAAAATCTCCGCTGCTCGTCCGCGCCGTCGAAAGTGTCACGACCCTTTTTGGTCGAGTTATAATCTTCCTTATGCCTTTTACCAACTCTTTTAACATATCGACACCTCAAACGACACGCTTATCACGTTCAACAACCGCATGGGTAATTTCATTAACTTTGACTTCAATGGGCACATTCGACAATTCAAGAACCGTCCTTAACGCGTTGCTAACCGAATTAGTTACAGCCTCGCTGACACCAGGAGCCGAAAAGTTCTGAGCAAGTGTTATCGTCAAGTGAACTTTTATCGGCATGTCACCCGCTTGCCTGTAAACGGAAGCCTCCGCCTCTCTAACGCCGTTAATTGTAATTGCCGCCCGCTCAACAACGCTGACGATCGCCGGGACTGTGACCTTGACTTCGCCGGGCTTGCCTTCCTCCAAATGAACATCACCCTTTGCGAGCGAGAGACCCTTTACACTACGACTGAATACCCCTGTTAAAAGAATCAGGCTTGCAAACGCCATGCCCGCTAATGCCATCAAAGTTTCTTCCCGTGCGATTATAAATTTCAATTCGTTTTGCCAAATATCCGTCGGTATTATTTGCAAGCATACGCCCGCACATACGACCAACACTGCCAGCACTATTAGGACGTAAAAAAGTAATATAAGGCGTCGTATTATCCCCACAGTACTTCTTCACCTCCCGACTACGTTAAACTTTGTGCTTTCAATGGACTCTGGTAGTATCTTCTTCTTTGTTTTCTTCTTCGGGGAAGCTGACGCCTTGCACGTGAACATTGACTTCCACGACCTGAAGACCAGTCATAGTCTCGATTGCACGTTTGATATTCTCTTGCGCTGCCAATGCAACGTCGGGAATCCTTGCGCCGTATTTGACGATGATAAACAGGTCAACTGCTGCCTCAACGTCGCCGACTTCGACTTTAACGCCCTTGGAGAAATTCTTACGACCGAGCATTTCAGCAATGCCGCCTACAACGCCGCCGCTCATGCCCGCGATACCGTCAATCTCGGTAGCCGCAAGTCCAGCAATAATGCTAACGACCTCGTCCGCAATCTTTATCGCGCCAAGCCCCGAATCGCTTTTCACTAAATCTTTTTCCTCTGCCATTATAAAAGACCTCCTAAATTTCTTTGTGGCACCTACCACTTGTTCTGAGCTATTCGCCACCTTGTTAAATTCCCCTGCTTAAAATCCTTCAACAAAAAATTTTTCAAAAGGGCTTGCAAAGTTTTTAAAGGTGTGATATATTCCGCGCTGTTGGTTGTGATTCGCTAGCTCAGTTGGTAGAGCATCTGACTTTTAATCAGAGGGTCCCGGATTCGAGTTCCGGGCGGATCACCAAGGCGCCATCGTCAAGAGGTTAAGACACCGCCCTTTCACGGCGGGTTCGTGGGTTCGAATCCCGCTGGCGTCACCAAAGCGGCCCGGTAGTTTAGTTGGTTAGAATGCCGCCCTGTCACGGCGGAGGT
>JACXWG010000090.1 GCA_014764605.1 Quinella sp. 1Q5 | reverse complement strand
TCATCAATAATGCCGTCGTAGTCGCTGTAAATGTCTTCCGCCACGTCCTGTTGATAGCGTTTGGCGTCGAACTGATAAGCACGCCCCATAGCGTCGCGGTCTGAAGAGGCTAAGCCCATGCCGTATTGCGCCATGCGGGTATCAGCTGAGCGTTCGGCTTGCTCCATGTGTGCAATCAAGTCGCCTTTCTTAATCGTCATGCCGGGTCGAATGTAGAGTTGAGCAATCTTTCCGTTGGCGGTGTGAGTGACGTTCATTAAGCCCGCCGAGTCCATGATTAGCCCCATGCCCTCCGCCTTGACTGTGAACGCCCCGTAGATTGACCAGAGCACAACCGCGAACAACAGAACGAGTATTGCGATTAACGCCATCCAACTTACCGGCGTCGTTATCGGCAACATAGTATCGAGCTTTTCAGGCGAGCGCAACTTATCAAGAGCTTCTTGACTAAAAATTTGACTGTTCTGTTGTCTCATTTGCCCGCCTCCTCCATTAAAGTCACGGTGACTTTCATTCCGTCTTCGAGACCTTCAGCCGCCGACGTGACGACAGTTTCACCTTCGTTAAGTCCGGAGATAATTTCAATGTAGTTTCCGTCGTCGGAGCCTGTATGAACCTTGCGGCGTTCGAGTTTGCCTTCAGCGTTTATGACGAATACGGAACTATGATTTGAGTCAGTCATTGCGGCGAGCGGCACCGTCAAAAGTTTCCGCGTCCGCGCAGAGGTCAGAACCACTCCATTATAAGCTTGTTGCTCTAAAAGCTTAACGCGATTATCGACCTCGAAGACGACCTTTCTCAAGCTCGCAGGCTCATTCAAGCTCGGCATGATGTCCTTGACGTGAACAGAAAAAATTTCGGCGTCGCCACGATTGCCCGCCGCATAGTCCGTGTCGTAAGCCTTGCGCAGGATTTGACTGCTTGTAAAGCTTAGTTCCGCCATTTCGCCGATTGTAAGCCTTTGGGCGTCCTTGTCCTCGACTGGCAACGAAAAGAAGAGTTTCGAGAAGTTTCCTACGAGTGCAAGCGGCGTGCCTGCCTGAACATATGCGCCTTGCTGTTTATAAAGGATTAAAATCTCGCCGTCAATGGGAGCTGTCACGTCTTGCCGAGAGGATTGAACTAATAGTTGCTGTTTGACGGTTTGCGCTTCCTTCAATGCCGCCTCCGATGCAAAGTAAGCCGCCTCTGCCTCGTCGAATTTTTCTATGGAGGTCGCGTCGCGTTCCCGTAGCCGCGTGTATCGTGCGTAATTGTTTTTTGCGTTGGCTAACTGTGCTTCCGCCTTGGCAATGGAGCTATCCGCCTGTTGAATCTTAAGAGCTATCTCTTCGTTGACAAGAGTGAAAATGACTTGCCCGCGTGCTACGTCTGAATTCTTTGATACGAAGATTTGTTCAATGCGCCCGTCAATTAGTGCGACCGCGTCCGCCATGTCCTCAGAGTAAAGGTTTATCGTCTCCAGAAATAATTTCGGGTGCATGTCGCGGACTTGTGCCTTAGCTCCTTGCAGTGGAATGGTTCGGCTCTCCATGCGTTCGGCAATTTGATTCTCGCCGCTTTTATTGAGCCACGCCCCATAAGCGACCATTGCCACTGCGAACAACAATATCAACAAGAGCCCGACCATATAAAGTCTCTTCATCAGCCGACCTCCTTTCGGCGCAAGTATAAATCATGCCAAATGCCCTGTCAAACTTAAACTACTGTCATTATTTAATTGAGCAAAATCTATACTGTTTACAAATGAAAGCATCTATAAGTTTTTAATTGCCTTTTGCCAGTCGAAGAATTATAATCGCAAAGGAAGGTGATTTTTTTGTTGATTCGTATTGCAGGGCTGGTATCGGAAAGTTATGTGGACGGAGACGGGATACGTTTTGCAATCTTCATGCAGGGTTGCCTAAGACGTTGCGAAGGTTGCCACAATCCTGAGACTCATGCGCTAGACGGAGGACGGCTAGTCGACACGGCAAAGATTATCGCGAAGATAAAAAAAAATCCGCTCTTAGACGGAATCACGTTGACGGGTGGCGAACCGCTCTTGCAAATTGACGCAGCTAACGAAATTGCTTGCGCCGCAAAAAGTTTCGGGCTTAGTGTTTGGTGCTACACAGGCTATAATTTTGAGGAGCTTCCACACGACGCTGAACCGTTGCTTGAGAATATCGACGTACTGATTGACGGAGCGTTTATCGAACGTCTGAGAGACTTGGATCTTCAATTCCGCGGCTCGCGCAATCAACGAATCATCGACATAAAAAAAACCCGTGAGCAAAATAAAATCGTGCTTTGGTCTGAAATCGGAGGTTGAGTGAATGAATTCTATAGGAGATGCATTTTCGGGATTGTTCGAGGTACCGCCATTCGACGTTATCATTGGTTTGCTAGGAATTTTAATCTTTGGACTTATGCTCGGCGCATTGATTTATCTGCCTGTTGCCGAGAAGAACTCTACATTGCCGCTCGAACGTTTAAGCGGCGAAATCATTTGGCGATACAAGCCCGATTGGATAATCTTCGTCCTTGGGTGCATAGTCTTCTTGAGTGTGAGCTTTCTAATGGTCAGTGGTTACTTGCGGGAAGTGTGACAAAAAAATTAGGCTCCGTGAATGTTCGCGGAGTCTTTTTATTTCCGATTTTTAACTGTCGCTCTTGTGTGGGAGCCATTCCACTTGTATTAGGATTTCTTCGCCTGCTTTTACGTTCATTTCGTGAACATAGGGTTTGTTGCTCCAAGTAGGAGTTGGCTTTTCAAATATTATTTTCTCTCCTACAATCAAAAGTGTGTAATCTACTCCAAATGGACCAGAAAGGCGAATTTGCATCTTTCCTTCCACAGCGGCTTTGGCAACGAATTCTAATTTTCCAACATACGAGTTGATTGCGTAACAAATTCCAAGATGTTGCCACCAATTTGGTCTAAATATCGCGGCTCTGTTGTCTGACACAGAAAGTATTTGAATATCTTCTGCGTTCATTTTTTTATTCAACCGAACCATAACTGTAGCTGTAAGATAGCGGCTAAATTTAAGAAGTATCTGAGAGTCAGAGTTATCATGAATCGTTACGAAGTCCCGATACAATAAAGTTTGCACATCTCGATACAACGGCTGATTGTGATTACTAATTTCCACGTCCGCTAGAACCTTTACAATTCCTAAGACCGTGCAATAGTGGAAGCCGTCATTAACGCGGGGATTTTCATTAAAATAAAGTTCCTGGTCAAAATAAGAATGGAACAAGCCATAAGTTTTGCTAGAATAGAACGCCATTTTCAAGCAGGCTTGGAGCATTCTGGCAGATATCGGTTTATTTTCATGTTTTGAAATGAGAAACTTTTCTGCTCTCAAATTACGTGACTGTAAGTGAAATGTTTGTTTTGAAGCAACTTGTGTAGTTGTCATGTGGCGGAGGAAATGTTTGTTGATTTTATGGGCATACTCAATAGTTTCGGGGGCGATGGAATGTCCGCTATCAAAGGGAAAATTTAACAGTTCAGGTCTGTAACGAATGAAAATGAGTGCCATAAGCAAATTTGGGTCGGAACATTCTGGGGTTGTCAATAGCAAAGTTCTAAGTTCGGGATCCATAATAGGAGAAAGCTGGACATTCCCTTTAAGATAATTAATCAAAGTCACTTTCCCGAAGTGGTGTCTACAACGAGTTTCTTGATACAAGTATTGCGGAATATCTTCAGAATCTTCATCTTTGATTTTGTATTTGTTGCGAATAGAGCCAAAACCTGATTCGAAGATAGTCTTCATCGAATTAAATAGTTCGTAAGACAAAGCAGGGGAATAGTTTCTGGTTCTAGCATTTTGATTTTGTATTTGTTTTTTCGGCGAGCCTTGCCAATATCGTCGAATCGTTTCTCCGCCATATCCATTAAGAGCATATGTTTTTTCTACACTTGTTTGTGACATTGATATTAACAGATTATGGCTTTTATGAAAGGTCTGTCGGCTATAATAGTCGATATTCCAGATGTCAGAGAAGGTCAGATTGAAAGACTGATTTTTAGGAAGCGACTGATTTAGCTTAAGCCCGTAATGAGCCGCGATATTTGAAGCAATCTCGTAATCATCCTTATAGGTATGGTGGGTACCTTTGATAGAGCTAATTTTTATTCCATTTAAGTTTGTTTCTGTGCAAAGAAGCGGAACCCACGAAATGCGACTATCAAAGCCACCTGACAAGTCGGCTGTAAAGAATCTTGTATTTTGAATCACACTACGCAATACACCGCTCCAAAATTCAATCCAGTGATCAAAAATCGTCATAGCTTCTTGCGAATCTAACGGAATAGTGTTTTCTCGATAGTCTATCAGTTCCGTTTTAAGGTTCTTATCTTTAATATTTATACGGATAATCGCATTTCTCTCGATAAGCCGAACTTCATTAACGGCTGTCTCCGAATAAGCATGACTACACAAATCATTCAGCAATAAATGATGGCAATAGTCGCGATTGACTGTCAGCGAATATTTAAATTTAACGTGGTCAAGCAAACGGAAGAAAGAATTACTCAACGCAAAGTAAGTATCATGACGGAAAAGGTAAAGCCCCCACGAGCCGTTCAAGTCTTGCTTAATTGTAATTTGTTCGTCCTTGACTTCGACATAAACATAGCAACCGCGTCCGTCCAGATTGGCGATTGCTTCTGCTGTCAAGTTGTCGTCCTCGTAAATACCGCTTTGTTGAATGGAGTATCCATAAAATTTTGTTTGAACAGTGGCTAGATTATCTGAATCGATGAGGAAAAATTCTTTCTCTACGTCGAAGTAATTGACGCTATCCTGCTCAAGTTCTTTGATTTGAGCTAGGAGTTTTTTATGTTCGTCAGCGTTTATCATATGTATCCTCCTAACCGCCATAAAATAAATAACATAAAGCTATTTGTCAAGTTTAAATGCCATGAAACAATTGACCGACTAACTGACGTTGTAAACGGCATCATTTTTTATTTGTAGCCTGATTGAGCCACTCTTTGAGATAGTCACCAATAACTTTTGTGATTTGAGACTCGCGGATAGTCTTCGCCACTTGTACGAGTTTCAAGCCGCCATTGAAGACGTATTTGCCGATAAGCTCGCCGACCTTGTCCGCAATCATACGGGCGATAACGAATAGGATTATCGAGACCTTGATACCTAAGACAGTCAGTGCGATACCGCCGAATAGCGGCAGAAGGAAAATCATCGCCAGCTTTATCAAGAGGAACGAGAATGCCACGCTAACTGCCGCCCTTGCCAGACGAATGAATAGCGGCGTTTTTTCACGAATCATCTTGCGCATATCGTCGAAGGCAAGCTTAGGATGACGAACTGCCCGCACGGTGAACGCCCACGCACGCTTTGCATAGAACGTGAAGAACTCGCCGACCTTCTGAATTAACTTGTTTATATCCGTCGGTATGCTCGTTATCGTCGCCATAATCATTTGTGGGTTAAAGTCCGTGACGAACGAACGCATTGAGTTAAACGCCGTGCCGAGGAACGCGGGCGGCTTGCTCATGTTCGCGAGGGCGTCGGGGACGGGCAACGCCGGGATAAACGCCATTAGCACATACAGCACGATAGCTAGCACGCGACCAAGTGCCATGCCGAGGAAATACTTTATGACGGCTTTGGGATTGCGTTTAAAGGCGGCGGGGAAACTCCGGATTCTTCGCGGGACTTTCTGCTTGACTTTATCAAGCTTTTTCTCTGGTTGTTTAGATTGAGCCTCTTCGCGTGCGAGTTGCTCTTCGTTCTCAAGCTCAAGCGACCGCGACAGGCGAATCATCTTTTGGAAAGCGTCAGCGATATTTTTTTCCTGTTCCTTCTGCCGTTGCTCGACTTCTTGGTCAAAGGAGCGGGTGACGTGTATCATCTTCTCGAACGCCTGCTTTAAGTCATTTGATTTAGTCGTCTGCATCATGCGTTGAAGGGCGCGTTCAAGGTCTGATTGTTTGGTCGTGCGAAGCATCTGTTGAAGGTTCTTCTGCAAGTCGCAAGGTTTATCTTTGTCGTCCACCGCCTCACCTCCCGCCTAAAATTTTTTAAGAACTTCATAGCGTGTATTGCGCTTAGCGGGGATTCGTCCTGCCGAGCGGATTAAGTCAATCATTTTGCGCGTAGACATTTCAAAGCTTGTGCCCGCCGCCCGCACGACGTTTTCTTCAAGCATGATTGAGCCTAGGTCGTCAGCCCCAAAAGCCAAAGTCAGTTGCCCGATACGTTCGCCCTGAGTGACCCACGAGCCTTGAATGTGTTCGATGTTGTCCAAAAAAATTCGTGTCATCGAAAGCGTCTTCATGTAGTCTTGCGCGGAAACTTTTTCGCCGCCGAGCGCGGTATGCATTGGCTGATAAGTCCACGTGATGAACGCCCGAAAGCCGCCAGTCTCGTCTTGCAGGTCGCGAATCTTTTGCATATGTTCTAGTCTTTGTTCAAGCGTCTCGCCGAAGCCGATAACCATCGTTGCGGTTGACTTCATGCCGATTGAATGCGCCGCCCTCATGACGTTAAGCCAATCGCCCGCCGAGATTTTCTTTGGGCTGATACGCCGCCTCACGTCATCAACTAGGATTTCCGCACCGCCGCCGGGCAAGCTATCTAAGCCCGCCGCTTGAAGTCGCTTTAACGTCTCAAGGATTGACAAGCCCGCGATGTTCGCGAAGTGCTGAATTTCCGTTGCCGTGAACGAGTGGATTGTTATATCGAAATTCTTTTTGATAAGGCGGAGCATGTCCTCGTAGTAGCTTAGCGGCAAGTCGGGATGTAAGCCGCCCTGAATCATGACTTGCGTTCCGCCCGCCTCGACGGTCTCTTGAACCTTTTGCAAAATCTC
>JACXWG010000089.1 GCA_014764605.1 Quinella sp. 1Q5 | reverse complement strand
GTTGACGGTTTGGACGCTGATTTTTTTGGCGACGCTAGAAATTTTTGCTCAAATCCCGTCGGCGATACGAACTTTGAAAAAAATTCGCGCCGTTAAGCTCCTTGACAATAAAAAAACGTCAGCCGCGCAGATTTCAACGACTGATAAAGCTGTTGAGATTAAAAATTTGAGTTTTGGCTACGAAAAACCTATTTTTGACGATTTCAGCTTGACGATTGAACGCGGCGAGAAAATTGCGATTGTCGGGGAGAGTGGCGCGGGCAAAACGACGTTGCTTTACTTGCTGATGAAACTTTTTGAGCCGGATAGCGGCACGATTGCGATTAATGGCACGATTTCGGCGGCGACGTTCACGAATTACATTTTTTCGGCGTCGATTCGGGAAAATTTTAAAATGCTCCACGAAAATATTACTGACGAGGAAATTTTATCGGCGTTAAGGACTTGCGAGCTTGAAAATTTTGATATTAATGCTCCGATAGGCGAGGACGGCGAAAATTTATCTGGCGGCGAACGAAATCGCTTGCAAGTGGCGTTGGCAATGGCTAAGGACGCAGAAATTTTGATTTTAGACGAGCCGACGGCGGGGCTTGATAAAAATCTTGCCGATAAATTGATTTCAAACTTGATTTTAGCGACAAAAAATCGCACGTTGATAATCATCACGCACGATTCAAATTATTTTTCGGAAATGGGGAGGATTGAACTTGTACACTAATGAAAAAATTCAGTACGACGCCGAATATATAAGATACGTTGAGCACGGCGAATCGGCGGCGGTCTTCATCACGCGAGACATTGTTAAATCGATTAAAACTAAGGGCAAATGGATTGACGTTCTTAACATTGACGGTGATAAAATTGAGACGAGATTTTTCGACGATAAAGGACGAGAAAAAATAGACTTTAGCTGGAACTTCAAGTCGTTTTCAGTAGAATTATTTCCGCGCAAAACTCAGCCCGTATATCCCGATTACGCTTCCGACGAGGAAAAAAAGTACATAACTTGGCAAACAGCGCACGCCGACATAGCAAATCTCCGCCAAAAAGGATATAAAGGCGTCAAATTCGAGATTTTTCCCAAGTTAGTGAACCTTAACAAGGGAAAATATCAGACGATACAGAGCGTGTGGAGTAAAATATCCAATCAATGGGTTTCAGCAGAATATTTCACGTCAGCTTGCGAGTTGCGAGACAGAAAAGTTCCGATAAAGCCGAAATGGGACTATCATATTTTAAAAATTCGTCGGCTATAGTCAAATTTTTTTGTAAGGGGCGATGACTTTGTACACTAAGAAAATTTATTTCAGCGGAGGCAATGTTCGTGAGTTGCAGGAGATTTTTACGGATATTCCAGGCGTCGTGAGCGTTTTAATCGGGAAATTATCTGCGCGGAACGTTCACAGCTACGTAAATCACGAATTGCAGACGTTAGAAGGCGTTGATAGCGTCGAAATTGAATTTAATCCAAAGAAAATGGATTTGTCGATGTTAATGGACGTGCTTTTTAACGTTTTAAATCCTTACGCCGACCAAAATTTAGGCGTTTACTACAATTCGGGCGAAGATGAGCCGCAAGTCGAGTTACATTTGAATTTTATCGCCAATCGCGGCAAAGAACCGGTCGTATCAAAGGCATGTTTGACGATTAACGACCCGCACATTGATAAAATCGTTCGGAAATGCTATGTAAAGGTCGGACGGCTGATAAATTTCGTCGCCGCGCCCGAAGACGAGCAAAATTTCCTTCGCAAGCACCCCGAAATAAAAACTGACATAGACTTGACAAAGTTTAAGACTTCCCTTAGATTTTAGCTAAGGAGGTGAGGACATGCGCGAACGTTTAGAGGAAAAAAGGAAGAAATTCTTAAGCAAAATGCGCAATCGGAAATTATTTTGGTCATTTATACTTTGTTCATTGATAATCGTGGGGTCGCTAGCGCATTTAGGCTTTAATTCGGACTTCACACGGCTAAAAGAGGGCATAACGGAGAAAATTGCGCCGGAAAAGGTGTTGCCGACGTTCAACGAGCCGACAACGATAATGATAATGGGCGTAGACGAGCGCAAAGACGATGTTGGGCGGTCAGATACGCTGATGATATTAAATTTATCGGCTGATAAGGCGTCGTTGCTGACAATTCCGCGTGATACTATGGTTTATATCGAAAAACACGGCTACCAAAAGATAAATGCGGCGTATGCATACGGCGGAACTAAGTTGACGCGGGAAACTGTGGAAGAATTTCTCGGAATAGACGTTGATTACTACGTAGCGATAAATAAATCGCGATTTGCGGAAGTAATTGACGCGATGGGCGGCGTGGATATTTATGTTGAACGCGATATGCACTACGAAGACCCCTGGGACGACGACGGCGGGCTTTATATCGATTTAAAGCAAGGACTTCAGCACTTAGACGGGCAAACGGCGATAGAATTTGTAAGATTTCGCGATTCGGAGGGCGATGTAGGTCGAGTGAGGCGTCAACAGGCATTTATGCGGGCTTGCGCGGACAAATTAACTGAACCGAGCATGTTAATTAAAATTCCGGAGCTTTTGACGGTTGCAGTTAAGGCGATTGACACGGATTTAAGTTCAGGGAAGATGTTAGCGGCGGCAGGCTCCTTAAAAAGCGCGGAAGCCAAAAAAAATGTTAAAACGGGCGTGGTGCCTGGCTGGTTGCAATACATTGACGAGGTAAGCTATCTGATTCCCGATGCTGAACGTCTTGGCAAGGTTATGCGGAAGAATTTGGACTTCGACGTTGATAAAAAGCATTTCGAGCGGCTCGCATACGATTACACGCCGGGAAATGCCGCTGATTATTACGATGTGAACTTCAATCCGGAAAAAGATTTGCGGCTCATGGATTATCTTGAGCGTCGCAAGTTCGATTTATCGGAAAACGAACTTTAAATAACATAAAAACGAGTTGCCTTGTGGACAGCTCGTTTTTATGTTCCAGCCGTATATCACTCGCAAAAATATTTCATGCCGGTTTTCTTCCATTCCCGCTTAGTGTAAAGGATTTTGTAATCGGTGACGCCCGTTATGGTCGAGAGCTCATTTATAATTTGCTCGCACTCGTCGCGGGTCTTGGCATGAATCATCGTATAAAGATTATAATTCCAATTCGGTGCGGGCGTCCTGTCATAGCAATGAGATACCGCCGCATGTGAACTCATGACCTTTGCAATGTCGTCAAGCTTATCGAGCGGTACCTGCCACGCACAAAGAGCATTTGCATTGAAACCAACTTCGCGATGCCGGAGCACTGCTCCCATCTTGCGGATTTTTTTTTCTTCGACCAGCTCCCTTACCCGCTTCAAAAACTCTTCCTCACTTATGCCGACGCGTTGTGCCAAAACTTTATACGGCTCTTCGCACAGCGGGAAATCCTCCTGCAACGCCTTGATAATATCCTTGTCCCGTTCGCTGAAAAGTTCCAAGGTCTTCCCTCCGCGTCATTGAAGTTTGAACTGCACATTGATTTTATACTTCTTGTTAGCCTTGAGCCGAAGCATATCCTCCACGCCGTTAAGCGACCGTATCTCCGCCAGCACATGTGATTCATACTCGGCGTTCGGCGTCAGTAGCGTGAACCACAGATTATAAGTCCCTTCGCGTTCGTAGTTGTGCGTCGCCCCCGGATAACGATTGACTGCCTCCGCCACCGCGCAGATTGCTGACGGCTTGACCTTCAAGGCAACGAGCGTTCCATGATACCCCAGACGATTTGAATCAAAGAACGTCCCTATCCTCCGCAAGAAGCCCGCCGCCTTTAGCTCACGGAGCCGATTAAGTACTGTGTCTTCGTCCGTGCCGAGGCGGCTTGCCATTTCTGCGAACGGGTGAGAACAAATCGGGATGTCGCCCTGCAAGAGATTCAACAGAGCCTTATCGAATGTTGAAAGCCTCGTCATATTAATCTCTCCCTTGCACCGTTCATACGCTCAACGGCGCATTTTGTTTGAGCTATTTTATCAAAGACTTTATGATAACGTCAAGCAAATCTGAACGCCCTTCATTTTTCACGGACGAGTAAGGCAAGATTGATTCCGCGTCGATGCCCAAAGCTTTTTGGATTGCGTCGAGATGTTTTTGACGCTGCGTCTTGCCGAGCTTATCAGACTTTGTGGCGACGACGAGCACGGGCAAATTTTTTTCAACGAGGCTGGCAAAAGACTTCAAGTCGGACTCCATAGGCGGGTGGCGCATGTCGACCAGTTGGCAGACAAATCTTATATCGCGGCGGCTTGAAAGATATTCGTCGATGAACTTCGCCCAAAGCTTACGATTAGCCTTGGAAGTCTTCGCGTAGCCGTAGCCGGGCAAGTCGACCAGATAAAAGGCGCGGCGGGTGTCGTCGGCTTTAAGCTCCACGCGGAAAAAATTTATCGTCTGCGTCTTGCCGGGCGTGCCCGACGTGCGAGCCAATGCTTTCCTGTTAGTCAGCGAATTTATCAGCGACGACTTGCCGACGTTCGAGCGACCGACGAAGACAATCTCCGGCAAGGGTTCTTCGGGACAAGTAGCACGACTCACCGCCGAGGTCACGTATTCGCTTTTGACTATCGTAATCTCCTCCATGTTATCGCCTCCAAAAAAAATGAGCCCCCTGCAGGAAGCTCAAGAAAAATTTCACTGAATCAACGCCGTCTTTAGTACTTCGTCCATATTCTCGACTGGCACGAACTCCAACTTATCGCGGACGCTTTCGGGTATGTCCTCAATGTCGGGCGCGTTCTCCTTGGGCAAGATAATCGTATGCATTCCCTCTCGATACGCCGCCAGAACTTTTTCCTTAAGCCCGCCTATCGGCAAGACGTTTCCGCGAAGAGTAATCTCACCAGTCATCGCGACATCAGAGCGGACTTTCTTTTTGGTCAAGGCAGAAATCATCGCCGTTGCCATCGTGATACCCGCGCTAGGTCCGTCCTTAGGAACCGAACCTTCAGGCACATGGACATGAATATCATTTTTTTCGTAGAAGTCGTCGGCAAGTTTCATCATATCGCTACGGCTACGAATGTAAGTCAAGCCTGCCTGCGCGGACTCCTGCATCACTTCGCCGAGCTTGCCCGTCAATAGAAGTTTGCCGTTGCCCTTTAGGACGATTGCTTCAGTCGGGAGAATATCGCCGCCGACCTCCGTCCATGCCATGCCCGTTGATACTCCGATTTGCGGTTGTTTCTCGGCTCGCGTCTGCAAAAACTTCGGACGCCCTAGGAAGTCGCGCAAATTCTTTTTCGTGATGTAGACAACGCCCTCATGACCCTCAACGATTTTTCTTGCCGCCTTACGACACGCACGCCCGATAATCCGTTCAAGCTCACGGACGCCCGACTCCCGCGTATACTCGGCGATAATCTCCTGCAACACGCCCTTAGCAAAGACGACATCGCCGCCCTTAAGCCCGTTCTCTTCCTTCTGACGTTTGGTTAGGTAGCGGCGGGCAATTTCCAACTTCTCCTGCTCCGTGTAACTCGACAGCGTGATAACTTCCATCCTGTCGCGTAGGGGCTTGGGAACCGTGCTTAGGTTGTTTGCCGTGACTATCCAAAGCACCTTCGACAGGTCAAACGGCGTGTCAATGTAGTGGTCGGTGAACGAATTATTTTGCGCAGGGTCGAGCACCTCAAGCAGAGCCGCCGAAGGGTCGCCCGCGTAACCGTCTTTGCCGAGCTTGTCAATCTCATCGAGCAAGAACACCGGATTATTTGCGCCAGCCTTCTTCAAGCCTTGAATGATTCGTCCTGGCAATGCCCCGACGTAAGTCCGCCTATGTCCGCGAATCTCCGCCTCGTCACGTATGCCGCCCAAACTCGCACGGATAAACTTTCTGCCCATTGCCTTTGCGACTGACGACGCCAAAGAAGTTTTGCCCACGCCCGGCGGCCCCACTAAGCACAAAATCGGCGCGGGCTTGTCCTTAGTCAACGCCTTAACCGCTAAGAAGTCTAAGATACGCTCCTTGACCTTCTCAAGCCCATAGTGGTCTGCGTCGAGGACTTTTGCCGCCTCGGTTATGTCCATTGCGTCTTCGGTCGAGACTCGCCACGGCAAATCCGTCAGCCACTCAATATACGTCCGGATAACATTGCCCTCCGACGACATCGACGGAATCTTTTCCAGTCGCTTAAGCTCCTTCTCGACAATCGATTTGACCTCGTCGGGATAATCGCCCTCCGAAAGTTTCTTGCGATACTCCGACGCCTCCTCGGCAGTGTCTTCTTCCTCGCCAAGCTCCTTGTGAATCGCTTTGATTTGTTCGCGCAGGTAATGATCCTTCTGAATCTTTTCCATTTGATTGCGGACGCGTTTGCTTATCTGCGACTCCATTTGTAGTACTTCCAACTCATGCGCCAAGATAGTGTAAAGCTTTTCAAGTCGCTTCGTCACGTCCAAAGCTCCTAGAATCTCTTGCTTAGTGTCAAGCTTCAAGTTCAAATGGCTTGCGATTAAATCTGCCAGCCGCCCGAAGTCCTCAAGAATCGTCACGGCTACGAACGTTTCTGACGGAATGCGCTTGCTGAGCTTAACCCACTCCTCGAACTGATGAACGACGCCCCGGACAAGGGCTTCCGTCTCTAAGTCTTCCTTCCACTCGTCCTCGTGAACTTCGACTTCAACCTCATCATAGTTGCCCTTAGTCGATTTGTGATACTCCAGCATGACGCCGCGATTGATTCCCTCGACGAGCACGCGGACATTGCCATCGGGGAGCTTGACTATCTGGCGAATCTCCGAGATTGTCCCCACTTCGTAAAGGTCTTGCTCTTCGGGGTCTTCGGTGTCCGTGTCGATTTGCGCCGTCAAGAAGACTCGCCGATTGGTAACCATTGCCGCCTCAAGTGCATTGACCGAACTTTCGCGCCCAACGTCCAAATGCATTATCATATTCGGAAAGACGACGATACCCCTCAGCGGCACGAGTGGCAAAGTAACTT
>JACXWG010000088.1 GCA_014764605.1 Quinella sp. 1Q5 | reverse complement strand
CGCTTGAGTTCCGACCGGCATGAACAGCGGCGTTAAAAATTTTCCGTGCGGCGTGTGTAAAATGCCTGCTCGTGCGCCCGTTGCCGCGTCCTTATGTATAAGTTCAAAAGTTATTGCCGCCATTAAGCCCGCTCCTTAAATTTTTTAGCATCCCGCCTTTATTTTTCAGTCCGTTAAGTTATTCGTTATAAACATTGCGTCGCCGAAGGAAAAAAACCGATATTTTTGCTTTACTGCCTCTTGATAGGCTTGCAAGATGAATTTTCGACCCGCGAAAGCACTAACCAGCATAATTAGCGTTGATTTCGGCAAATGGAAGTTCGTTATTAGCGCGTCGACGATTTTAAATTGATAACCAGGGTAAATAAAGATATTTGTTGAGCTTGACCCGACTTTTACGGAGTTTTTATCAATCGCCGCCGCCTCAAGTGTCCTAATTGAAGTCGTACCCACTGCGATAACACGTCCGCCGCGCTTTTTTGTCTCAAAAATCAAGTCTGCTGTCGTTTTTGGTATCGTATAGAACTCTTCGTGCATGATATGTTGTTCAATCGTCTCGACTTGCACTGGTCTGAAGGTTCCTAAGCCGACATGCAGCGTTACGAAGCCGAGATTTACGCCTAAACCTTTAATTTCTTGCATTTGTTCGGTTGTGAAGTGCAAACCGGCAGTCGGAGCGGCGGCGGAGCCTCGTTCGCGGTTATAAACCGTCTGATAACGTTCGCAATCGTCAAGTTTCTCGTGAATGTATGGAGGCAAGGGAGTTTCGCCGATTTTATCAAGAATTTCCTCGAAAACGCCGCTGAAGTTGAATTGCACGACGCGACCGCCAAAATCTGTGCGTCCGACGACCTTGCAACTTAAATTATCGCCGAAAAAAATTTCTGCGCCCTCAATAATTTTCCTGCCGGGCTTAACTAAAGTTTCCCAGGTCGTCGCGTCCAATCTTCTAAGCAAAAATACTTCGACGCGTGCACCGGTTGCCTTATTTCCGATAAGTCGAGCCGGAATTACCCGCGTGTCGTTGAAAATGAGAGTATCGCCCGCCGCCAAGAACTTTTTTAGGTTATAAAAGTGTTCGTGGGCAATCGTTTGGCGTTTTGGGTCTAATATCATCAATCTGGAGGCGTTGCGCGGTTCAATCGGGCGTTGAGCGATTAATTCTTCGGGCAAATCGTAATCAAAATCACTTAGTAGCATTTTTTCGCCCCAAATATTTTATTTCTAGCTGTTCAAGCGTGCCATCCATGCGCAATTCGGCGAGAACGAAGTTTATATAGTTCAAAAGCTCTTGGTCGCCGCGTTGCATGAGAATTCCGCACGAATGACGGCTAAACGGCTTATCGACGAGCGGCGCGGCAAGTTTTGGTTCGCGTTTAACCCAACTGAACGCCTCGACGGTCTCGGTTATCATGATGTCGGCGTTACCCTCGGCGATTTGGATTGGAATATCGGCGTTGTCCTCGTGAACGATAAGTTTTGCGTTCGGGAGGTTAGCGCGTGCAAATTTCTCGTTGGTGCCGCCGGGGTTAATCATGATTCGGACAGTCGGCTTGTTCATGTCGGCAAGAGTTTTAAATTTTTTCGCGTCGGTCTTGCGACAGAGAATCGTTTTGCCGAAAAGCCCTTCGCCGTAAGCGTCACTCATCGCCATGACCTTAGCACGTGCAAAGTTCCTAGAAATGCCGCAAAGGGCAATATCGAACTTGCCAGCCAGCATATCGGCGGAGAGGGTCGGCCAGGTCGTCGGAACGTATTCAATCTTCACGCCCAAGGAGTCGGCGATAATCTTCGATAACTCGGCGTCAATGCCCTCGTACTCGCCGGTCGCAGGGTTCAGATAAGACATTGGGATATAGTCGCCCGTCGTGCCAATGCGTATCGTCCCGCGTGCCGCAATGTCGTCCAAATGCCCCGCCTCAGCTTGAGCAATCATCAACATCATCACGGCGACAATCATTAAGCATAGTCTCTTCATGTCAATCACCTCAATAAAGTTTCTTTAGCTTCGTGTCCTTGTAGTAGTGCTTGAGAATCTTTTCGTAAGACCAACCGTCCTTAGCGTAGTCGCGTGCACCAACTTGGCTCATGCCTACGCCGTGACCGCGACCATAGCCCGTGAAGATAACTTCGCCGGCATCAAGTTTCATGTCAAAGAGCGTGCTCGGCAACGAAAACTTTTGGCGCAGTTCGTTGCCCGTGAACTTCTTGCCATTAATTTGCGCGGACTGCACACGACCAGAGGAAGTCCTATCACTTGCGCCTTGCCCGACTGTCAGCTTGCTTAGCTTAACCGTCTTCACGTCGTCAAGGTCGAGTTGCTTAGAAAAATCTTTGGCGGGAACTTTGACAGTCCACGGCTTAGCGAGCTGAACAATTTCCCTGACGGCGACAAGATAGGGCGTGGCTCTTCCCCAAACGTCTGCAACGTCTTCTGTCATGCCGCCGGAATCCGCGTGGAAGTTCGTATCGATGAGTTTTTCCTTGTAAACCAAAACTGCGCCGCGTGTCTCGTCAATCGCCTGGTTAATCGATTCAAAGTCCGTGACGCCCACATAAACTTGACAATGCGTGCTTGAGCACAAGTCAAAGCCTTCCTTCACGTGTCGACCGCGATTTTTCAGCGCGAAGGCGCGAGCCGCCACCGCTTGAGCCTTTAAAGCTTCCAAAGGGTACGATGGCGACATTTCCTTAGCTAAGACTCCGTGCAAATACTCTTCAAGCGGCACAAGATTTATCACTGTCAACGAGTCCTTGCCCTTGTTGACGCTCACCCCGCCATAATATTTTTTCCCGTCAACTTCAATCGTTAGCTCGTGGATTGGAATTTTTTCGGGGCGGACTTCGACGGCTTTAATCTTCAGTTGCTCGAAGTCGACGACGAAACTGCCGCCCGCAGGAATTTTCTTTAGCACATTGCCCTTAGCCGCGTTTAGCATGACGCACGGCGCGGAAACTTTCAACGAAACTTGTTTGACGCCGCTGACAATCCCGACGCGAAGTTCAGGAGACCACGTCCCGGCCTCGGCGCGGCTCATAAGTAGAATCATCAGCACGAGCATAAAAATTTTCTTTAACATGTCGTCAGTCCTTCTTTGGCACAAAAACTTTACAACGAATCAAATCATAACCCTCGACGTGTTCGCTTTCGTAAATCGTGCGGAAATCTTTATCGTCAGACAGAAGCCCAAATAGGAATGGCTCCTTATTCGTCAAGATTATGTGCGTGAAATCGTAGCGATTAAAAAAATCCTTGTAGTTAAGCTTGCCGTTTAGGAAGTCGCCGTATTCCTCGAAAATGTTTTTTTGCCCGTTGTTAGCGGGAAGGAAGACTTCCGAGCGCGAGTCGATATAGTATTTGATTCCGAACGAACCCGCTATCCCGCCGCCGCCTTGGTTTATGTAAAGGGAAATGTCTTCGGGGCGTTCGGTGTGCAGGATAAACTTTATCGCGTCGGTGTAAGTGGTAGGCGGCTTTGACTTAGTGTAAGTGTATGCAAAGAAGAAAAGCCCGCTGGTCACGAACAGAGTAGCAAACAGTGAAACAATCTTCCGCGGCAGTATCGTCGGGTGAAGAATGCGACCTTCTGCTTTGAGGATAAGCAAATTGTAAAGCGCGAACAGCACCGTTGCTAAAAAGAGAATCAAAAGCGGCGCAGAGACATTGCCGAGGCTCTCGTTAAAAAAGTTCGTGATGATGACGGTATTGGCGGCTACGAGCAGGAAGAATAAGCCGAGCGATAACTTGCGGCTCTGGAAAAGTTTTTCGGAGCTGAAGTCACGCCACACATAAGCAAGCGGGAACGTCGCTAAGAAGTAAAACAAGACCAGATTGCGGGCGTGCATTATCGCCATAAAGGTTATTCCGCCGCTTAGAAAGATGTACCGCCACGGAACTTTGAACTTTGCCAAGGAAACGATAAGGAAAGCTTCCGTTGCATAGAAAACTTTTCCTTGAAGACCATGAGCCGTGGGAGTGAACATTTCGCGGACACCAGAGTTAATCGCCTCAATGCCATAGGAGCGGAAAACATAAGTCATCGCCTCGACGCCGTAAGGATTAATCAGCCCGCTAAGGAGCACACCGAGCATCGCCGCTAGCAAAAATTTTATGTGGCGGCGACTTTTCACGAACAGGAACGGCAAGCACACGACCAAAGACATTAGCCAAACTGCCGCGTGTAAGTTTATCAGTGCAATGCTTATCAGCGGCAACGGGATTAAAAACTTTGCGTCGGCGGTGCGCGTGAATTTCTCTAGCATGAACACTTCGATTAAAAGCAACGTCGCCGATAAGATATGCGGACGCGGGACGACCATCGGCGCGATAAACATTCCTACGACAAAACTTATCATGAACGATAAGATTTTATTGCCGCCGCTGACGAATAAGCACAGCCGCCAATAAATCACAATCGCCGCCGCGCCGAAGATGTAATCGACAACAAGCAAGCCATTGACGCCAAGACTTTTATAAGCCTCCCAGAACACGACGCCGCTTAACCACTGCTGAGCAACGAGCTTTAAATTTTCGTGGACGGTAAACGGGTCGACGTGCGGGAAACCATGCTCAAGGACGTATCGTCCCAAGTTCATGACAAAATAGGTGTCAGCCTCTTCGCCGAACTGGAAGAACGCTTGCCAGAACAGAACGCTCGACGACAGGAAGATTATCTGCAGGGGCAACGAAAACCTTTTAAGCATTGTCCTTGCCCTCGTGATAGCTTTGTTCAGCGTTGACGTTCCAAATCTTTTCCCGTGACGAGTCGCCGCTTTGAATCGCCCGCACAGCCTCCATTGCCGTCAACATGCTGTGATCCATGTTGTTATATCGGTGCTGACCATTGCGCCCGATGCAATAAAGATTTTTTATTTCGTCTAGAGCGTCGCGCAACTCGCCAATGTTCTCGTAGGTGTCGAAGTAAGCCGGATAAGCCTTAGGAACCTTCACGCGCACGGCAAGCTTAATGTCCTCCGCCTTAATGATTCCAATCGACGCAAGCTCCGCCGCCGCAAACGCAATGAAGTCTTCTTCGTTCATGTTCCAGAGGTCGTCGCCTTCGTTGCAAAAGTATTCCAGTCCGAGCCACACGCTGTTTTTTGGCGAGGCAACCATATACGGCGACCAGTTGTTGAAGATTTGCAGACGACCGAGCTTAACCGCCGGCTCCTGAATGTAAATCCAGCAATCCGGGACGATGTTGCCGAGCGTTTTAATCTGCGTGTGATTCTCCAGTAGCAACTTGTCGACGAGCAGTCCAACGGTTATGAAGTCTCGATAGGGCAAGCCGCGTGCAATCGTCAGCTGTCGAAGGTTCAATCCGTCGTCGAGGGCATCGGCAAGTTCGGCAAGCGGCATACTCGACAGGAAATAATCGGCGGGGAACGTCAGCATACCCGCGGGCGACTCGACACGCACGAACTTAACGACTTTATCGACGACGTGGAGGCTTTTGACGTTGGTGGACGTTAGCACTTCGCCGCCGAGCTTTTTAATATCGTCGGCTAACTTTTCCCACAGCTGCCCCGGTCCGTGCTTAGGATAAAAGAATCGTTCAATCAGCGACGTTTCGCCCGCGCCGTCTTTAAAGCCGAAAGTCTTCTTGAAGAAGTCGAGAATAGTTTTACCGAGCGACAGACCTTTAATACGTTGACTGCCCCAATCCGCGCCGATTTCTTTTGGCGAACGTCCCCAAACCTTTGTCGTGTAATCGCGGAAGAAAGTTTCGTAGAGCTTTTGCCCGAACCGATTAACCATGAAGTCTTCAAGCGTATTTTCCTCGCGCTGACTGAACTTAGCCTTAAGAAAGCTTATGCCGATTGAAAACATTTCGACGAGTCCGAGATTGCGTATCGTCTCCAAGCTTAGCGATATGGGGTAAGAAAAGAACTTCCGATGATAAAAAATCCTCGACACCCGCCGCCGATTAAGAAAAACTTCGTCGACCTCTTCGGGATTAGCTCCGCCCTCAGTCAAGACTGATTCGCGCCCCAAAAGTTTATCATCGAAGGCGGGCGCACCTTGTGCAGGCAAAAGTTCATTCCAAAGCTTGAGAACTTCCTCGTTCTTAGAAAAAAATCTATGTCCGCCAATGTCCATGCGATTGCCGCGAAAGTTCATCGTCCGCGATATGCCGCCAACAAATTTTTCCTTCTCCAAGACAATCGGTTTAATGTCTGTGTGCTTCAAGAAGTAATAAGCGGCAGTGAGTCCCGCAGGCCCTGCCCCGATTATCACCGCGTGTTTCCTTTGCAAAGAAATTCTGCCCTCCTCAAGTCGGCGGCAGGTTTAGCAAGATATTTTGCCCGTTGACCTGCGCGACGCCAAACTTAATCGCGTCTCCTGCATGACAGCCAAAATCTTTCGTCGGTTCGTTAAGAAGTTCGCCCGTCAAAATATTTTCATCGACGGACAGGCAACGCACCCATAAAAGCTCCGGCTTATCGTTCGCGCTGAAGAAGTAAACAACTACATCGTCAGGGTAATGCGGGTGGCGGAAGGCGTCTAGCGTCTTTATAAGGCGTGTTTGCTCCTTTGCGTCGTCAGTGGCAGTCTTATCGATAATCATCTGCACGCGGTCGCGGAAGGCTAACGAGTATTCGGCAGTCAAAATCTTCAACTCGGCTTCGTCGACTTGCCCGCGCTTGAGCTTGACGGATTTTTTATAACTGGCAGGAAAAACTTTCACGCGTCCGCCGGTGAGCCTCGCCCCCGCTAAGATTTCAAAAACAAAAGTCTCGCCGTCAATGTAAGCGTAAGTCAACCAACCGTCGAGCTTTTCCTCTGGCGGGTAGTCAAAAACTTTGCTCACATTCACGGCGGCGACAACGTCCGAATCACTCAGTAAGCATATCTGATGATACATGTCGCGGAAAAATATTTCTTCGACCTTCAAAGCGTTCATCTCCAAAAATTTTTTAGCTTGCGTATTCTAACACAGAAAAGCTTTTCATGTTGAAAAATT
>JACXWG010000036.1 GCA_014764605.1 Quinella sp. 1Q5 | reverse complement strand
AAAAATTTTTTGCGATTATATCATAACTTTTTTTGCGTGTCGAAAATTTTTTTGCTATCATTAGCGGCGGAGGTGTTTAGAGTTGACGAGCAGGCAAATAATCTTCGTGGCACTGGGCGGAGCGCAATCAGTCGGAGCAAGCTGTTACTTCCTCAAGCTCGGCGATAATAATCTTTTGCTTGACTGCGGATGCGGTTCGACACGCGGAATCAGATTCGCGCCGCAATTTAACGCACTGCTCGCCACGCCTTACTTGCAAGACTTCCACCAGGTGTCGCACGTCGTGATTTCTCATGCACACCTAGACCACGCCGCCGCCCTGCCTGACTTCTTGGAGCTGAACGAACGAGCCGCAGTTTACATGACGGACTTGACGCGAGAAATTTTATCCGCGCAACTGGAGGAGCGATTCACTCGGCTTGAGGAAAATATTTCGTCGGTCGCCTTCCTGCAAAAAATTCCTCTGCCGCGACTCAAGATAAGCTTTCATCAAGCAGGACATATCCCCGGCGCAATGATGACGCTGATAAACTTCCGCGGCAAGAACATTCTTTACACGGGCGACTATTCGACGTTCTCGACGCAACTGGTAGGAGCCGCCCTCTTGCCCGACGTGCCGATTGATATTCTGATTCTTTGTGGACTGCACGCCCGCCACCCGAATTATCACCGCTACGGGGACAGCGACGCCGCCTTGAAAAAGATTCTGCACAAGATTTATTATGCCCTGCGTCATCGCAAGTCGGTTTACTGTCAGGTCACGCAGATTAGCAAGGGCGTTGAGCTCATCACGCTGATTAACAAGTTCCTGCCGCGAGCCGAGCTTTTCATTGATGAACGCGTCATGGGAATCGTCCGCCGCTTCGAGAACCTGCATATCCCGATAATGCGCGAACAGAATCACCCGCTGAACGTCCTGCCGCGAGCCCCCTGCGTTATCCTGTCGACAATGCCGCCGCCTGTGCATTCAGGCTTAGAGATTATAAACGGCGACTTCTCCTTGCATGATGACTTCGCCGCGACTGTTGAATTTGTCCGCCGCATCAATCCGAAAACTTGCGTTGTGGTGCACAGCCCGCCCGATAAATTCTTCCACACGGGCACGACGCTTGAACAAGTCTTAATCAACGACCCAGACTCAAGAACGAGCTTTATCTTCCCGAAGACTGGCGAGCCGTTTGAACTTTGACAGGAGGGAACTTTTAATGATAAACGTTGATGACCCGCTTATAAAAAGACTTATCGACAACCTGCACAAAGCCGTTGAACGCAAGAACAAGAACCTTTCCTCAAGCTCCTACGACGATTACATTAGGGAAAACCGTATCATAAAGATTTTCTGCGAGGACAAGACGAGGGGTCCGCGCCAATGTGCTGCCGCAATGAACGCCCGCTACAAGACCGACCTGGACAACGAAGACATTATCCGCGTCCTTAAAGCTAACCGCTTGAGCTATCAGGATAAACGCGCCGAGCTTTTGAATTGGGCGGAGGAGATGGTTGAGACTTTCGCCAAGGCTCTCGAAACACATAAACCGAAGGACTTCGATGAATTCATGACTATTCGCAACAGGGTTATCCGCACCAATGACGACGAACGCTATAAAATTCAAGAACGCATTGCTAGCCTTATGCTTTACGTCAAGCACCCCGAATTGGACAGCGGCACCGATGCTGAGGCTATAGAAAAGTTCGGCAACGTTTACATGAAGCATTTCATCTACGACGCCAGCGACTTCCTTAGGAATATTTGCCACAAAGCTGAGGATTCAAAAATTGTTACCGAAATGACGTTCAATGATTTTCTGCTGTTCCTTCAAACCAAATATCCTGAACTTGCCGGCAATATTGACTTCACAATTTTTGATAGATTTGATGGCGTTTTAATGAAGGAACTTTTAATCGAAGCGAAAAACTTTCTTAGCGGTCTTCCCCATGTCGAGATTAATGACGAGGATTTTACCTTCGACACGACAGTTGAAGATTTTTTGCACAATGACCCCGACGCACAGAATATGCTTATCGCTCCGCCGACGCACAATGCTGTTGATTGAGTACTTTTAATCAAGGAGGGAACTTTAATGATAAACATCAACGACCCGCTTATAAAAAAATTTATCGAAAACCTGCACAAAGCTGTTGAACGTAAGAGCAAGAACCTTTCCTCAAGCTCCTACGACGATTACATTAGGGAAAACCGTGTTATCAAGATTTTCTGTGAGGACAAGACAAGGGGACCGCGTCAATGTGCCGTCGCAATGAACGCCCGCTATAAGACCGACCTGAACAACGAAGACATTATCCGCGTCCTTAAAGCCAATCGCCTTAGCTATCAGACGAAACGCGCCGAGCTTTTGAATTGGGCGGAGGAGATGGTTGAGGCTTTCGCTAAGGCTCTTGATACGCATAAGCCGAAGGACTTCGATGAGTTTATGACCATTCGCAACAGAGCCATTCGCACGAACGACTACGAACGCTACAAAATTCAGGAACGCATTGCCAGCCTTATGCTTTACGTCAAGCACCCCGAATTGGACAGCGGCACCGATGCTGAGGCTCTTGAAAAGTTCGGCAACGTCTACATGAAGCATTTCATCTACGACGTTAGCGACTTCCTTAGAAACATCTGTAGCAAGCCCAAGGCGACTGCCAAAGGAGACAAGAAGGACGCTCAAGCGGAGAAGATTGAGTTGCTCGAAAACATGTTGAATCGCTCCGATATGCTCTTGAAGGATTTGCAAGACGAGTTCGACGCCCGCATTAAGCAAAGTCATCAAGATGATTTGGTGGAGTTCTTCTCGCGGCTCAATTCAGAGAAGTACGGTTGCATTCTCGACGAGGTCTTGAACGCTAGGAACGGTGTTCGCAAGCTTCGCAAGGAAAATGTTCAGCTTCACCCCGAAATAGGCGGGCTTTTTATCCTTATCGAACGCTTCGCGCAATTTATTCGTGACAGCGAGATTAATCCAATCCTCAAGCCCGGTGCCGTAAAGGAGGTTCGCTTGGAAGAGGTCGAGTCGTGTGATTATGACGGTTCGCCCTTCCTAAACACTACGGAGATTAAAAAGGTTAGAGTTCTATCGCCCGGCTGGGTGTATAAGAATAAAGATGTTCAGATTTCACGCCCGCGACTTAAAGAGGTAACTAGGGAAGAAGGGAAGTAGGGAAAAAGGGAAATAGTAAAAAGCTACTTCCCTAATTCCCCGTTTCCCTCTTTCCCTAAACAAAGGAGGTATTTTTATGTTAATCAATGGAGAGGAGCACAACGATTTGTGCGTTGGGATTGATTTGGGTACGACCAATTCCGTTTTGGCGACGGTGAATATCCGCCCGAACGGAAATATCGTCAGCAAGGTTGTCGACCTGGACAGAGCTGTTGACATGTACAACGCAGGGGCAGGTGCTAAGTTCACGCTAAAGAAAAGTCCAATCCTGCCGAGTTGCGTCTATTACAACGACGAAAAAAACTATCAGCCGATTGTCGGCGACTTCGCGAAGGGCAGGTATCCTCTTCGCCCGTATCTCGTCGCTAAGTCAATCAAAAGCCAAATGGGTAATGAGTTCGTCGAAGGTTTATCATCAAATATCCCAGATAAGACGCCTGCGCAGGTCTCAGCCAGAATCTTAGAACACATGTTGCGCAATGCCGCTAAGATTTATCACTTGGAGAAAATTGACGACGCAGTAATAACAGTGCCCGCCAATTTCGATTTCATCATGAGGCAAGCGACGTTAAAGGCGGCGGAGCTTGCGGGAATAAAAATCAGAAAGGCGGACGGCTCCCCGCGACAAATTCTTTTGTCTGAACCGCGCGCCGTCATCTATGATTTTATCAATCAAGTGCGCAATGGTGAGATAGCCGACCAGATTTTAGATTTAAGCTCGAAGAAAAATGTTATGGTCTTCGACTTGGGCGGCGGAACCCTCGATATTACTTTGCATGAAATTTCACGACGCGACGACGCGCCCGAAATTTTAAACGTCAAAGACATTGCGACCAATCGTTATACCCTCTTGGGCGGCGATGATTTTGATTTGTGCCTTGCTAAGGCTATGTTCCAAAATTATCTCAAGCAATACGCGGCGCACTCTGATATTGTCCAAAAGATACGCAACGAGGAACAAGGCGTTATGAGTCAGCTCCTCAATTACGCCGAGAATTTAAAACTGGAAGTCAGTGCTCAGAAAAGTGACGCGTTCGGCGATGGTGATTCAGGTTGGTGGGACGACGAAGGCGAAGATTTTCCCGTCGGCGGCAATATCGGCACTACAGGCTATGCTTACAGCGACAATTTCACGGTCACGCAACTTGAGGATATTTGGAAAGACTTCATGGGCGATGAATTACGCTTTGACGACTACAAAGACTTAAACGCCGTCGCAGAGAAATTCGGCAAGCAAAAGAATATTATCCTGCCGATACTCGACGTGCTAAGCAAAGCCTCAATCAAGCTCGGCACGGAAATTAAAGTTGACGCCGTAATCATGAACGGCGGAATGTCCCGTTTCTACATGGTGATTAATCGCTTGAAGAAGTTCTTCGGCTTTGAACCGATTGTCGCCCTCGACCCCGACCAAGCTGTTGCTCGTGGCGCGGCTGTCTACCATTATTTTATCCACAAGTACGATAAGGAGCTTGCCAGCGAAGTTCAAGACGAATTGCCCAGCAGAGAACCCAAACTTCCGACTCCGCCCCCGCTGACATATTCAAGACAGAACACCCGCCCAGACTTTTTGACACGCAGAACCAATCGCAACATCACGGCGGCTGATAGGTCAATCGGCGTCGTCTTCGGTAGCAATATCCTTAACGAAAGTTTTTATCTGGTAACCTTCGGCGGCAATTACGAAGAGATTATCCCCGCCGGCAAGGAATTGCCTTACACGTCGAACCGATTCACGGGCTTTAGGTTGCCGCCTGGGAAAAATGTTATCAGCGTCCCGATTGCCCGTTGCGAAGCGGACGGTAACTACAAAATCATCGCCAAGGGCAATATCTCCTTCCCCGAACGCTATTCCAAGATGAAGGAAGATGTTTTCGTTACGTTTAGCATCTTCATGGACGAGGATAAGATTATCCGCATGGACGCCGCCACGTGTCGAGATGAACGCGGGCTTGAACTGATGGATCATGGCACGACGGAGATTTCTATTGCGACGGGCTTTGATAAAGGCGTTAAGACTAAGCTAATCTCTCGCTTCGGAGGCAAGGTCAATCCGCATGCCCAACTCAATACGATTCGTTCGCTGTGCCGCAATGTCGATGAGTCTTTCCGTCGCAAGAACAAGGACGCTAACGTTAAATTCTCAGCGACGCTCAAGCTAAACGTCAGCACGATTATTTCTGCCACGAATCACAGAGACTTTGCCGAACCGCTCCTGCAAATGCTAGACGACGTTAAGAACTCTCGCGAAGAATCTTTCAAGCTCCGTTGCGTTATCATTGCCCGCAAGATTGGTTCAGTTTGGACGCCGCAACAAAAAAGACGCCTTGCGCGCCTGTGCCTGTACCTTTTGGACGATGAGATTTACAACCCCGGCATAACTCTTGGACGCCCGCAAGGCTTGAAGATGAACACGAAGATACAAGCGATTTATACGCTGTCAATGTGCGGCAGTGAAAATGATATTGCCCTGCTGATTAACCTGCATAACAACGACAAGTTCCGCATGGCAAATCTTTTTACGCACGCCATGACTAAGACCGAAGTCGATTGGATTTATTACGAGTTCAAGAAGGATTGCGCGAAGATTTTAAACGGCGCGACGACCTCGGCTATTCAAATTTCGGCGCACGCTCTCGGCGTTGCCTTCAAAGTCGACGGACGCCCGACTAACTCTTCAATCCGCCGTGAACAAATCGTTACTGACCTTTGCAACGTGATTCGCTCGCGGAACCTAAACAACGTTGAGATTAGCGTTTGCATTTTGGCTATCGGAATGATTTGCGACCGCCGCAATGTCAACAACATGTCGCACGGCTCCTTCGAGGACGCGGAAAGGCTCCTTAATGACCTGAACCGCATTTACGACGAAAACTTTGTTGAACTGTTCGCTAAGGCTCAAGACGTTGCGCAGAAGATGATTCACGGCGGGCAACTTAGTCTAGAGGAGGAAGAATCTTTGCTGATGAAGTGGGCGACTTAAGCAACTTCCTTTTATCGACCTTGCCCGATGCGTTCAGTGGCAGGGCGTCAACGAAAATAATATCCTTAGGCGATTCGGCAGGTGTTAGGGCTTGCCGAATTATTTTTTTGTCCACGGAGCCGACGACGTAAGCCAAGAAGTTATCGCCGCGAATTTTATCGGGGACTTTGACGACGGCAACCGCCTTGACGCCCTCAAGCGTAGCAATCTTGCGTTCAAGGTCGAGTGCAGAAAGTTTCACACCGCCGCGATTGATAAAGTCTTCGCCGCGTCCCTCAAAGATTAAATCGCCGCCTTCAATGCGTCCGAAGTCTCCGACAGTCGCGGGCGTGGTAATACCTTCTGCGCGGAAGGGCGTATCGACATAAATCAGCCCGTCGCGGATAAGAACCGTCACGCCGTCGAAGGGCTTGCCGAGATTATGAACGTCAGCGGCATTGGCGGCGGAGATTTTTTTATACGTGATAAAGCTTAGCTCACTTGCGCCGTAGTAGAGGAAGATTTCAGCGGCAGGGAACTTCTTCATAAGGTTGAGGCTTTGAGCTTCCGTCAAAACTTGCGAACCGGTGAAGATTGAGCGAATGTTATTAAGTGGCTCGCCCAACGCTAGCAAAGACAACTTAGCGGGCACGAGATAAATATTAGTCGCGTCCTTTATGAGCTTTAGCCATTGACGGTGCGAAAACTTATCGGACGTGATGACGGAGCCGCCCGCGTGCATGACGGAAAGGAACGTATTCAAGTTGCCGGTGAAGTCCAAACTGCCATGCATGAACACCTTAGACGATTCGTCGACGCGGAAGACTTTGTTTTGCGTGGGGAAGAAGTTCAGCCAGCTATCAAAGGAACGACGTAAAGTTTTTGGCGTGGACGTGGAACCGCTCGTTTTAACTTCAAAGCTTTTAAACGGGTTGACCTTCTGCGCGGCGAAGAACTCGGCGGCTTGCGAAATAAAATTGCCGCCGCTTGATTGATTGTCGACGGCATTAAGGAAGGCTTTATAAGTCAGGTAAGTCTCATCAACGCGGAGGAAAATTTTATCGGGCAAAAGGTAAGCCTGCGTCTTAAGTAAGTCGTAAAAGTTCATGATTCACACTCCGATTAAGATTGATTCGCCAGTGCCGCCCGCGCCCGCGATACTCATTAGCCCTAAGCCGCCAGACCTCTTAAGCGACGCAAGCAAATGAATCATGAGGACTGCGCCGCTAGCCCCGTAAGGATGACCATAAGCCAACGCGCCGCCCAGAGGATTGAATCTATCGATAAGCTTAGGGTGTGCACGCTCAAATAGCACGTCGATAACCGCGAACGCCTCGTTGAATTCAATCGCTACAAGGTCGTTATACGCCAGATTATTTCTAGCCAAGAGTTTATCGGCGACGGCTTGAGCACCACGCGGACTTTCAAGGGGATTAACTCCGGCGGTCGCAACGTCGAGAACTTGCGCGGCGGGTGTCAAGTTGTGTTGCCGAACAAAAGCTTCACTAGCCAGCACGACGAACGCCGCCCCGTCATTGATACGGCAAGCGTTGCCCGCAGAAATAATTGAACCTTCGCCCAGCGGCAACGGCGCACGCTCCAAAAGTCGTCGGCTAATGTTCTTCTTAATGCCCGTGTCCTCACGAATGCCCGCGACCTCAACGAGACTTCCGCGCAGAGTTTCAATCGCCGCCGCTGCCCGCTTATGACTTATCAAAGCCCAAGCATCGAGTTCGTCTTTGGAAATGTTTTCAGCCTCGGCGACGCGTTGAGCACCCTTTAGCATGGCAAGCGGGTCAAGTTCGTCAGGAGAGAATTGAGCCGTTCGATACGCGCCCTTAACACCATCCGCCGCCGTCAAGTTAAAGCGTTCGTCGTTCGGGTGATAAATCCTAAGCGGTTGTAGCGATGAACTTTCGACGCCGCCCGCTATAATCACGTCAGCTAAGCCCGCCGCAATCTTAGCATAAGCAAGGGAAATCGCCGCCGCACCGCTCGCACATTGCCTATCGACAGTCAAAGCCGCAGTCGAAGTATCAAAGCCCGCAAGCAATGTCATGAGCCGAGCAAGATTGCCGCCCGTGCCGACCGCATTGCCGCAAATGATTTCGTCGACGTGTTCAATGTGCAGAGCCTTAAGAATTTCCGCGCCGATGACTTCAGGGCGAATCGTCTTAAATTTGGTGTTGGCAACGACGATAGCCGAGCGCAAGCCCTCCACGATATAAACATTCATGACACGTCCCCCAGAACTTTTCGGACGCCCGCGCCCCTTATCTCAAGTCGGTTGCCGTCGACGTACAAGGAAAGCGATTCGCCTGCCGTGATAAAGTTCTTGAACTTGAGCCTGATAAAGTTCGCTGTGACTTCCGCGCAGATTGTCTCCAAGATTAGGAAGGCGGGCACGATTGGCGGATTGAACTGATGAATCGGGTTGTTATCGCCGACTGCCGCTACGAAGTCAGAAACCTCCGACACCGTGAACACTCGCCAAATCTTTTCCGATGACTGAATGCGACTGCCCAGAGCCGCTGTTATCTCTTTGCGCGGACGAATCATCTTGACGACAAGTTCAGCCTCCGACGAACTAGCACGCAGGAGAACCATTGACGAATGCTCCTTAACGACTTGTGCTCCCGCCTCGAATGTCCCGCGCTTGAATTGCAATTCGACAATTACGAAGCCGACGAACTGAGCGAACGCTGACAATTTTTTTGCAAGCTCCCGTATCATTAGCATCACTCCAAAAAAAATTGCCCGCCAGCCTTTGACGAGCAATTTTTATTTCGGTCTAGAAAATCATTTAGAACATCATGTTAATCAAGTTGCCCATGTTGCCCAAAGCCGCCATATTGCGATAAGCGTTGCCGGTATAAAGAGCGGCGGTGTCGAGTTGGTCGCCGAGCATCGCTTGAGCCGTGGGGAAGAGCTTATCGGCTTGGCTGTTGGCGAAGCTGATATGACTTTCCGCCTTGCCCGTCAAACCGTCCTTGCCCAAGATAGAAGAAACTTTATCAGGGTTGTTTACAATCGAGTTGGCAAGTTGCGCCTCGTTAATACCAAGCGAACCGTTGCTGTTGACCGTCAAGCCGATTGAGTCATAAAGGTTAGCGCGATAGGTCGTGTCTCCGAAGGTCGTTGCCATTTGCCCGATACGGTTTGAAACGTCTTTGTGGTCGCTGAAGAATTTAACCGCGCTGTTGTAGTCGTTGACGAACGCCTTGACGGTATCGAGAGCCGCCTGCAGGTCTTTGCTGTAAGTGGCCGTCGTGGTAACGTTGCCGTCCTTGTCGGTCTCGGTCTTCGTCGTGATTGCGCCTTCCTGCTCAACGCTGAAGTTGTAACCTTTGAGCTTTTCGGCGGACTTGCTAAGGTCTTCCATTGTCTCCTTGAATTCGGAATTGAAAGCCGCCTTAGCGTCGTCGTAACTTGCCATGACCGCTTTGAGATTGGCATTGACCTCCGTTATTCCCGCCAGCGAACTCGTCGCGTTGTTCTGGAAGTTGCCGTAAGCATTCCACAGTTGCGCTACCGAATTCTTCTTCTGGTTGTTCGTGTTGAATAGCCAGCTGTAATTGTTGACTCCGTTAATCCCTGCCATTTTAATCACCTTCCTTGAATCTAAACTCTCCTTGAAAAATTTTTTTGATTCTACAACATTTGCCTAGGGCTTGCAAGAATTTTTTACGGCGGCAGGATTTTTAATCAGCGCGGAAAATGTATCACCATGGTTCGCCGCCGGAAGCCCCTAGTATGGGGAGTAAGGCAATAGCGTCTTCTTTTCTACTTAAAATGAAAGGAGGTGAAAAATTTTGTTCTATACTTTAAAAATCCGTCTCTATCCGTCGAAAGAACAAACCGAACAACTCTTGAGAACTATGGCGCGTTTCAACGCCGCTTGCAATGCCATTAGCGAAATTGCTTTTGACAACAAAACCTTTGGCAAAACTATGTTGCAACGTATTTGCTACTATCAAGTTCGTAATAAATTCAAACTCTCGTCTCAAATGGTAATTCGCGCTATCAGCAAAGTCTGTGAATCCTATTCCGATAGAAAGAAACGTGACAAGATACATACTTTCAAGCCGCACGGCGCGATTGTTTACGACGACAGGATTTTGACGGTTAAATCAATCGACAAGGTATCAATCTTGACGCTTGCTGGGCGTATTTTCGTACCGATGCTCGTTTGTCAATATCATGCGCACATTTTAAATCATGCGCTAAAAGTTCGTGGACAAACGGATTTAGGCTATATCGGTGGCAAGTTTTATTTGTTCCTCGTCGCCGAATGTGCCGATGAACCTGAAACTATATCTAAAGATTTTCTGGGCGTCGACTTGGGTATTGCTAAAATCGCTACGACTTCCGACGGCAAATTTTATTCCGGCTCCAAAGTCAAAAGTATTCGGCGGCGGTATTTCAGGTTGCGTCAAAAATTGCAAGCTAAAGGCACAAAGTCAGCGAAACGAAAACTTAAAATGCGTCGCCATAAAGAATCAAGATTTGCTACCGATGTCAACCATTGCATATCGAAGAGATTAGTTGAAGTCGCAAAAGGCACCCAACGCGCCATCGTTCTTGAAGACCTTAAGGGAATTCGTCAACGGGCAAGAAAAGGCACGCGGCAAACGGTTTGTAAGACAATGCGACAAGCTCTGTCATCGTGGAGTTTCTATCAACTGCGCCAATTCATTGAGTATAAGGCGCGGGCGGCGGGCGTCTTGGTGATTTATGTTGACCCGCGCAACACGTCGTGCATTTGCTCGAAATGCGGACACGTTGATAAGAAAAGCCGAAGAGACCAAGAGCATTTTGTCTGCAGTGCATGTGGATACGAGCTGAACGCAGACATCAATGCCGCGCTGAACATTGCAAGGCGCGGGGCTGGAGTCATACAGCCAAACGCGGTGGCTTAAGCTAACTGCAAGCCCCCATGTGGGGTCTATGACAGGCAAAGGAGATGTTTTGATGAAAGAATTGATGTTGGGCAACAAGGCACTTGCCCGCGGGTTGTGGGAAGCGGGCGTTGCGTTCGTGTCGAGCTACCCCGGCACGCCCTCGACGGAAATAACGGAAGAGGCTGTTAAGTTCGATGACATTTACTGCGAATGGGCACCCAATGAGAAAGTCGCAATGGAGTCGGCGTTCGGGGCGTCGCTTGCGGGGCGTCGTGCCTTCTGCGGACAAAAACACGTTGGCTTGAACGTCGCGGCTGACCCGTTGTTCACGTTGAGTTATACGGGCGTCAATGCGGGCTTAGTAGTTGTGGTCGCAGACGATGCGGGAATGCATTCTTCGCAGAACGAACAGGACAGCCGACACTACGCCATAGCCGCCAAAGTCCCAATGCTTGAACCTTCAGATTCCGCCGAGGCTTTGAACTTCGCTAAGCTTGCCTACGATATATCCGAAGAATTCGATACGCCAGTTATAATCAAGATGTGTACGCGGGTTGCACACAGTCAATCAGTCGTCGAGACTTCGGAGCGCGTCGAACATAGCCGACCTTACGTCAAAGACATTGCAAAGTACGTGATGATGCCGGGCAACGCTAAGAGACGGCACCCGATAGTTGAGGAGCGGACGCGGCGACTGATTGAGTACGCGGAACGGACGCCGATTAATCGCGTGGAGTTCACAACCGACGAACTTGGGATAATCACTTCGTCGACTTGCTATCAATACGTTAAGGAAGTCTTCGGAGAGTCGGCAAGCGTTCTAAAGCTCGGCATGATTAATCCGTTGCCCGTAGAACTGATAAAGAACTTTGCGGCGCGTGTCAAACGGTTAGTCGTCGTCGAGGAGCTTGACCCCGTGATTGAGACTCACGTTAAGTCATTGGGCTTGCAGGTCGAAGGTTCGGAGCTGTTGCCGCGTATCGACGAGTTCAGCCAGAATTTAATCGCGCAAGCCTTCAGCAAGGAGATTTCAGAGGGCGTGGCATTGGACGACACGATACCGGCAAGACCGCCTGTCATGTGCGCGGGCTGTCCTCATCGCGGATTGTTCTACTCATTAAAGAAACGCAAATGTACTGTGCTCGGCGACATTGGCTGTTATACGCTAGGAGCGGTGCCGCCGCTTAGTACGATTGAAATGACTTTATGCATGGGCGCGAGTATCGGGGCGACTCATGGCTTTAATAAAATGCTCGGCAAGGCGTCAGAGGGAAAGACGGTTGCGGTTATCGGCGACTCGACCTTTATGCATTCGGGCATGACGGGTTTGGCGAACGTCGCTTACAATCAATCCAATTCGACGATTATAATCCTAGACAACTCGATAACGGGCATGACGGGTCATCAACAGAATCCGTCAACGGGCTTGAACATCAAAGGCGACCCCGCAGGCAAGATTGACCTTGAGGCATTGTGCAGGGCAATGGGGATTAATCGTGTGCGCATCGTCGACCCGTACAACCTAAAGGACTGCGACACGGCTATTAAGGAAGAACTTGCCGCCGCCGAACCTAGCGTTATCATCAGTCGCAGATCGTGTGTCCTGCTTAAGACCGTCAAGCACAAGCCGCCGCTCCATGTCGACGCGAACAAGTGCATTGGTTGCAAATCGTGCATGAAGATTGGTTGCCCGGCAATCAGCATGAAGGACGAAAAAGCCGTTGTCGACCAAACGCAATGCGTCGGCTGTGAGGTTTGCAGTCAACTTTGTCCGAAGGGGGCTTTCAGTCGTGACTAAGAATATAATCATCGTGGGCGTCGGCGGACAAGGCTCGTTGCTTGCCAGTAAAATCCTTGGACATCTGCTGTTGAATGAGGGCTTCGACGTTAAAGTATCGGAAGTGCACGGTATGAGCCAACGCGGCGGCTCCGTGATAACTTACGTTCGGTTCGGCGACAAAGTTTATTCGCCGGTGGTGGATAAGGGGCAAGCAGACTTTATCGTATCGTTCGAGATATTGGAAACGGCTCGTTGGCTGTCGTATCTGAAGGCGGGCGGGCAAATCGTCACGAACACGCAGCAGATTGACCCAATGCCAGTCATCACGGGCGCGGCGGAGTATCCAACAAACCTCGTGGAAAAAATTCGGGCGGCGGGAATCAAAATCGACGCAATGGACTGTTTGACATTAGCAAGGCAAGCGGGCAGTCAAAAGGCGGTTAATATCGTCTTGCTCGGTAGACTTAGTCATTACTTTGACATATCGGAGGCTTCGTGGCAAAATGCGCTTAAGGCGAACGTGCCGCCGAAGTTCCTTGATATAAATCAGCGGGCATTTAAGCTGGGGAAGAATTTTACTGCTTGACGGTTGCAAAACAAATTCGCGCAGATTATAATCGCAAGCGTTATACGAAGAACGCGCGTCTATGTAATCTGATTAGGACAACGCAAAAAAATCCCCCAGGCAGGTTCTGCAAAACCTCTTGGGGGATTGCGTCAATTAAAGGCGCAGTTGGCTCACTTGTGATTTTTGAACAGTTTCTTGAGCCAGTCGATAGCGAAGTGCGAGAACACATTAGCTACCAACATTTTTACAATATCGATGAGCGCGTCCATGTAATCACCTCCTTTCTAACGATAGAAGGTTGATTCGGACGGTAGCATTTTACAGCTTGCTCGAATCTTTGACAAGCTAGGTTTGTTTGAAGTGAGGTTGTAGTATGGGAAAGTATTTTCAGGAAGAAATCGAATGTGCGCCGCTTGAAAAAATAAAGGCGTTGCAAGATGACCTGTTGCCTAAGCAGGTGCGCTACGTGTGGGATAACGTCCCCTATTACCGCAAGAAGATGGAAGCGCACGGCGTGACGCCCGACGACATCAAATCGGCGGCTGATCTGCATAAGCTCCCGTTCCTGTCTAAGGCTGACTTGAAGGCGGCGTATCCTTATGGGTTGCTCGCGGTTCCGCTTAGGGATTGCGTGCGGATTCAATCGACCTCAGGCACGACAGGCAAACGCGTTATCGTATTCTACACGCAAGAAGACATTGACCTTTGGGAAGACTGTACGGCGCGGGCAATTGTTGCGGCGGGCGGCTCTGCTGATGACGTTTGCCAAGTGTCTTATGGCTACGGACTGTTCACGGGCGGCGCAGGTCTCGACGGCGGCTCGCACAAGGTTGGTTGCTTGACTGTCCCGACCAGCTCCGGCAATACCGAACGGCAGATTATGTTCATCATGGACTTGCAAGCGACGATTCTTTGTTGCACACCCAGCTACGCCGCTTACCTTGCCGAGAGCTTAAAGGAAATGGGTTACAAGCCCGAAGACATTCCGCTTAAGATTGGTATCTTTGGTGCGGAGGCGTGGTCAGAGGAAATGCGCCGCGACATTGAAAAGACTTTGGGCATTAAGGCTTACGACATTTACGGCTTGACGGAGATTAGCGGACCTGGCGTCGCGTTCGAGTGCAGTGAACAAAACGGTATGCACATTCAGGAAGACCACTTCATAGCCGAGATTATTGACCCCGACACCGGCGAAGTCCTGCCCGAAGGCACGCAAGGCGAGCTTGTCTTTACGGCATTGGATAAGAAAGCCTTTCCGCTGATTCGCTATCGTACTCGCGACATTTGCACTTTGACTAGGGAGAAATGCTCCTGCGGCAGGACGCACGTTCGCATGACTAAGCCTAAGGGTCGTTCGGATGACATGCTGATTATTCGTGGCGTCAACGTCTTCCCAAGCCAGATTGAAACGGTGCTGATGAATCAAGGCTACGCGGCGAACTATCAAATCATCGTCGGACGTGTGAATAACACTGACACCTTTGAAGTCAAAGTCGAGATGACGCCCGATATGTTTACCGATAACCTAGGCGAAGTCCAAGCCCGCCGCAAAATTCTCGAAGACGGCTTGCGGGCGATGCTCGGCATTAAAGCTAAGGTTACACTCGTCGCACCCAAGTCCATAACGCGCAGTGAAGGCAAAGCCGTCCGCGTCATTGACACTCGGAAGATTTAGGAGGTGATTTATCGTGAGCGTCAATCAAGTTTCGGTTTTCCTTGAGAACAAGCCCGGCACGTTGAACAAACTAACTGAAGTCCTTGCCGACAACAAGGTTAATATCCGTGCGTTGAGTTTGGCGGAGACGAGTGAATTTGGTATCGTGCGCATGTTGGTTAATGACGTGTTTGAGGCGACGACCGTCCTTAAGGAAAATCATTTCGTCGCGACCCTTACACCCGTCTTGGCTTATGCCATTGCCGACGAGGCGGGCGACCTTAACAAGCTCCTTAAGAAGTTCAGCGAGATTGAAGTTAATATCGAGTACATGTACGCCTTTGCGGGCAAGGAACGCGCTTATATGATTTTCCGCGTCAACGACACTAAGAAGGCTGAAGCCCTCCTCAAGGGCAAGGGCTTGAGGTCTCTAACGCAGGAGGAAATCTCTGCCGTTTAACCTTTTACAATCGAATATCGGTCGAGGGCGGCAAATGCTCTCGGCTTATTTTTTCGGAGGTTACGCTTTGGATAGATACAGGCTTACTATTGACGACGATAAGAATTTTTTTAATCTCTTTGACGAGGCGAACTTAAATCTCCGTGCTTGCACGTTGAAGGAAATCATTGTCACGCCCGCAACAAACTTTTGGCAGATAAAACTGTTCACAGAGAAGAATTTCGACAAACAAATCTTTCACATGGCGGAAGAGTTCCTGCACAATCGTTACGGCGTCGACGTTAGGATTGATAATGAAGTCTCCGCCTCGGACGAAGTGACTATTCCCGAAAAGAAATCTGCGCGGCGTTCGTCAAACGGTAAATCGAACGGGACGAGTAAAAAATTTTCCGAGACCATAACGAACATCAGCGACATTAACGAACAGAGCGGACAGGTTACAATAATCGGCGAGGTCGGCGCGGACGACATGAACGGCGTTAAGCTCCGCGAGTTCAAAAACGGGACAACGTGCGTTTCCTTCTGCGTGACGGATTCGACTGACGGCATCACTTGCAAGAAATTTTTCAAGAAGGATAAGCAAGCCGACGCTCAGCCCTTCGTAGACAGTATCAAGGCAGGAACTCTCGTAAAGATTGCCGCCGCCGCCAAATACGACGACTACGCTAAGGAGACTGTCCTATTAATCAATGCGCTTGAGACTGTGGAAACCACCAGCCGCGTGGACAATGCCGAAGTCAAACGCGTTGAACTGCACGTGCATACGACGATGAGCGCGATGGATGCCGTCATACCCGTCGAGAAATTGATTAAGACTGCCGCCGATTGGAATTGGTCAGCGGTGGCGATAACCGACCACGGAGTTATTCAAGCCTTCCCGAACGCCGCAATCACCGCCGAGAAGCTCGCTAAGCAGGGCAAGCCAATTAAGATTATCTACGGCATGGAAGGCTATCTTGTCGGCAACGACCCTAAGCAAAAGTTCGCTAACCACGTCATCATTCTCGCGAAGAACAAACGCGGGCTTGAAAACCTCTACAAGCTCATTTCAATCAGTCAAATTAAATTCATGCATTATCGACCGCGAATACCAAAAAGCTTGCTAAGCGACATGCGCGAGGGGCTGATAATCGGTTCGGCTTGTGAGGCGGGCGAATTGATTCGGGCAATCACTGCAGGCAAAGACGACACCGAGCTTGAGGCAATCGCTAACTTCTATGATTATCTGGAGATACAGCCGATTCATAACAACGACTTCCTTATCCGTAGCGACGATTTCCCGACGATTACTGACGACGAGGACTTGCGCAATATCAACCGCAAAGTCGCCGAGCTAGCTAAGAAATTGAGCAAGCCGCTTGTCGCCACGACGGATGCCCATTTCCTCAACAAAGAAGATTCGATTTGCCGAGCAGTCCTCATGAACAGCAAAGGATATACCGACGCCGACAAGCAACCGCCGCTTTACTTGCGCACGACGGAGGAGATGTTTGCGGAGTTCGATTATCTAGATGAGGCGACGGCTTACGAGGCAATCATCACCAACCCGAACAAAATCGCCGAGTCCGTCGAAGTCTTGAAGCCGATACCCGACGGCTTGTATTCTCCGCAAGTGCCCGGCGCAGAAGAAGAGATACGCCAGACTTCCTACGCCAAAGCCAGAAGACTTTACGGGGAAAATTTGCCGGCTTTGGTTGAGGCTCGACTTGAACAGGAGCTTAAGCCGATAATCGCGCACGGGTTTGCGGGGCTTTATATGATTGCTCAACGGCTAGTCAAGAAGTCAAACGACGACGGCTACCTTGTCGGCTCGCGTGGCAGTGTTGGTTCGTCATTCGTGGCGACGCTCACGGGGATAACTGAAGTTAATCCTTTGCCGCCGCATTATCGCTGCCCGAAGTGTCAGTACAGTAAATTTTTCACGGCGGGCGAAGTCGGTTGCGGCTACGACTTGCCGAACGCAACTTGCCCCGTGTGCGGCTATCCGCTGATTAAAGACGGGCATGACATTCCGTTTGCGGTGTTCCTTGGCTTCGACGGCGATAAGGTTCCCGACATTGATTTAAACTTCAGCGGCGAATATCAATCGACGGCTCACAAGTACACGGAGGTTTTGTTCGGCAAGCACAATGTCTATCGTGCGGGGACAATCTCGACGGTCGCGGAAAAGACTTCCTTTGGTCTGGTTAAAAGATACTTCGACGACCGCGGGCAGAAGAAGCATGGCTCGTTCATTGCTAAGATTGCGGCGGGCTGTCAGGGCGTCAAGCGCACGACTGGCCAGCACCCCGCCGGGATTATGGTTGTGCCACGCGATATGGATATTCATTACTTTACGCCGATTCAATACCCCGCCGACAATAAGGACGCCTCAACCACGACGACGCACTTTGATTATCACTCGATAAGCTCGCGGCTCGTCAAACTCGATATTCTCGGACACGTCGACCCAACGATGATTCGTATGCTAGAGAATCTCACGCACCGCGACCCGAAGACCATTCCCCTTGACGATAAACCGACGCTAAGTCTGTTCAATTCCACCGACGCTTTGAGCTTGACGCCGCAACAGCTCGGCACGAAATCTGGGACATATGGCTTGCCAGAATTCCGAACTAGTTTTACGCGGCAAATGATTGACGACACGCACCCCGATTGCTTTAGCGACTTGGTTAGGATTTCGGGCTTTTCGCACGGTACCGACGTTTGGTTAGGCAATGCACAAGATTTGATTAAGCAGGGCAAGTGCACGTTAAAAAACGCAATATCCGCCCGCGATGATATTATGATGTACTTGATTCATCACGGCGTTGACGCGCTGAAGTCCTTCAAAACTATGGAGAGCGTCCGCAAGGGCAAGGGCATTAAGCCAGACGATCTCAACGACCTCAAGGCGCATAACGTCGAGGACTGGTACATTGACTCTTGCCAAAAGATTAAGTATCTCTTCCCACGCGCCCACGCAACCGCCTATGTCATGATGGCTTATCGGATTGCCTATTGCAAAGTTCATTACCCGTTGGCTTACTACGCGGCGTACTTCAGCAAGCGTACAGAGGAATTCGACGCCAACGAAGTCATCAAAGGTCAGCAGTATGTTAAGCGCAAGTTGCAGGAGCTTGAGGACTTATCGGACGAACGCAAACTTGACATTAAGGAGGGCGACCGTTTGGCTGATTATCAAGTCGTGTATGAATTCTTTTTGCGTGGCTACAGTTTTGAACGGGCGAATCTTTACGACTCGGACGCCGAAGACTTTATCATCAAGAAGAACGGCTTGTTGATGTCGTTAAGTTCAATCGACGGCGTGAGCGAGGCGGCAGCAAGGAATATCGTTGAGGCTCGCAAGGTGGGTAAGTTCTCTTCCGTAGAAGACCTAAAGAATCGCGCCGGCTTGAATAAAACGGTAGTCGCCGCCCTGAAGACGCACGGTTGCCTAAGGGATTTACAGGAAAGCAATCAAATGTCACTCTTCTAAACGCAAACAAAAACCGCCAAGACATTTCGTCCTGACGGTTTCTTTATGTCTATGGAAAATTTTTAATCAGCCTGCGTCTTCTTCTTCCTTAGCGCGGTCAACAAGGATATTAAGCAACTTCATCGCGGCTTCGGGAATGTTGGTGCCTGGCGCGAAGATTGCAACGGCTCCGCTCTTGTAGAGGTGGTCATAGTCTTGCACGGGGATAACGCCGCCGATAGCAACCAGAATATCTTCTCTGCCGAGTTTCTTGAGTTCGTCGACGAGTTCGGGCAACAGCGTATTATGACCCGCCGCGAGAGAACTAAAGCCGACAATGTGAACGTCGTTATCGACAGCATCTTGCGCCGCCTCTTGAGGAGTTTGGAAGAGCGGCCCGACGTCAACATCCCAACCCATATCCGCGAAACTCGACGCGATAACTTTTGCGCCGCGGTCGTGACCGTCTTGACCAATCTTAGCGACGAAGATACGCGGACGACGACCGGTGAGTTTCTCGAATTCATCTGCGCGAGCACGAACTTTATCAAGCTCCGTCTGCTGACCAAATTCGCTGGAGTAAACGCCGCTGATTGTGTGAATCGTCGCCTGATAACGTCCGCTAATCTTCTCAACGGCGTCAGAGATTTCACCGAGTGAGCAACGAACGCGAGCCGCTTCGACAGCGCATTCAAGCAAGTTGCCGTTGTCGCGAGACTCAGCCGCCTTAGTGATAGCCTCAAGGGCGGCGCGTACATCGTCTTCGTTGCGTTCGGCGCGGAGTTTGTTAAGGCGTTCGACCTGCGCATTGCGGACGGCGGTATTGTCGACGGCGAGAATCTCAAGCGGGTCTTCCTTATCAAGGCGGAACTTATTCAAGCCAACAATCGTTTCGTTATTGGAGTCGATACGCGCCTGACGACGAGCGGCGGCCTCTTCGATACGCATCTTAGGCAAGCCAGTCGCGATAGCCTTAGCCATGCCGCCGAGCTGTTCAATCTCTTGGATATGCGCCCAGGCACGACGGATAATCTCGTTGGTGAGAGCCTCGACGTAGTAGGAGCCGCCCCACGGGTCGATAATCTTGCAAACGCTGGTTTCGTCCTGAATGTAAAGTTGCGTGTTGCGTGCAATGCGTGCGCTGAAGTCCGTCGGCAGAGCGATTGCCTCATCAAGTGCGTTTGTGTGCAAGGATTGAGTGTGACCGAGAGCCGCGCCCATTGCCTCCATAACTGTACGGGAAATGTTGTTGAAGGGGTCTTGAGCCGTAAGCGACCAACCAGACGTTTGACAGTGAGTACGCAACGCCATCGACTTAGCATCGGTGCCACCCATTTGCTTGACAATCTTAGCCCAGAGGACACGAGCCGCACGCATCTTAGCGACTTCCATAAAGTAATTCTTGCCGATAGCCCAGAAGAAGCTTAGACGTTTGGCAAAGGCGTCGACCTTCAAGCCGGCGTTAATGCCCGTGCGAATGTATTCGAGACCGTCCGCTAGCGTGTAGCCAAGCTCAATGTCAGCCGGTGCGCCTGCCTCTTGCATGTGGTAGCCGCTTATCGAAATGGAATTGAACTTCGGCATGTATTTGGTCGTGTACTCGAAAATGTCGCCGATGATACGCATTGACATATCGGGCGGATAAATGTAGGTGTTGCGTACCATGAATTCTTTTAAGATGTCGTTCTGGATTGTGCCGTTGAGTATCGACTTGTCGACGCCCTGTTCAATGCCGCTCTGAATGAAGAATGCCAGTATCGGAAGAACTGCGCCGTTCATAGTCATTGAAACGGACATTTGGTCAAGGGGAATGCCGCTGAACAAAATATTCATGTCAAGCATTGAGCAGACCGAAACGCCCGCTTTACCCACGTCGCCGAACACACGCGGATTATCAGCGTCGTAGCCGCGGTGAGTCGGCAAGTCGAACGCAATAGACAAACCCTTTTGACCTGCGGCGAGGTTGCGGCGATAGAAAGCGTTGGATTCTTCAGCCGTCGAGAAGCCCGCGTATTGACGGACAGTCCACGGACGGAAAACATACATCGTCGCATAGGGACCGCGCAGGAACGGAGGAATGCCGCTTACGAAATCCAAATGGTTCATGTGGTCGTATTCGTCGTGCGTGTACAGCGGCTTAACCGGAACATGCTCCATAGTCTTATAAATCAGTTTATCGTAGTCCTCAGCCGCCGCCTTCTCGAATTTAGCTTTCCACTCCGCCGCATCAGAAGCCGGGGCGTCGCTCAGACCAATCTGCGTGAAGTCCGGATTGTTGTAACTTGCCATTATTCCATCCCCTTTTTCTGCTGAAGTGCTTGGATAACCTTATAACAATTCGCCCTGACGTTGATGTAATCGTCAATGCCCGCCTGCTTGTAGGGTTCGACGAGTTCCGCAGGAGCCGTGCCCGCAAGATAAACCGTGGCATTGGGCAGAGCCTCATGAAGTTTTGGAGCGAGTGCGGGAACGATTTCGGGATAAGTGGCGTCCGTCGAGCAAATGACAACTGCATCCGCGCCCGATTCTTTAGCCGCCGCCGCCGCGTCGTCGACAGTCTTAAAGCCGTTGTTGCCGAGAACTTGGAACGCGCCGACCTGCAAAAATCCTGTGGTGAAATCTGCGCGGGCTTTGTGTTGAGGTATCGGACCCATGTTCGCCAGGAAGATTTTAACGTTATCGCCAGTCGCGGCTTTGAACTTCTCCGTTTTATCGCGCAATGCCTCGAAACGTTCGCTCCAGCGGTGCGGTTCGATAGCTTTAATCGCGTCGACTTCAGCAGTTCCCAAAGCCTTGCGAATTTCGGCGATGGTCGCGCCGTTCGCCGCCGCATTTATCACGCTGTCAACGTCGTCCGCTTTGATATTGGCGATTGCGTCCTTAGCGTCGACGGTGGAAAGGTAAACATCAATCGTGACTTTGCGAACCTTCATGTTTTCGGCTTGACTTTCGGGGCGGGCGTCAATGCGTTCCTCGGTCATGTTCGGATACATGTTGTTGCCGACGATACGATCCTTGCGAGTCTCCGCCGCCTTGAAGCGTGCCGCCAAAACGTTAGCAATCT
>JACXWG010000087.1 GCA_014764605.1 Quinella sp. 1Q5 | reverse complement strand
AATTGGAGGTATTCAAACATGGCAGTTGGTAAGGTAAAGTGGTTCAGCGCAGAAAAAGGTTACGGATTCATTGCTCGCGAAGAGGGCGACGATGTCTTCGTTCATTTCTCGGCTATTCAGAGTGACGGCTATAGAACTCTCGACGAGGGGCAGGAAGTTTCCTTCGACATTATCGAGGGCGAACGCGGTCCGCAAGCAGCCAACGTGAAAAAACTTTAAGCGTTAGAAACTGCGAACATCTTATCTTTAAATGACTTGTTTCCGAGGGGCGTTTTGTCGGAGGCAAGTCATTTTCGATTTAAGGAAGTGATTCAATGAAATTTGTATCGTGGAATGTCAACGGCTTGCGCGCCCGCCTCAAAAAGGATTTCATGCCCGCGTTCAAAGCTCTCAACGCTGATATATTCGCCGTGCAGGAAATTAAAATGCAACCCGGTGAGGCTATCCTTGAGCTTAACGGCTACAAGCAGTTTTGGAATCACGGAGAGCGAAAAGGCTATTCGGGCACGGCGATTTTCTCCCGCGTGGAGCCGCAAGCCGTCACCTATGGCATTGGCGTCGACGAGTTTGACAAGGAAGGGCGCGTTATCACTCTTGACTTTGAAGAAATTTTTTTCGTCAATGTCTACGTTCCCAATTCGCACAACCTCGAATGGCTCGAACGCCGCCTGACTTGGGAAGACGCCTTTCGCAATTATCTGCGCGGGCTTGACGCGATTAAGCCTGTGATTATCTGCGGCGACTTCAACGTAGCGCACACACCGATTGACTTAAAGAACCCTGCGGCGAATCATCACAACGCAGGCTTCAGCGACGAGGAGCGCGGCAAGTTCACTGAACTTCTGGACGCGGGCTTTGTAGACATCTTCCGCCGCCGCAATCCAACGCTCACTGGTGCTTACACATGGTGGAGTTATCTTAGGAAGGCTCGCCTCACAAACGCGGGCTGGCGCATTGATTACTTTCTAACTTCCGAACGTCTGATTAAACAAGTCGCCGCCGCCACGATTGAAAGCGACATCTTTGGTAGCGACCATTGCCCCATAACCTTGACGCTCAAATAAAAAAACTCTTCCAACGCCGAGAAAGTGATAAAACCATAGGAAAAAATTATTTGGAGGGGAAAAAATGCCGATTAATCCGAAACGTGCAGGCGACGCACCTAAACAAGAGAAAAAAGAGCAAGTCGAAGAAGTCTTCATACCGGAGGAGCCTAAGTGGTCGCTTGACGAAATAATTTTGCCCGATGAGGTTAGAAATCAGATTTTGGACGTGGCAACCTACGCTGACAATTCGCACAGAGTTTTTGAGATGTGGGGCTTCAAAAGAACTCATAAGTATTCGCGGCGGATAGGCGTCAATTTATACGGCGCACCCGGTACCGGCAAGACTATGGCGGCTCATGCCATTGCTAAGGAACTCGGAAGGCAGATTCTAGTCGTCAACTACGCCGACATTGAGTCAAAATACGTGGGCGAGACCCCAAAGAACATTCGTAAGGCGTTTGAAGCGGCGAAGAGGACGAACAGCATTCTTTTTTTCGACGAGGCGGACGCAATCTTAAGTAAACGCGTGACGAACATGACGCAAGCGGTTGATGTAAGCGTAAATCAAACGCGGTCGGTAATGTTAATGCTGATGAACGAGTTTCAAGACTTTATCCTTTTCGCGACGAACTTTATAGAGAATTTCGACCCGGCGTTCATGCGGCGGATTTCAATCCACGTTAAGTTCACGTTGCCCGACGAAGAGTGCCGCAAAAAACTTTGGCGCATGTACACGCCGCTAGAATTGCCCAATAACATTGATTTTGACGAGCTAGCTAAAAAATTCGACGGGATAAGCGGCAGTGACATTTCAAACGCCATACTAAACGCCGCATTCAAAGCCGCCCGACTTAAGGTTGATTCACTCGATAAAAGTTTGGTATTCGAGGCTGTGGAAAATATTTTGGCGAGCAAGAGAGCCAACGCCGCTAATATCTGATATAATCGATGAAAATTTTTTAGAGGTGAACTTAATGAGAGCAACACAACTTTACGCACCGACACTGAGAGAATCACCCGCCGAGGCAGAACTCGTAAGCCATAAGCTGATGTATCGTGCAGGATTTATTCGCAAGGCGGCGGGCGGCATTTATTCTTACTTGCCGCTTGGTTGGCGCACGATGAAAAAAATCATGCAAATCATTCGCGAGGAAATGGACGCTAAGGGCGGACAGGAAATAATGATGCCGATAACGCAACCGGCGGAACTTTGGAAGGAGTCGGGGCGTTGGAGCGTATACGGCGATGAAATGATGCGCCTTAAAGACCGTCACGGCAGAGAATTCGCACTCGGACCGACTCACGAAGAGATGATTACGACTTTAATCCGCGATGAGGTACGCTCCTATAAGCAACTGCCGCTAATGCTCTATCAGATTCAAAATAAATATCGTGATGAGATTCGTCCGCGCTTCGGACTGATGAGAAGCCGCGAATTTGTCATGAAAGACCTTTACTCCTTCGACCGCGACGTTGACGGCATGAATATTTCCTACGACAAGATGTACGACGCCTACAGCAGGATATTTACGCGTTGCGGGCTAAAGTTCCGCGCAGTCGAGGCTGATAACGGGGCAATCGGCGGCGGACATTCTCACGAGTTCACGGTTTTAGCTCCCAGCGGCGAATCGAGCATTGCTTACTGCGAAAATTGCAACTTTGCCGCCAGCGACGAGAAAGCCGAGCTTAAAATCATTCAATCAGAACCCGAAGAGCTAAAACCTCTGGAAAAAGTTAAGACGCCCGATTGCCACACGATAGAAAAGGTAAAAAACTTCTTGAACGTGCCGATAGAGAAGACAATTAAAGCTGTGGCGTTTATGGACGACGACGAACGATTGATTTTAACGTTTGTGCGCGGCGACCACGAGGTAAACGAAATTAAAGTTCTCAACGCCGTCGAGGGCGCGAATCATCTTTACATGGCGGGCGATAAATTGATTGAAACTGCTGGAACTGTCGCTGGATTCATGAGTCCGATTGGAATTTCAAACGCAATTATCGTTGTCGACCAAAGTGTAATGCTGATGTCAAACGCCGTCGCCGGAGCCAACGAGGTCGACACGCATTTTATCAACGTCACGCCTAAAAGAGACTTCGACGCGGGCAAAATTATCGTTGCGGATATAAGAATGGTGCAGGAGGGCGACCCTTGCCCACATTGCGGCGCACCGCTTAAGATGACACGCGGTATTGAGGTCGGGCAAGTCTTCACGCTCGGCAAAAAGTATTCCGAGGCATTGCACGCGACTTTTCTTGACGAGGACGGCAAAGAGAAACCTTTTGAGATGGGTTGCTATGGAATTGGCGTTGGGCGGACGATGGCGGCGGCTATCGAACAGAATAACGACAAGGACGGAATCATTTGGAATAGAGCAATCGCGCCGTTTGAAGTTGTAATCGTGCCCGTCAACGCAAAAGACGATAAACAACTTGCCCTTGCCGAAGAAATTTATAACGAGCTGGCAAAATCGGGCGTCGATGTGCTTTTAGACGACAGAAAAGAGCGCGCCGGCGTAAAATTCAAGGATTGCGACCTTATCGGGTATCCTTTGCGTGTGACGATTAGCCCGAAAACGCTTGAGAGCGGAAAAATCGAAGTCAAAGTACGTCGGAGCGGAGAATTTTTGAATTTCGACCGCGAAAATTGCGTAGAAAAGATTTTGGAGCTTTTGGAGACCTTATAACATGAAAACTGCATTGACGATAGCCGGTTCGGACTCTTCGGGCGGCGCGGGCATTCAAGCCGACTTAAAAACGTTTTTAGCTAATGGCGTCTACGGAATGAGCGCGATAACCGCTTTGACGGCGCAAAATACTTGCGGAGTGCGTGCCGTGCTGAATTCGACGCCGGAATTTTTATCAGACCAACTCGACGCGATTTTTGAGGACATTTTCCCCGACGCAATTAAAATCGGCATGGTGTCATCAGCGAAATTGATAAAAATCATCGCGGAGCGGCTAAAATTCTACGGCGCGAAAAATATTGTGGTCGACCCAGTGATGATTGCGACTTCGGGCGCGAAATTGATTGATGATGACGCCGTTAAGACTTTAAAAGAAGAATTATTCCCGCTCGCGACGATTTTAACGCCAAATTTGCCCGAACTCGAAACAATCGCCGCAACTGACGATATGGAACGCGGCGCGAAGAAAATTTTTGAGCAATACGGCTGTGCGGTCTTGGCTAAGGGCGGTCACGGGCATAACGACGCAAATGATTACCTTTTTGACGGCGCGGGGCAATGGTTTTACGGAAAAAGAATCGATACGACCAATACGCACGGCACAGGTTGCACTTTGAGTTCAGCAATCGCCGCCAACCTCGCTAAAGGCTACGATTTAAAAATTTCGGTTGGAAAAGCCAAAAGTTATCTGACTGGCGCATTGTCGACCGATTTAAACCTCGGAAAAGGTTCCGGACCTCTAAATCACGGCTTCAACCTGCGCGGAACGGATTTCAACGACTAAGGAGGCGATTTAATTGCGAATTGCTTATGCGCAAATGAAAGTAGCGGCGGGACACCCCGAAATTAACATAAAAAAAATCTTGCGGCTCATTGACGAAGCAAAAGCGGGCGGCGCAAGCATTATAATCTTTCCTGAGCTTGCGATTTCGGGAAAAATGCTCGGCGCGGTGCAAAAAACTTTTTTGGCGGAGTGCAAAGCTTACGAGGAAGAAATTATCGCGGCAAATCAAAATATCCGCGTCGTACTCGATGATAAACAAAAATTTGACGGCTTTAATATAAAAAATTCCTCCGAACCATTCAGCCTAAATAAAAAATCACCAGACAAGATTAATTATCCAGTGATTCGCGTTGATTGCGTCGGAATTCAGAACACCGGCAAAACAATTTACACGTTTGACGGGGCAAGTGCAGTTTATAATTCACGCGGAGAACTCGTTCAGCGTGCCGAACCGTTCAAAGAGTGTTTAAACTTCATTGAGCTTGAAAAAATCGATAAAATGCCCGCGATTACTCTTCCAGAAGTCAGCGAGACGGAAAAAATCTATCAAGCGATAAATTTCGGCGTAAAAGAGTTCCTAGCGCAAATCGGCATGAAAAAAGTTGTTATCGGCGTCTCTGGCGGCATTGATTCGGCTGTTGCCGCCGCTATTTATGTTAAAGTCCTCGGCGCGGAAAATATTTATCTCGTAAACATGCCAAGCCGTTTCAACTCCGCCACAACTAAAAATCTCAGCGAAAAACTCGCAAATAACCTCGGCTGCAAATATTTCGTCGTTCCTATTCAAGAATCCGTCGATTGGACGGTTAAACAACTCGAAAGCGTCGGATTGAACGTTTCTAGCTTCGTTAAGGAAAATATTCAAGCCCGCGACCGTAGCGCAAGGATTTTGGCGGCGATTGCGGCTTCTGTCGGCGGCGGATTCACTTGCAACGCCAATAAAGCCGAATCAACCGTCGGATACGCCACTTTATACGGCGATGAGGCCGGTTTCCTCTCTGCGCTCGCTGATTTGTGGAAATTTCAAGTTTATGAGCTGGCTCGCTACCTAAATGATAAAATTTACGGGCGCGAAGTCATTCCGCAGGGAATTATCGATATTGTGCCCAGTGCGGAGCTTTCGACCGCTCAAAACGTCGACGAGGGTAAGGGCGACCCGTTGCATTATCCTTATCATGATTATTTGTTCCGCGCCTTCGCTGAACGAAATTTGACGCCCGAAGATATTTTAAATTGGTACGCGGCGGGAAATCTTGAAAAAAATATCGGTTGCGCGTCTGGTCTCGTCAAAAAATATTTTCCGACGCCTGAAGAATTCATTTCAGACCTTGAGCGGTGGTGGAGACAATTTACGGGCATGGGCGTTGCTAAACGTATTCAATCTCCGCCAATTCTCGCCGTAACTGATTTTCCTTACGGTTCACGCGCCGAATCTCAAAACGGCGTGCATTTTACAAAGAATTTCCTTGAACTCAAAGATAAATTGCTTAGTCGCTAAAATTCATGGCGTGAACGGCTTGCCCAATGCAAATCCCGCCGTCATTAACAGGAATCATCGAATGCCGCAAGACTTTTAAGCCGCGTCGTCGAAGATTCGCCGCCGTCAACGAACTTAGCAACGAATTTTGAAAAACTCCGCCGCTCAATGCGACGGTTTTTATTTTTGTCTTCAAACTCAACTCTTCGGCAATCTGCGCGGTCATTTCGGCTAAATTAACGTGGAAAATCTTAGCCAAATCAAAAATATTTTCTCCGTTCAATCGCCGCATTAATATATCGTCGAAAATTTTATCCGTCGTCATGAATTTTGCACTGAAATTTTTATCCGAACGTTCAGCGCACGCTTGTAAACGCATCGCCGCTTCGCCCTCGTAGCTTGAAACCTTGCAAACGTCCAAAATAGCCGCAATCGCGTCGAAAAGTCGCCCAACACTCGTAGACGCCACGCAATTTATATTTTTTTCAAGCAAAAACTTTTGTCCGCTAAGTTCGGCGTCGGAAGCAAGATTTAATTCGCGAGCAAGGCTAAAATCTTTCATAAGGGCAACGGCAATCCTCCAACCTTCACGCGAAGACTTATCGCCGCCAGCTTGCGTGAATTTTTCAATCGTAGTAGCTCGTTCAAAGTGATTTTCATCGCAAATAAGGAATTCGCCGCCCCAAATCGTTCCGTCAGTGCCATAACCAGTACCGTCAAACGCAATTCCGATAATTTCGCCGTGAAAATTGTTTTCCGCCATGCAACTCAAAATATGCGCATAATGATGTTGAATTTTTATCAACGGAACGCCTAAAACGTCAGAAATTTCCTTTGCAAGGGCTGTAGTCTGATAACGAGGGTGCAAATCGCAGGCAATTACTTCAGGATTAATTTCAAGCAAATTTTTCATGCGGCGAATCGAATTTCTAAGAACTTTAACCGTCCGCAGGTCGCTAACGTCCCCGATATACGGCGAGGCATAAAATAAATCGTTCTTGGCAAGGCAAAAGGTATTTTTGAGTTCGCCGCCTATCGCAAGCACGGATTTTTTATTTGAAGTAAAAAAAATCGGCAACGGGGCATATCCGCGACTGCGACGAATCATTGACGGCTTAT
>JACXWG010000035.1 GCA_014764605.1 Quinella sp. 1Q5 | reverse complement strand
CCGAACGATTGCATAGGGCGTTTCGGTGGCGACGAGTTTGTTGTTATCGTCGATAGCTTGCCGAATATGGAAGTTGTTGTTCGTAAGGCTGAGCAGATTAAGCAAATCGCGTTCAATCTGGCATTGGAGGGAAAATCGCACTTCGTCACGGCGAGTATCGGCATTGCGATTGCTCCGCACAGTGGGCGCGACTATGATACTCTGTTTGCGGCGGCGGACAAAGCAGTTTATTACGTTAAAAACCATGGCAAGAACGGTTACCATTGCGAACTGTTCGACAAAGATGATGATGACGACGACAAAGATGATAAGAAAAACTAAAGCCTGCCCAAGCGGGCTTTTTTCTTTAAAACTTTATGTCGCTCATTTGTCAATCGTTTAGAAGACAAATTCGACCAAAGCGAACGACGCCGCCCCGATTGCCGCCGTGATTGGGATTGTCAATCCCCAAGTCTTTACCATTTGTTGAGCGGTGCCCCAACGAACAGCGTTTATCCTCTTAGCAGTGCCCACGCCCATTATCGAACCTGATACAACGTGAGTAGTCGAGACGGGCAGATTTAACAGCGTCGCGCCAAAAACCACGCATGAAGAATTTAAATCTGCCGCAAAACCGCTCGGTGGCTCCAACTTAAAAATCTTGCCGCCGACGGTTTTTATGATTCGCCAACCGCCAGTCGCCGTACCGATTGCCATTGACGCCGCACACAGGACTTTAACATAGGTCGGGACTTCAAATTCAGCGATAAAGCCGCCACTTAAAAGCGCGAGCGTGATGATACCCATTGACTTTTGCGCGTCGTTTGAGCCATTTGAAAAGGCAATCATAGCCGCCGAGACAACTTGCATTCGGCGGAACCTGTCGTTAATCACGTGGGGATTTGCGCGGTCGAACAGCCGGAAGATTATGTTCATGATGATGATTCCTGTTATGAGTGCGATTGCGGGCGAGAATATCAAGCCGAGAAAAATTCTGCCGATGCCGTGCAAGTTCAAACCATTAAAGCCGACCGAGATTAGAACTGCACCGATAAGCCCGCCAATCAAAGCATGCGACGAACTCGACGGCAAGCCAAGCCGCCACGTCAACAGGTTCCAAAAGATAGCTCCGATTAACGCGGCGATTAAAGTTTTTTCGTTGACGAGGCTAGCCGAGATGACAATATCACCGCCGATAGTCTTCGCAACGCCCGTTGAGACCATCGCGCCGACAAAATTAAAGCCCGCCGCCAGCATTATCGCATGACTCGGATAAAGGGCGCGGGTCGATACCGATGTTGCTATGGCGTTCGCCGTATCGTGGAAGCCGTTTATAAAGTCAAAGACCAACGCCAAGATTATCACTACGAAGATTAGATACTGAAGCTCAACCACAAGTCTCAGCTCCTTATGAATTTTTTAAGACGGCTTGAATCGTCTCAAGCGTCTTTGCCAAATCGATTGGCTTAGGAATATGTTCAATCATGCCAGCCTCCCTAGTCCGTTTAATGTCCTCTGGCATAGCATTGGCAGTCATGGCGATTATCGGGACAGAGTTTCCGGATTTTTTTATCGCTGCCGCCGCCTCGTAGCCATTCATCACGGGCATTTGAATATCCATTAAGATTACGTCGTAAGAATTCTTCGCCGCCATATCGACTGCCTCGCGTCCGTCAGCCGCCGTATCAATCACAAATCCGAACTGCTCCAACATCATCAACACGATTTCGCGATTAACTTCTATGTCGTCTACAAGCAGAATCCTTCTGCCGGTGAAGTCGTCTTCCGCTGGAGCCTCGTCGACTGGCGCGGGCTCGTCAATTATAGCAGGATTATCGACAATATCAAATGCCACGCGGACGATAAACTCTGTGCCCTTGTCCTTCTGCGTTAGAACATCAATCGTGCCGCCCATTAAGTCGACAATGCTTTTGGTTATCGCCGTGCCTAGCCCTGTACCTTGAATGCCGCTGACAGTCGAAGTCCTTTCCCGTTCGAAGGCTTGGAAGATTTTCTTAGCGAACTCCTCCGACATGCCAATACCCGTATCCTTAACGTGCAACTCGTATTGTCCGTCGTCAAGCTCTGCCAAAGTCACCGCGACGCTTTGACCGCTCGGCGTGAACTTGTAGGCATTGCCAACCAGATTTAGCAAAACGCGGTTCCAACGGTTTTTATCGCACATAACGTATCGATGCCGAAGCTTTTCCCCGTCAACAGAAAACTTCACGCCTTTAGCCTCCATTTGCGTTTGGAACATTGTTTGGAGGTCGTGCAGGTTTTTCTTCAGGTCGACTTCGCCAGGCTCCAGCTCCATGCGCCCCGACTCTATGCGGCTCATCTCCAGAATATCGTTAATCAGGTCGAGGAGGTGCTTGCCCGACACGTCGATTTTATCAAGGAATGATTTCAACTCCGCAAAAGTCGTATCGTCCCGCTTAGCAAGTGTCGTATAACCGATTATGGCGTTCATGGGGGTGCGTATGTCGTGGCTCATGTTCGATAGGAACGTTGTTTTCGCCCGCGAACTTTCTTCTGCCCTGCGCCGTTGTTCTTCTAGGGCGGCGACTTCCTTGCGTTTAATCCGTAGCTGAATTCTAAAGAGCAGACTCAACGCCACGAGCGTAAACATCAGCAAAATCATCGTGTTTTGGAGTAGGACTTCACGCATATTATCAATCTGCATGTTCGTATAGGCGAAGCGTGGCGCGACGCTGTTTGACAGGTAGAAGGCGTTTATTTCTTGGATAAAAATTGTAAGTTCGCCGTACATTTTCTCGCGCATCCACATCAATGACGCAAAGAAGACTAGGAAAAACATCGTAATCCAAATGCCCGGCGACGTGCCAAATCTTTTCTCGTCATGCTTAAAGAGGAAGTTGAAGTAAGCAAAGCCGACAATCCCCCACACGGCAAGGATAAAGTATGATTCCTGCGTCAGGACGTTGATTGACCAAAGGTTAGGGATAAGCAGGAAGAACGTAAAGACACTAGCACAAGCCACGCCCGCGCCGCCCGTGAACTTGGCAAGGCGATTACCTTCACGGCGAGCAATGACGAACGCACACGCGGAAGCATAACCATAAGCAATCGTTGCGCCAATCGTCGAGACATCAGCCAGCCAACTTAGAACCGTCCGCCCAAAGAAGGGAATCGCAATCGACACGACAAAAATAAAAATCGTAGCGTTCCTTCGTGAGGCAAGGCAATGCGGCAAAAGTTTTTCCTCAGCGAATACTTGAGTTAAGTTCCCGACAGCACGATAGCAACCAATTAAACTTGTCGTCAACGCGGAGAGAATCACGACGCCTAAAATCATCAAGCCGCTTGTCCCGAAGGTTTCGGAAATAACATAAAAGGTTGGGACGGCTTTAATGCCTGATAGCTCTTGCAGGCTGATTAGATACGTGGCGGAGGCGTGAAATTGTTCAGGGAAACGCAACGTGGCAAGGAGGCTCATCGAGACGTAGACGACCGCCGCACTGATTATCGCCGCAACCATTATCGGGAAGGCGCGATTAACGCTAGCTTTAAATTCGTTGGTATATTGGCTGATTGTCTCAAAGCCGACGAACGCCCATGGCATCATCGCGAAGATTATCAAGACTTGTTCCCAAATTGGTTTCCTGTTGTTGAAGTAAAAAGTTATCGGCTCGGTCGAGGTACTAACTGCCGTCAAAAAACATGCGACGACGCTTACAAGCAACATCACCGCCGCGATACGGATTAGGCTTTTAGTTAGGGAATTGACACGGGCAAAGAGGACGCCGAATATCCAAAGCAAGAACAGAGTTGCGAACACTTCGCCGCCGTAAACATCATAGCCCGCGAACTCGTAATGGAAGCCGATTTGCAACGTGTCGCCGAATAAGTTCCGCCCCATTAGAGCAACGGCAGTAGCATTCATCCAAAGAACTGAGATATAAGCAAGCCAGAGGAATCCCGCGCAGAAAAACGCATGATCCCAGCCGAAAAGTTCTTTCGTGAAGGTGACGACGCCGCCCGCCTTTGAATTGCGTTGCATGACGAAATGATAGTTGTAGGCGATTAGAATCATGACAGCCGCTCCGAGCAAGATTGCAAGGGTCGTGCCAGCAGTGCCAGCCGTCGGCAAGAACGATGCGCCGGGCATGATTAGCGAACCCCAACCGATACAACAGCCGAACGCCAACGCCCACAGCGTCAGCGGCGTTAATCTCTCCATAGGACAAGTCGCCTCCTTTGTGATAGACTTCGCGGCGGGCATGGCATTTCCTTTAAGCAGAACAAAATTAATCGGAGGTTGATGACATGATTGATTCGCGGATAAAAGCTGTGCTGAATTTCGTAAAGCTCGGCAGTCGGGTCGCGGACGTGGGAGCTGACCACGGCTATTTATCGCTTGAGCTGATTAACAGCGGGCGTGCAAGTCGAGTTATTGCGACGGAAAAGAATCAGCATCCGTTCGAGGCATTGAGCAAAAATATTTCGGGCGTGGCGGGGATTGAGGCTCGGCTCGGCGACGGCTTACAAGTTCTGACGGCGGGCGAAGTCGATACGATTTGTATAGCGGGCATAGGCGGCGCGTTGATTGCAAAGATTCTCGACGAGGCACCAGAGGTCGTGCAAGCGGCGCGGGTTTTGATATTGCAACCGATGAACGGCGCGGATAAAGTTCGTGAGTGGCTAGCCCGAAATGATTGGACGATTGTCGACGAAGACTTAGCCGAGTCAGTGGGAATCATTTACGAAATCATCTGCGCGGAAAGGAATTCGACGCGGGAGACGTTCAAGCGGGAGTCGTCGCCGCTTAGGGAAAAGTTTTCGGCGCAACGCTTAAAGAAACTGCAACGCGTCCTAAACGAGATGAGCAAAAGCCCTTCGGCACGGGCGAGCGAAAAGTTTTCAGCCCTGCAAGCCGAGGTAGACGCCTTGAAAAATCATTCGCAAGAAAATATAATGGCAAAACTTAAGGAGGTTCCAATATGATTGACGAGAGATTACAGGCTTTCAGCGCAAGTGATAGAGCGGCGATATTGGTCGAGGCGTTGCCCTATATCCAAGAGTTTCACGGCAAGACGATTGTCATCAAGTACGGCGGCAATGCGATGGTCAATGACGTGTTGAAAGCGTCGGTTATGCAGGACGTTGCGTTGATGAAGTTCGTCGGGATAAACGTCGTGATTGTGCACGGCGGCGGACCAGAGATTACAGGCTTTCTTAAAAAGCTCGGCAAGGAAAGTTCATTCGTCAGCGGACTGCGTGTGACTGATGAAGAGACTGTCGAAGTCGCGGAGATGGTTCTTGACGGCAAGATTAATTCGGAGATAGTCACCCTGCTCAATCGTCGCGGACTGCGGGCGGTGGGTTTGAGTGGCAAGGACGCGGATTTGATTCAAGCGGAAAAGAAGTTGGCAACGGTTTATGACGGCGGCGAGAAAACCAAAGTTGATATTGGCTACGTCGGCAAGGCTAAGCAGGTAAACATTCAAATCGTCAACGACCTAATCAGTCAAGGCTATGTGCCGGTGATTGCCCCTATTGGCGTTGGCGAGGACGGCGCGAGCTACAACATCAACGCGGACTATGTGGCGGCTGACATTGCCGGCGCGTTGAAGGCGGAAAAACTTTTGCTCCTGACTGATACCGAAGGCGTCTACAAGAATTTCGAGGATAAAGCGTCGTTTATCTCCACGTTGAAGGCGGACGAGGCGCGAGAATTCATCAAAAGCGGCGTGATAAGCGGCGGCATGATTCCCAAGGTCGAGGCGTGCCTTAGGGCATTGGACAGGGGCACGAACAAGGCTTACATTATCGACGGGCGGCTTGAGCATTCGCTTATTTTGGAACTGTTCACGGCGTCGGGTATCGGCACCGAGGTCGAGTGATGATTGATAAGGATTTGTTCCCGCACGACTTAGCGATTGCCGCGATTTTAAAGGACGAGGGACGCTACCTCAAGGAGTGGTTGGAGTATCATTTGGCGGCGGGCGTCGACCATTTTTATCTTTACGACAACGATAGCACGGACAATCAAGCCGAAGTCGTCGCGCCGTATGTGGAAGCGGGGCTAGTGGATTATATCCCCATGCCGGGCGAGGCAATGCAATTTGCCGCCTGCAACGACGCTATTAAAAGGTTCAAGTTTCAGTGCCGCTATATGGCGTTGATTGACGCTGACGAGTTCATTTATCCTAAGACAGGTCAAAGCATAGCCGAGGTCGTCGACGAGATTTTATCGCATGATACTAAGGCGGCGGGCGTGGCGATTCATTGGCAGGTTTACGGCTCGAACGGTCAAGATAAAGCTGATTACTCACGCGGCGTCTTGGAGCGGTTCACGCGGCGGGCAAAAAGTGATTGGTACCTGCCCGCAAACACCGTCGGCAACTTCTACGCGCAAGGGAATTGCTACGTTAAAAACATCGTCAATCCGCGGCGGGTGAACTTCATAAGAGACCCGCACCGAGTGAATTATTTTTCGGAGGACTATAGCGTAGACGAGACCGCTAAGCAGACCAAAGGCAGCATTCCCCTGCCGATAGTGTCGGATAAGATTGTTATCAATCATTACTACGTTAAAAGCCGCGAGGAGTTTGAATTAAAGGTTAGGCGCGGGAGTTCGGCAAGGCTCAGCATGAAGAAGCGGTTAAACTGGTTTGAACTCAACGACCGCAATGACGAGTTTGACGACGGCATTATAAAGTATCGCGATGCCCGGCAGAAGGTTTATCAGCCACCCGCGCCCGCCGAGGATAGGATATTTCAAGCACTGATGAAAAATCTTTTTCAACCTAGTGAAGGCGACGTGGAGACTTTCCTAACGTGCCACGCCGTCAGCCCGACGAAATTTTTTGAGGAAACGTCCCTTGCCGCTGTCTTGAAGTCTTTGGACAAGATGACTTTATCGGAGGCGCAACTTTTAATCCGAGAACTGCCAAAGCTCCTGCGCCTGCCCTATCCCGTAGTTCGCGAGCTCAAAGCCGAAATGATTCGGCGCATACCGCAGATTATGTACGATCTGCATTTAAAAGGGCTGTGGCGGGATTATGTGGAACTTGATTGCATTCATGACTTATTGAAGGAGTGATTCGTTTGACGGAAGAAAAAATTTTCGAGCAGGACGACAAGAATTATTTGCCCGTGTTCAAACGTTATAAGATTGTCTTGGAGCGTGGCGAGGGCGCGTATCTTTACGATATAAACGGCAAGAAGTATATCGACTTCCTAGCGGGTATCGCGGTTAATGTTTTGGGGCATAACTATCCACCGCTGGTCAAGGCAATCTCCGAGCAAGCCGCCAAAGTCATTCACGTGAGCAACCTTTACTACACCGAGCCGCAAGCCACCGCCGCCGTCAAACTCGTCAAGCTAAGCGGGTTGGATAGGGCGTTCTTTGCGAATTCGGGCGCGGAGGCTAACGAAGGCGCGATTAAGATTGCTCGCAAGTTCGCCAAAAGCCTTTCCAAGGACAAGACGCAGATAATCACGGCGTGGGATAGTTTTCACGGGCGAACGCTTGCGACTTTAACTGCGACAGGGCAACCGCATTATCAAGAAGGACTTGAGCCGTTACCAGCGGGCTTCGATTACGTTCACTTCAACGACGCTGACGAACTCGCCGAAAAAATCAGCGATAAGACCTGCGCGGTTATGCTTGAGACGATTCAGGGCGAAGGCGGCGTTTATCCTCCTAAGGGCGATTACCTTAAACGAGTCCGCGAGCTGTGCGATAAACATGGCGCGTTGCTGATTCTCGACGAGATTCAATCGGGCATGGGGCGCAGTGGAAAGTTCTTTGCTTACGAGAAATACGGCATTAAACCCGATATCGTCACGTTGGCTAAGGGTTTGGCGGGCGGCGTCCCGATTGGAGCGTTCGTTTGCACGGAAGAAGTTGCTCAAGCCTTCAAGCCTGGCGACCACGGCACGACCTTTGGCGGCAATCCTCTGGCATGTGCGGCGGCTAATGTCGTCCTTGATACCGTTCCGAACGAAAAGTTTCTGGCGCACGTCGAGGAGGTCGGCGCGTACTTCAAGGATAAACTCATCGGCTTGCAGGAAAAATATCCCGCGCAGATTAAAGAGATTCGCGGCGAAGGTCTGATACTCGGCGCACAACTCGACAAGCCTAAACGTTCGGGCGTGGAAATCGTCAACGAGTGCATGAAACGCGGCGCGATTATCAACTGCACGGTCGGCACTGTTCTTAGGTTTATTCCGCCGCTGATTATTACCCGTGAGCAAGTTGACGAGGTTATTAACATTCTTGATAGCGTTTTGGGGGAATGAATTTTGTTAAAGGGCAAAGATTTACTTTCGATTCACGATTTGAGCCGCGACGAGGTCGAAGAGATTATCGATTGTGCCGCTAAGCTCAAAGTCATGCAGAAAGCCGGCGTTGAACATAAACTTTTGGCGGGCAAGACGCTTGGCATGATATTTGAAAAGTCATCGACGCGGACGCGGGTTTCATTCGAGGTTGGGATATTCCAACTCGGCGGCACAGGCTTATTTCTGTCGAGTAAAGACCTTCAACTCGGACGCGGCGAACCGATTAAAGATACCGCACGCGTTTTGGCACGTTACCTTGACGGGATTATGATTCGCACATACGAACAAGCAAAAGTCGAAGAGCTTGCTAAATACGCCGATATTCCAGTTATCAACGGCTTAACCGATTTATTGCACCCGTGCCAAGTCTTAACGGATTTGCTGACGATTCGCGAGCACAAAGGCAAAAATTTCCGCGCATTGAAGATGGCTTACGTCGGTGACGGCAATAATATGACGAATTCTTATCTTTACGGCGCGGCTAAGGTCGGAATGACTTTGACTGTCGCCACGCCCGAAGGTTACAAGCCAAATCAAAAAGTTTACGAAACTGCACTTTCAGACGCTGAAGAGACTGGTGCAAAACTTTCTTGGACGCAAGACCCCTTCGAAGCAGTCCGCGACGCTGACATAATCGCCACTGACACTTGGGCGAGCATGGGGCAGGAAGCTGAACACGACACCCGCAAAAAGATTTTCGCGCCGTATCAAGTCAATAAACAGCTCCTTAGCCACGCAAGCAAAAATGTTATCGTCCTGCACTGTCTGCCAGCCTATCGCGGCGAAGAAATCACTGATGAAGTCCTAGAAAACAATGCCCATGTCATTTTCGACGAGGCGGAGAACCGTTTACACACTCAAAAGGCGATTATGGCTTTGACTATGGGTTAAATTCGATTAACAAAAAATTAACTCCCCGTCACTATGGCGAGGAGCTTTTTTTGTTGCTTAGAAACTTTTATACAGAGTCGAAGCCCAATTGCAAGGCTGTCATGTTTTGTTCGACGGTATGAGGCGGCACACGAGTCGCCACGGATTTTTTTATCGTCTCGAAATCGACAAGCTTTGTGACTTTGACAATCACGCCGAGCGCGACGATATTGGCGAACAGAGCCTTGCCGAGCTTTTCAACGGCAAGTTTGGTTATCGGCACGCGGATAATATTTTTAAAGTCAGGCGAGGTCGGAACTAAATCATCGTCGAGAATCAAAACGCCGTCGGGGTTGAGGTCGTGGAAATATTTATCTGCTGCCTTCTGCGTCATTGCCAAAACAAAATCGGGCGTCTTAACGTGCGGATGATAAATTTTTTCGTCGTCGATAATGACTTCGGACTTTGACGCACCGCCGCGAGCTTCTGGACCATAGCTTTGCGATTGAACAGCGTTTTTGCCTTCGGAGACCGCCGCCTCTGCTAAGATAATCGCCGCAGTGATGACGCCCTGTCCACCGCTACCAGACAATCTAAGTTGTTTCCTCATTGCTTGCCACCTCCCGCCGCGTTAATGACTTGCTGATAAGCCGTGTCGTAGTCGGTTGCCTCCGCTTTATAGAAAAGACCAATCGGGAATTTATCGCCAGTTTTCTTATCGTCAGGCAATTTATCCCAAGCATTTTTCATGACGGCGTTATCGCGCATCCAAGACATCATCTTAGCGGGGTCGCCCATCTTATTTCTTCTACCGTAAGCCGTCGGGCATTGAACGAGAGCTTCGATAAACGAAAAGCCCTTGTTATTCAGTCCGTCCTCAATCGTCTTGACTAAGTGTTGAACATGAAACGCTGTTGACCGGGCAACGTAAGTAGCCCCTGCCGCCTCAGCGAGTTTGCACGCGTCGAAGGGTCTATCAACCGAACCATAAGGAGCAGTAGTAGCCTTCTTGCCAAGCGGCGTCATCGGGGACGCTTGCCCGCCCGTCATGCCGTAGATATTGTTGTTGAACAGGATAACCGTTAAATCGACATTGCGGCGACAGCCGTGGATAAAATGATTGCCGCCAATCGCCGTGCAGTCGCCGTCGCCCGTGATGACTATGACGTTGAGTTCAGGACGCGCAAGTTTGACGCCCGTCGCGAAGGGGATTGCTCGACCGTGAGCCGTGTGGAGCGTGTCGAAGTCCATATAACCCGAAGCACGCGAACTGCAACCAATGCCGCTGACAATAACCGTATTGTCCTGCGTGAAGTTCGGTTTTTTTTCTATCGCCTGAACAATCGCTTTCATGACGATTCCATTTCCGCAACCAGGGCACCACAAATGCGGCAGGCGATTCCGTCTAAAAAATTTTTCGTAGCTACGTTCAATCATTGCCGTTCACCTCCGCGATAAGTTCATCAATCGACGCTTCAATCTCCTCTGGCTCAAAGATTGTCATGTCGTATTTGGCGCAGAGTTTGACGGGGCATTGACCAGCGGCGGCGCGTTCGACTTCGTTGACGAGCTGACCAAAGTTCAATTCCGCGACGACCAAACCTTTGACCTTGCCCGCGAGCTTGCGGATAATTTTATCGGCGAACGGAAAGATTGTAATCAGCCTGACGAAGCCGACCTTGTGTCCGCGTTTGCGAGCGTTGAGGACTGCCTCATAAGCCGTGCGAGCCGTGCCGCCGAAACTTACAACTGCAAAATCCGCGTCGTACATGAACTCCTGATGAACTTCGATAATCTCATCTTCGGCGCGGGCAATCTTATCGTGCATACGCTTGATAGCCTCACGCGTGACTTTGGGACTACCGCTGGGGAATCCGGTTTCGTCGTGAATCAAGCCCGTAACATGAATTCGATAGCCTTCGCCGAAGTTCGCGACGTTCGGAACTAAATCATCGTCGGGAGAGTATGGCTCGTACCCTTCGGCGCGGGAAGTCTTCGGAACTCTGCGCGGACAAATTTTGACTTCGGCGGGCAGTTCGACGTTCTCGCGCAGGTGTCCAACTATTTCATCAGTCAACAAGATAACAGGCGTCCTAAATCGTTCAGCATAGTTGACAGCCTTAACCGCAATATCGAACGCCTCGCGGACACTCCACGGACTAAGAACAATGATTGAGTGGTCGCCGTGCGTGCCCCAACGAGCTTGCATAACGTCGCCTTGACTAGGGGCGGTGGGTTGACCTGTAGAAGGACCGACGCGTTGAACATTGACGATTACGGCAGGAATCTCAGTAGCGGAGGCATAACCGATTAACTCTTGCTTAAGACTGATACCAGGTCCCGATGACGCCGTTAAGACTTTCTTGCCCGCCAACGACGCGCCGAGTACAACTCCCATGCTTGCAATCTCGTCTTCCATTTGAACGAAGGTACCGCCGACTTTGGGAAGGAGCTTCGCCAGACTCTCAGCAATTTCGGTTGAAGGCGTTATCGGATAGCCGCCAAAGAATCGCACGCCTGCCGCCAGTGCGCCTTCAGCGATTGCCTCGTTGCCTTGCATTAAACGTGCGCTCATTTCGCCGCCTCCTTTTTAACTTTGTCCATGAAGATTGCGTAATCGGGGCAACGAAGCTCACATTGCCCGCAAGCTATGCAGTTCTCGTGATTAGCTACGTAGACTTTGCCGAGCGTGTCCAATGCTAAGACCTGCTTAGGACAAAACGCCACGCAAATTCCACAGCCCTTACACCGCTCAAGCTTAAGCGTGAATTCAGACTTCATAAAGCTCTCTCCTTTGCAAAAATTTCGTAAAGACTTCGCGCCAGAATCAATCAATCCTGCGCGCTAGCCAAAAAATTTTCTAAAGCCTCACGCGGCGTCACGTAGATTGTTTTTTGATTCGTGAAGACCACAAAGCCCGGCTTAGCCCCCGAAGGTTTCTTGACGAACTTACACGCGACGTAATCGACCGGAACTTTCGACGAGCCACGAGCCTTTGAAAAATGCGCGGCGAGTTCTGCGGCAAGTTGCAATGTCTCATCACTGACATTTGAACTGCGAATGATGACATGCGATCCGGTAATGTCTTTGGTATGCAACCACAGGTCGTCGGGCGCGGCTAGCTTGAAGGTCAAGCGGTCGTTTTGCGCGTTGTTCTTGCCGATAAAAATTTCCGTGCCGTCGGGAGCCGTGAATTTGAACGGCTCAGATTTCTTGCTTAGAGCAGACTTCTTGCGAGCCTCTTTAAGGTAGCCGCCTGCGATTAGCTCCGTGCGTATCTCGTCAATGTCAGCTAACGTCGTGCAAGCTGTCAATGAGTGGGCGACGCTCTCAAGGTAAACAATTTCTTTGCGGCAAAGGTCAATCTGCTCGATGATAAACTTCGTAGACCGCTTGAGCTTGTCATATTTCTTGTAGAAGGCTTGAACGTTAGCGGCAATTGTCAAGCGGCGGTCGAGGTTGATAGATAGTTTCTGCCCGTCGTAGATGTTGTCGACTGTGATTAAGTCGTTGGCGTGGTCTTTGAACTGATAGCGATAGGTCGACAGATTATCGGCGCGAACTCTCCAATCGTCCGCGTTCTCGGCGGCGGCAAGCTCCTCTGTAAGCACGGAGATTTTATTCGTCGCCCGTCGTAATTCATTGCCAACAAGTTTAGTAAAGCGTTCCTTGTCGGGAGGCACATAGCTACCCGCTAGGTCGTCGGCAATCTCTAACAGCTCGGATAAAGTTTCAAACGTCCGAAGGTCTCCACGAAGATAATTTAGTTTGACGGCGGATATGGCAAGAACTTTTCCCGCGTTCGTAATCATGCAAGGCGTCGGAACTTTAGCGGCGTCTCGAATGTCAATCAACGCGTCGCGGAGACTGTCGAAGTCCTTAGCGTCAAGCGCGGAAGTCTTTATGTCGTTAGGCAAGCCCGCAAGGTAAATTGTCTCCTTTACGCTCTGCGGTCCAAAGCCTTGGCAAGCGTTCATGATTGCCCTATCAAGTCGCAATTCCTCCGCCTTAACACGAGCTAAAATTTCTTCCACGTCGGCGGCGAAGATGTCTAACTTGCCCTGCGCGGGTGGTAGTTGATAACTTTGATTAGGCAGGACTGTTCGCACGCGGCTGGAGTTAGTGCCGATTTTCTTTAGTGCGTCGACAATCACGCCGTCGCAAATCAGAATCAAGTTGCTGTATTTGCCGATTAGTTCCGCCGCTAGCTTGAAAGTTTGAATTCGTCCGTCCGCCCCGATTGCGTCCACGTCGATAAAAATAATGCGGTCGAGTTCGTGTTGACGAATCGCCGCGACTCTGCCGCCCTCCAAGTTCTTCCTTAGCACCATGCAAAACGTCGGCGGCTCCGGAAGGTTTTCGGGGGCTTTGGTGAGCAAGTGCACCGAAGGATTTTGCGGTGCAGTCGAGAGCCTAAGCAAGAACGTTCGCCCAGGCTGTCGTATCGTGATTGTTAGGTTCGCTTTGTTCTGTTGAGTGATTTTATCTATGCGCCCGCCGACCAAAAGTTTTGCAAGCTCCAATGTCAGCGGACGCATCGAAAAGCCATCTAGATTCAAAATTTCTCACTTCCCAAGTAAACTGCTAAGTATTTTTCTGCGACGCGTTCAAGGGAAAATTTTTCGGCGGACTCGGCAACGTGACTTTTTATCTTTTCATAAGCGTCATGGTCATCGGCAAGCGTCCGCAGAATTTTTGCAAGCTCAGCGACGGGAACTTTACCATTGACTAAATCAAAAACAATTCCTGCCTCTCCAATCATAGCGGGAACTTCGCCGAGGTTCGAGCTGACGACTGGACGCCCCGCAAAGAAGCTGTCGATAATCAAGAGTGGGAAACTCTCGCCCGCATACTCGCTGGGCAACAATCCGACATCAGCCGCCGCCAAGTAATCGCGCACGTTACTTTTAAAGCCGACGAGGTGCACGAATTGAGGCACGCGACCCTTGAGCTTGTCATACATCTCGCCCGCGCCAACCAGAATCAAATCAATGCGCCGCCCGCCCGACTTGTTGGCAAGCTTAACCGCGTCAATCGCCGCCCGCCAACCCTTTTGAGGAATCGCACGGCTCACCACGCACGCCACGAAAGAATCTTTTGGAATGCCAAACTCGGCACGCGGCACGGGCACAATCGGCGAACGTTCCAAGCCGTTGCCAATCTTGTAAAAAATTTCCTCACGCCCGAAGTTGTTCTGCTTAAAAGGCGTCAAATTTTTCTCGGCAATGTAGACGAACGCGCTGACAGATTTTTTAACACGCTCCAGAATCTCTTTGAGGTAATCGGCGTCGGTCGCCTCGTACATGCCGTGAAGCGTGACGACGTGGCGCAAGCTCGGATTGCTCTCGACGACGTAACTTGTTGCCGAATCCGTTGCTCCGTGGTGCGTGTGAATCAAATCAATCTTGAATTGCGCGACGACTTCGGCAAGCCCACCCGTCTCGTTTAGCCTAATAAGCGGAATCGTAGCGTTGAGTTTCTTTCGCACGTCGGGCAAATCTTCCGCCATTTGGAAATCAAGAACTGTCACGGCAAAACCTTTGCGACTTAATTCATTGGCAAGGAACAGCGGGAAGGTCTCGCCGCCGCCAATGCTCATCGAGAAGACGCCCATTAAGATATTCGGCTTACGTTTGATGCGAAGAATCTTTTCCACGTTGAAAAGTCTTTCAAGCTCGCTGATGTCCTTGCCGCCGTAGTAACCAAAGAAATGCTCTTGTAACTTGTTGAAGTGCGCCTCGTGGACTTCAGCGGGTACACGATAATTTTCTGCGACGAACTCGGCAATGCGTGCGTGTTCTTCAAAGTATCGCGGCTCCTTCTGAATTTTAAGCGACGTGCTGTTCTTGTGGACGCGGTAAAAGTTCGTGACGTTCGGTGAATAGTAAACGCAACCGCCCTTAATCACGTCGAGATAAAACGCCCAATCGCCGCAAAGCTTCATGCCCATGCACAACGTAGGAAAGGTTTGACGCTTGCGGAAGAGGACGCCGCTAACGTTCGGGATAATATTCTTAATGCCAAAGCCCTGCGCCACGAACTCGGCGGCAGTCACGGCAAAAGTTTTCGTCCAATCGAATACGGGCAAGTCGGCGAGGTATTGCTCCGTCGTGAAAATCTTTTTGTCGTCTTGGATAAAGTCCGTGCGACAGAAGGCAAGCTCAATGGCATCATCGGCGAAGGCAGGCACCAGCTCCGAGAGAAAATTTTTCGCGCTGAAGTCATCGCTCTCCGCAATCCAAACCAAATCGCCGCGAGCCTCGGCAATGCCCCGCCGCCATTGATTGAAGACGCTGCCAGAATTTTTTTCGTTGATGATGAGTCGGGTGTTGTCCGCGTGTTTAGCGTGGAATTCTTTTAAAATTTCGCGGCTTGAATCGGTGGAGGCGTCGTCAAGGAGAATCACTTCAAAGTTTCTGTAGGACTGACTGTAAACCGTTTCGAGGCGTTGACGCAAAAAGGGCGCGTGATTAAAATTCGGAACTACGACACTGACGAGCGGCGAGAAGTTTTTTTGCATCGAGACCTTCCAAAAGTTCAAGGGCTGTGCAGAATTTCTTCCGCGAGACATAGAGAATCTTAAAAGCGCAGACTTCGCGGCGGCCTTCACGGGCAAAAAAATCTTTGCATGAACGGTCGGCAGATATGATGCGCAGAAGTCTTCGACGCGCTTAACGAAACTCCTAATAGTCGAGCCGGTCAATGCGCGGTAGATTTTCATATTCAAGCCCAAAATTTTCACCTCGCATTGAGGATAATAAAAAGCAAGCTTAAAGTCAATGCCGCGCCGATATTTACATTCCAAAGTTAATTCGCTATCATAGGCAGACAAGATTTAAGGAGGCAACTTGCATGGTCATCATAATGAATCCAGAGGCGACTTCAAAGAATATCGAAGAGGTCATCAAGGCGATAAAAAGCGTCGGGTTAGACGCAAAGATAATGGAAGGCGCACAACAAAAAATCGTAGGCGTTATCGGCGACAAGACTAAGTTGGCTAGTGTGGCGATTGACGCGTTGCCAGGTGTGGAAAGTTCCGTTGCCATTTCAAAGAGCTATAAACTTGCGAGCCGTGAATTTCATCCGCAACCGAGTATCATCGACGTTAGCGACGTGAAAATTGGCGGCGGTGTTCCTGTAGTAATGGCGGGTCCTTGTGCAGTCGAAAGCCGCGAACAACTCATCAAAGCCGCGCAAATAGTCAAGGACGGCGGCGCACAATTCCTGCGTGGCGGAGCGTTCAAACCTAGGACTTCGCCGTATTCGTTCCAAGGACTTGAGGTCGAGGGCTTGAAGTATCTTGCCGAGGCGCGAGAGGTCACAGGCTTAAAGATAGTCACGGAAGTTACGACGGTCGAAGGCATTGTACCCGTTGCCGAGTATGCTGATATGCTTCAAATCGGCGCGAGGAATATGCAGAACTTCGGATTGCTTAAAGAGGTCGGCAAGTGCAAACGACCCGTCCTGTTAAAGCGTGGACTTGCGGCGACGCTTGACGAGTGGTTAAACGCCGCCGAATACATCATGAACGCGGGCAATCCCAACGTCGTTTTGTGCGAACGAGGAATCAGAACTTACGAGACTTACACGCGAAACACTTTGGACTTGTCAGCAGTCGCGGCGGTCAAGCACCTATCACATCTGCCGATAATCGTAGACCCTTCACACGGCACGGGCAAATGGCGCATGGTTAAACCGATGGCGTTTGCGGCGATAGCGGCGGGCGCAGATGGTTTGATGATGGAAGTTCATCCCAATCCGGCGCGGGCATTATCGGACGGTTCGCAGTCGTTGACGCCAGAACATTATCGCGCCGTCATGAAGGGCATAAAGAAATTGGCGGCGTTCATGCACGAAGAAAATTTAACCGGACTCGACGAGGAGTGAATACATTTGCGCTTGAGGAGAAAGCCTCATACAGACGAGAAGTTAAAGCAGTTTGAAGACTTAGTGACTGTCGGCAACGTTCAACCGATAACCAAAGACTCGACGCGGGAGCTTTACGTTGAGTTAGGCACGGGCAAGGGCGACTTCATAACGCAGATAGCCGAACGCAATCCGCAGATAAATTTTATCGGGCTTGAGGTCGAGGCGACTTGCGTCTTGGCGGCGGCAAGGAAGGTTCGCGAACACAACCTTAGCAACGTTCGCTTAATCGTTTTCGACGTGGCAAATATAGCGGAGCTTTTCGCAGAGCACGAGGTCGATAGGCTTTACATAAACTTTTGCGACCCGTGGCCAAAGAAGCGGCACGCCAAACGACGCTTAACGCATGAAAGGTTCTTGGAGCTGTACAAGAAGATTTTAAAGCGCGGCGGCGAATTTTTTTTCAAGACGGATAATCGCGGGCTGTTCGATTACTCACTGGAGCAATTCGCTTTGGCGGGGCTTGAGGTTCGCGACGTGACCAACGATTTGCACGCTAACGAGCCACCCGATAACATTCGCACCGAATACGAGAACAAGTTCAGCACGGCGGGCGTCCCGATTAACTTTTGTATTGCGAGGGTTGCTAATGAATGAGACCTTAACATTAGGAATAGAAACGAGTTGCGACGAGACTGCGGCGGCTGTCCTGCGTGGCGGGCGAGAGTTGCTGTCAAACGTCATCTCGACCCAAATCCCATTGCATCGAAAGTTCGGCGGCGTGGTACCAGAAATCGCCTCGCGCAAACACATAGTAAACATCATGCCGGTAATTGACGAGGCAATCAACAAAGCGGGCGTCGACCTGCGCGACATAAATCAAATCGCTGTGACGTTCGGGCCGGGCTTAGCGGGCGCATTGCTCGTCGGGCTGTCGGCGGCGAAGTCACTAGCCTACGCACTGAGAATCCCGCTAATCGCCGTCAATCATTTGGAAGGGCACATCTTCGCGAACTTCCTAAGCGCACCCGAACTGGAGCCGCCGTTCTTGTCGTTGGTCGTATCGGGCGGACACACTGCACTGATTAAGATGACGGATTACAATCGCTTTGAACTGCTAGGACAAAGTCGCGACGACGCGGCGGGCGAGGCGTTTGATAAGATTGCGCGAGTCATGGGCTTGCCTTATCCCGGCGGACCAGAGATTGATAAGCTAGCTAAGCTCGGCGACCCCAACGCCATAACCTTTCCGCACCCGAAGGTTACGGGCTACGACTTCAGCTTCAGCGGTCTCAAGTCGGCGGTGCTTAACTACCTCAATACCGCGCAGATGAAGGACAAGACGATTAACGCAGCTGACGTGGCGGCGAGCTTTCAAAAAACTGTCGTCGATACTTTAGCTGATAAAACTTTGGCGGCGGCGGAAGAGTTCGGACTTGATAAGATTGTCTTGGCGGGAGGCGTCGCGGCGAATTCGTCACTGGAAAAGACTTTGCGCACGGCTTGCCAACGACGCGGGCTTGAGTTCTTTTATCCGTCTAAAATACTTTGCACGGACAACGCCGCAATGATTGCTTGCCGCGGCTACTATCAAAAAACGTTCGCGGACTCGACGCTTAACGCCGTCCCGAATCTCGGACTTTAAGGAGGAATTCACATGAAGAAGTTTTTTTCGCTAGTGATAGTCTTCGTTGTCGCGATAACATTTTTCTCCGTCGCGCACGCCATGGATTATCAGCTTGAACAAGTCGTGGTAATCAGTCGTCACAACCTGCGAAACTCACTAAAGGCAGGCGACGACCGCGGGCTTTTGACATTGCGCGGAGGAGAAATGGAAACGCTTATGGGGCAATACTTCGAGGCACGGCTCAGGGCGCAAGGGCTCTTCCCGAAGAACGCGCAACCTTCCGTCGGCGAAGTTCGTTTCTATGCTAACTCGTATCAGCGGACGATAGCCACGGCAAAATATTTTTCGGCGGGCGCATTCCCCATCGCGAACATTCCCATTGAATATCATCGCTCCTTGGGGCAAAAAGACAGTGTCTTTCTTCCGCAAGTTGACCCCGCGTTTACGAAAAAAATTTCCGACGAAGTTGACAGTAAAAAATTAATCGCCGACTTTCGCAAAGAGATTGCAACCGTTGAACGTCTTACGGGTGAGAAATTCAATCCCGCCGACTCGTCGATAAAAATCCGCAAAGAAGTAGCCGAAATGAGAGCGGAAGGTTCCTTGAGCAAAATTAATCTTGCCGCCGATGCCTTGCTTATGGATTACTACGACGGGAAAGTTTCTTACAGCGATTCCGAGATGCGCGACGTGGCGAAGATTTCTTCCCTGCTGATTAACAGTTGCTTTGACCGTCCTATTGGCGCAAAAGTTTTCGCAAGCCCGATGCTCGCTGTCATCTCCGACGAACTCAATACGTCCGGTCGCAAGTTCAGTTTCATCTGCGGACACGATATTAACCTTTCCACCTTGCTGACGGCTATCAGCGTGGAAGATTATGTTTTGCCTGGTACGTTTGAATGGCGCGTGCCGATTGCGTCCAAGTTGGTTATCCAAAAGCTTCGCGGCTCCGACGGCAACGAATACGCCCGCTTGAGTTTCGTCTATCCTTCCGCCGCTCAGATTGTCAATCGGGAAATGCTCAACCTCGACAACCCGCCGATGATAGTTCCGATGAGATTACGCGGACTGCAAACGGTTGACGCGGACGCAACTTATAAACTCTCTGACGTTTTGCAAAGACTTTCCGACGCGCAGATTGTTGACGGCAGACGCGCCGCTTAAAAGGAGATTACACAATGGAACTTAAAAGCTTAGGCAAGGTCACAGATTACAAGTACGACTACGCGCCCGAATTTCTAGAGGCGATACCCAACGCCAACAGCAGAAATTATTTCGTGACGCTCACCAGCGACGAGTTCACTTGCCTTTGCCCGATAACTCATCAGCCCGATTACGCCACGATTAAAATTCGCTACGTCCCCGACAAAAAGCTAGTCGAAAGCAAGAGCCTTAAACTTTACCTGACGAGCTTTAGGAATCACGGCACATTCCATGAGGACGTTATAAACACGATAGCCGACGACTTGATTAAACTTTTGGAACCGCATTATCTGGAGGTCGAAGGACTCTTCAAAGTTCGCGGCGGAATTTCTATCGTGCCGTTCGTCAATTATGGTCGCGGAGAGTTTGAAGAGGTCGCGAAGAAAATTCTGGTTGATAGACGATGATTAGACAAAAGAGACTTGCTCTGATAAATGACGTGACGGGCTTTGGGCGATGTTCCGTGACGGTCGAGTTGCCGATAATCTCCGCGCTTAAGATTCAAGTCTGCCCGTTGCCGACTGCGCTATTGAGCGTGCACACCGGTTTTAAGGATTACTTCCTTGACGACTATACCGAACGCATGGACAGCTACATTGACAGCTGGCAGAGGAATCAGCTGACCTTCGACGCGATAGCTACTGGTTTCCTAGGTTCCGCCGCTCAGATTGCAATTGTCCGCCGCTTCATAAAAAGTTTTCACGCCGTCGTGATAATTGACCCCGTCATGGGCGACCACGGAAAGATTTATAAATCCTATACCCGCGAGATGTGCCGAGGTCTACGAGAGCTTTTAGAGTTTGCCGACCTTGTCACTCCGAACTTGACGGAAGCTTGCGAGCTTTTGGGCGTGGCGTATCCTGCGGGCGGCGTCGTGAGTGATTCGGAGCTTGCGACTATGGCGGCGAACATTGCGGCTAAAACTCGTGGCGGGCGCGTGGTGATTACGGGCGTGACGCTTGACATTGACGACGGCTCAAACATTGGAAACTTTATCTTTGACCGTGGCGAAGTTCATATCGTGACTTCGCGGCGATTGGGCGGCGATAGGTCTGGCACGGGCGACGCGTTCTTTGCGGTGGCGGCGGCGTCTTGGCTGAACGGAGAAAATCTAATCGACGCGACAAGCAAGGCGGCTGACTTCGTTGCCAAATGCATTGCCCATGCCGAGACTCTTGACTTGCCATGGAATTGGGGCTTGCCCTTTGAAGAGTTCTTGACGGATTTAAGGTGATTGAATGACATTAAAGCTACTTGCGCCGCTGATTATGTCGGCGGTGATTTTTTTGACTGGTTGCGGGCAAGAGGACACTCCCGAAGCCGCGCTTAACGACATAAGGCTTGCACTCGACGAACGGGACGCAACCAAACTTTCGGAGCGCGTGGACTTGAACAAGTTCTTTTCGACGACCTACGACGCAACGACCCTTGAGCTTGCCGAACACTACGAGACGTACCGGACGAAGTATCCCGACGACCCTTACTTCCAACATAGCGGCGAGTTCATTACGACTTACAACACGCAGCATAAGCGGACGCACCTGAAATTTTTGGACGACGTGCGGAATTCGTTCTTTGCTAAGATGCCTGAGCCTTCGACGCCCGAAGAAAATCCGACGGCTTACGTTGCCAACGAGTTTGAAAAGATTCGGCAAGCAAGCGACGTAACGATTAAGGAGACGCGCATTAATGACGACGAGGCTACGATTATCCTTGACGTGCAGGGCGATAATTCACTGCGCGGACAGCTCATCGGGCAGATGACTTTTGAGCTTGGCTTCACCCGCGACGATAAAAATCATTGGCACTTCAACAAGATAAAAAATCTTGATGAACTAATGCCCGCGCTCGTCGACAAGGCGGAGGTCGTGTGGATAACTTTTTCATGACGGGAGGAAATCATTTTGGCTATCGAAAAGGTAAAAAAATATTTCGCGGAGCTTGGAGAGCCTGAACGCGTGCTAGAGTTTAAACAGTCGACGGCGACCAGCGAACTAGCCGCAGAGGCTCTGGGCTGTGAAGTCGGTAGGATTGCAAAGACAATCTCGGTTTTCGTGGACAAAAAGCCCGTGCTGATTTTGATGTCGGGCGACATGAAACTTGATAACAAAAAGTTCAAGGCGCAATTCAACTGCCGCCCGCATATGATACCCGTCGACGAGGTGGAAGTTTTAATTGGTCACGCGGTCGGCGGGGTGTGTCCCTTTGCAGTAAACGCGGGAATTCCGATTTACTTCGACGCCTCTTTGAAACGGTTCGATGTGGTATATCCCGCCGCCGGCAATGATAAGAGTTGCGCCCGATTTGAGATTGATGAGCTGGAACGCTACATTAAAAGCGCGGGTTGGGTCGACGTTGCAAAGGCTAAGTGAATTCGCTATAATCTTCGCGGAAAGGGTGATCGACATGAAGCATAAAAAATTTTTCGCAGGGATTGTGTCGGCGGCGATGATTTTCTTTGCGAGTCCGGCTCTGGCTTATGAAGACGACGGCGAAGTTATAACCGAAGTCCCGACGGAAATTTATATGTGGGTGCAGT
>JACXWG010000086.1 GCA_014764605.1 Quinella sp. 1Q5 | reverse complement strand
TTTCTGACTCTTAATTGCGTTTCCGCACATCTAGCATTTGCACTGTTCAGTTTTCAAGGAGCCCCGTGAATCAAGCTTGCTTAATATACACCCACTTACACCCTTTGTCAATACCCTGTCCAAAAAAAATTTTTTTAAAACTTTCGGCACCATTCCTCCACCTGATTGAAGATTTTATCCGCTTGTCAACAAATAGCAAGCTTGTAAAGTTGCCCGCAAGGGTGACGGCCGTAAAAAACATTCGTATAAAGATAGGAGAGGATTTCTAATGACTAAAGCAACAACCACTATTTAAAACGCAACTGGTATTCATATGCGCCCCGCGTTGATGTTCGTTCAAACGGCGTCTTCATTCATGTCGAAGGTTCAAATCAAGGCTAAGGGCATAACTGTCGACGGTAAAAGCATTCTTATTCTTATGCTTATGGCTATGGGCTTAGTCAAAGGCACCGAAATTACAATCGTTGCTGACGGTCCAGACGAAGTAGATGCCGTTAATACACTCAAAGCACTCATTGACAGTGAGTTCGAGTTTGGCGAAGAAGGTTACGAAGAAGAGGAAGCACCCGTTCTTATTGTTCAAGACTATCTTAAAATGGGTAAAAAATCTTTTGACTCTGGCGACTATTGGGCAGCTATTGAGAATTACAACGCGGCTATTGAACTCGAAGAAGATTGCGCCGTTGCCTGCAACAATCGAGGCTATGCTTATGTAAAGCTAGATGAATATGACAAGGCTATTTCTAATGCTGAGTGTGCCGTCCGTCTTCAGCCAGATGAGGCAAATTATTATGATACGCTCGGTTGCGCTTACATGGGCTTGAAGAATTATTCTAAGGCGATTGAGGTTTTCGACCAGGCTATAAAGTTAAATCCGAACTTTGCGGCGGCACATTACAATCGCGGGCTTTGTCGTCAAGCTCAATCAATAGACGATTCTACGAAGGCTCAAGCTGATTTCAATAAGGCAAAAGCACTCGGATACATTTCATGACGCCCGATAAAAATTTTCTAAAAATTTTTTCGTGGCAAGCAGGAACATAAAAAGTGGCGGCGAATAGCAGGTTTGTAAAAGTTGCCCGCGAGGGTGACGGCCGTTAAAAATGATTCGTATAAAGATAGGAGAGGGTTATTAATGACTGAAGCAACAACCACTATTCAAAACGCAACTGGCATTCATGCACGTCCTGCATCGGTTTTCGTGCAGAAGGCGTCCTCGTTCAAGTCGAAGGTTCAAATCAAGGCTAAGGGCAAGACTGTCGACGCGAAGAGCATTCTCATGATCATGAGCATGGGCTTGAGCAAAGGCACCGAAATTACAATCGTTGCTGATGGTCCGGACGAAGCAGATGCAGTTGCTCAGCTCAAAGCACTCGTTGACAGCAAATTCGGCGAAGCGTAATTTATTCATTTTGTTGCAAACTCAAAGGGGAGGTTGGCTAGAAAATTTTTCCGCCTCCCTTTTTATGTAACGAAAAGCCTTATAAGGTTATAAGGTATGTGGCAGAGGTCGCCGAGTGCTTTTAAGCTACCCGTCCAAGGTCTGAGGAGTTGAGGACTGTCACCGCCGCCCCGCACAAACCTAGCGAGAACCAAGCAATGATGGAATGTGCATTGGACAAATAGACTTTTTGCTGAATATCATGAAAGGATAAAATGTTGCTGGTATTGCAAGGCAGTCACCTTCACGACGCTTGCAATATGTACCCGTTCGTTAGCGGGGAATTCAAGCCTGTGGAGAGTTACAGCAAACGTTAGTAGCTTAGGCAAAAGCGGACTCGTCGAAGCAGGAATGAAACTTAAAGGTTTTTATTAGCCTTTTATAAGTTTTCAGTAACGGAAAGATTATGGCAGAGAAAATTAAAGGCAAAGGCGTAATCGCTGGTATCGCAGTCGGCAACATTCTGCTGGCTGGCCAAAACCTTGATAGCTTCCTCGTGGAGTACAAAGCTGGCACCAAGGCCGTAGAGAAGAAAAAAGCCGCTAATGCACTGGTTGAAGTCGCGGAGAATCTTAAGAAGAGTATCGACAGCTTCAATGCGCAAGGACTCAAGGAACAGGCTGGCATTCTCGAAGCGCACCGCATGATGGTCGAAGACCCCGCAATGAGCGGTTCGATTGACGAACAGATTGACATTAGCGGCTCGGCTCCCAAAGCTGTCCTCGATGCTTACGAGGCAACCGCACAAGTCTTTGAGGCTATGGAAGACGAATACTTCCGCGGACGTGCTGTCGACATGCGCGACGTCGGCAAACGCATTGCAAAGTATCTCCTCGGCATTAAAGATCCTGAAATCGTCGGCAAAGTTATCGTCGCGGGCAAGGACATTGAACCTTCCGTTATCGCAGGACTGCCCACTGATAAAATCGCGGGCGTTATCCTCGGTGTCGGCTCCACGACAGCTCATGCTGTCATCATTGCTAAAACTCGTGCTATCCCGACGGTCGTTGGCGTTGGCGACGGCATTGCCCAAATCGCGAACGGTGACCCCGTTATCCTCGACGGCGAGACTGGCGAAATCTTAATTCGTCCTTCTGATGAAGAGCGCGAAAGCTACAACGATAAGATTAAGAAGCAAGAAGAACTTAAAGCCCACTATGCAGAGCTGAAAGATAAACCCGCTATCACTCTCGACGGCAAAGAAGTCGAACTCGTCGCAAATATCGGTTCGCCTGCTGATGCTGATGCTGCTGTTAAGAACTTCGGCGCAACTGGCGTTGGCTTGTTCCGTTCCGAATTCGTCTTCATGGGCAAGACGGACGTCCCGAAGGAAGAAGACCAATTCAAAGAATATAAAGCAGCTGTCGAACACTGCGCGAGCGTCACTCACGGCGAAGGACTTTGCGTTATCCGCACAATGGACATCGGCGGCGATAAACCATTGCCCTATATCCAAGTCGGCAAGGAAGAGAATCCGTTCCTCGGCTATCGTGCAATCCGTATTAGCCTTCAACGCAAAGATTTGTTCCTGCCCCAGCTCAAAGCTATCCTGCGTGCTGGCGTCTATGGCAAAGCGGCTATCATGTTCCCGATGGTTATCAACGTTGCTGAGTTCCTCGCGGCTAAAGAGTTCGTCGAAATGGCTAAAATGGAACTCGTCCACGAAGGCAAAGAGTATTCCGATAGCGTCCAAGTCGGTATCATGGTCGAAACTCCTGCGGCGGCTGTTATGGCTCCGGCTCTTGCAAAGTACGTTGACTTCTTCTCAATCGGCACCAATGACCTTGTCCAATATACGTTGGCAGTCGACAGAGGCAACGCGCAAATTTCTTATCTGTATAATCACTTCAACCCGGCAGTGCTTCGCCTCATCAAGCGCACGATCGAATCTGCGAACAAGGAAGGCAAATGGGCTGGCATGTGCGGCGAGATGGCGTCCGACCCGAACGCGGCAATTATTTTGATGGCTATGGGCATTAAAGAATTATCGATGAGCGCACCGTCCATTCCGCGTGTCAAAGAACGCATTCGCAACATCACCTTAACCAAGGCAAAAGAGATACTCGATAAAGTTATGGAGATGGAAGACGGCGACAAGATTAAAGATTATCTCGCAACACTCGGATAATTTTTGAAGCCCTTGTCTGTCTTGCACAGTTTGGAAGTAAGGAAAGCCCTCGTTTGACGACGGGGGCTTTTCGTTTGCAATGGTGGCGGCTCTGTTGTATCATGAACCAAATCATTAAAAGAGGTGGAGAAAATGTTTTTAGAAGAACGGCAAGCAAAGATATTGGAAATGCTCGAACGCAACGGCAAAGTCTTAGTAAAGGAACTGGCAGAGATTTTCTCCGTGACTGAGGATTCGATACGCAAAGACTTAAGCACGCTGGAGCTTGACGGGAAATTGAAACGCACATACGGCGGGGCAGTGTCGATAAAAGAAAAACTCCAAATGACAGAGGCGAACAGGCGCCGTATTTCCGACGTGGAGGCAAAACGCAAAATCGCCGCCGCCGCCGTCAAACTCATGCAACCGCAAGATTTAATTTTCCTAGACATATCCACGATAAGCATCGCCATTGCGCAGATACTTGAGAAGACAGAGACGCCTTACAAAATCCTAACGAATATGGTTGATGTTCTCGTCATGCTCGCACGCAACCCGAAGATAAATTTGTTCTTCGCAGGCGGGCAGATTAATCAAAGCCGCGACGGGTTCTCGGACGTGCTTAACATGACGTTCCTATCGAACTTCCGTCCGGACGTTTCGTTTATTGGTTCGTTCGGCGTGGACATCAAAAAAAATTCGCTGACCTCGCGGGACACTGCTGCTGGCGTCCACAAGGCGCGAATGATTGACCTTAGCAAGTCTTCTTATGTAATCGCCGAGTCACGTAAGATTGGCGTCGAAAGTACCTACAGCTTTGCCACGCTTGATAAAGTCACTGGCATAATCACCGAGGCAAAACTATCCGACGAACTCACGACGGCGACTGATAAGTTAGGCGTACAGATTATTACGGCTGATTAAGTGGCGGCGTCTAACATGCTTAAGAGATAACGCGCCGGAACTCCGATTAGCGGCTTTTGCGGCTCGAACGGGTCTATCAAACCTTCCTTTGCCCGTTGAAGTGATTCGACCTGCGCGGACTCGTCGTTGACCTTCTGCAAAAGCTGTTCATGCTCAAAGAGTTCTTGTTCAGCCTTAAGTCGCGCCTTCAACCGTTTAAGCCGCCGCTCCCAATAACTTTCCTCCTCGACGTGCGGCGAATCGTTTTTGTGAATCGCTGACGATTGCCCGCGATAATCTTCCTTAGTTGCGCCGAATTGAATCACTTCATGGTGACCATAGGTGCCAGGGTAGCAACACAGATAATCGGGGAAGGCAAGCTCTTCGCGCACGCGGTTGAGAACCCACGCCTCGTAAGCCGAATCGCTTTGCATAGCCTGATAGCCCGCGTCGCTGATTACAATCGTCACGTCGTCGCGGTAGCGGGTGATGTTGCGCGGAATGTTATGCAACTGACCTTCAATATAAGCTTTGTACTCATCAAGCGTCATCTCCTGCGGCGAAGTCTTCTTGAGACCGTCCCGCGCCTCCGATAAAATTTCGTCGTAAGTCTTCGGCTTGTGAAAGTTCTCAACGCGCCGCTCCAAATCTTCCATAAGCGACACGGCACCGCCAATATAAACGTTGTCTAAGTGAATCGCATTGCTCGCCATAAAAAATCGCCCTCCTTTAGAAATTCTATCGGAGGGCAAGTTTTTTTCTTAAGCAGTCGAAGACGGACAGACCTTTGACAGCGGGCAAGCCGAGCATTTGGGATTGCGAGCCTTGCAGACTTCGCGCCCATGCCAAATCAGCCAGTGATGAGCAACTGACCATTTATCACGCGGAATAATCTGTTGCAAGCCGAGTTCAACCTCAAGCGGCGTCTTACCTTCGGCGAGCTTCAATCGATTAGCCAGGCGGAAGACGTGAGTATCAACGGCAATGGCGGGAATCTTAAAAGCGACGCTCGTAACAACGTTAGCAGTCTTGCGCCCGACGCCAGGCAACTTTATCAGCTCATCGAACTCGGAAGGAACTTCGCCGCCGTAATCCTCAAGCAAAGTCTTCGCCGTCCCGATGATATGCTTAGACTTTGAACGCGACAGCCCACACGGTCTGATAATCTCTTCAAGCCGCGACTGTCCAAGCTGCAAAATCTTTTCGGGCGTGTTGGCTAGCGGGAATAAAACTTGCGTGACTTGATTGACGCGCTTATCGGTGCACTGCGCAGAGAGAATAACCGCCACTAGCAATTCAAACGCCGAATCGAACTTCAGCTGAGGCACTGCGCCGCGATAAGTCTCCTCTAATATCCTAAGTCGTTCGTCCATGCTAATCACCTGTGCAAACCATTTCAAGGTAAGACAACCTTTTAAAGCCGAGCCGCTCATAAAGATTAACCGCCGCCGAGTTGTCAGCTTCAGTCTCAAGCCGCAGAATTTTATCGGGGTAAAGCTCCTTGACGTGACGAATAAATTTTGACCCGATGCCGCGCCCGCGATACTCCGCCTCAATGTAAAGGTCTTCAAGCCAAATGCATTCGCCGCCAAACTCCGTAGAGTAACCGTGCGCCGTGATTCCGTAGCCGATGACCTGCCCGCCGTCGACGAAGACAAACCCTTCAACCAAAGACGAGCCGCCAAGACAATTAGCCACGTTCGCCGCGAAAATCTTTTCCGAGCCGTTAGTTATGACTGCGGGCGAAGTGTAGAACTTGCGCATCATGCCGACGACAATATCAGCGTCGCCGCGTTCCATTTTCCTAATCGTAATCATTTTAATTCGTCAAGCTCCTAACTGGTGCCGGAATGCGTCCGCCGCGTGCAATGAACGCCTCCGAACTGAATTGATTCTTCACGGGCACGATAGGACAATAGCCGAGCAAGCCGCCGTACTCGACGACATCGCCGACTTTGGCATTGGGCACGGGGATAAGCCTAACAGCAGTCGTCTTGTTGTTGACAACGCCAATCGCCGCCTCGTCCGCGATAATCCCGCTAAGGGTCGCCGCGCTCACGTCGCCCGCTACCGCAATCATATCCAAGCCGACGCTACAAACGCAAGTCATCGCCTCAAGCTTCTCAATCGACAGGCTACCAGACTTAACCGCCGCAATCATGCCTTCATCCTCGCTGACGGGGATAAATGCGCCGCTCAAGCCGCCGACGTGCGAACTAGCCATAAGTCCGCCCTTTTTAACAGCGTCATTGAGTAAAGCAAGAGCCGCCGTCGTACCAGGTGCGCCGCAAGCCTCAAGTCCCATCTCCTCAAGGATACGTGCAACTGAATCACCGACTGCGGGCGTTGGTGCTAATGACAAGTCGATTATCCCGAACGGCACGCCCAATCGCCGCGACGCCTCTTGAGCTACGAGTTGTCCGACGCGTGTTATCTTAAACGCCGTCCGCTTAATCGTCTCGGCAATCTCGGTGAAGTTCGCGCCTTTTAAATCTTCCAACGCGTGCTTGACGACGCCCGGTCCGCTGACGCCAACATTGATGACTTTATCGGGTTCGCTGACGCCGTGGAACGCTCCCGCCATAAACGGATTGTCTTCGGGGGCATTGGCGAAGATGACTAGCTTAGCACAACCAATCGCTTGCCGGTCTCGTGTAAGCTCTGCCGTGCGTTTGATGACCTCGCCCATCTCACGGACGCAATCCATATTAATGCCCGCCTTCGTCGACGCCAGATTAACGGAGCTACAAACCAAATCCGTCGCCGCTAATGCTTGAGGTATCGACTCAATCAGAATCCTATCGCCGGGCGTGTAACCTTTTTGAACCAACGCACTGAACCCGCCAATAAAATTAACGCCAACTTCTTTTGCGGCACGGTCGAGCGTCTCGGCTATGGGCACG
>JACXWG010000085.1 GCA_014764605.1 Quinella sp. 1Q5 | reverse complement strand
GGTTGCCCCATTTCCAGCATTACAAAGTTTGTCACGTCGACGACGTTATTAATTGCCCTCATGCCCGCGCCCTCAAGACGCTTAACCATCCAATCGGGCGACGGCGCAAGCTTAACATTAGTCAGCACTCGCGCAGAGAATCGCGAGCACAAATCCGGCGCGTCGATACCAATCTTAACGAGCTTTTCAGTCTCGCGTTCGTCGTTCTCGTCGACTTTGATTTCAGGGAAGCGCGGAGTTTTTTTGGTAAGAACAGCCAACTCACGAACAAGACCAATCACGCTGAAGCAGTCGCCGCGATTAGCAGTCAGTTCAAATTCCAAAATATCATCGTCGAGACCAAGCACTTCGGCGGCGGGCACTCCTACAGGCGTATCGTCAGGCAAAATGTAAATTCCGCTTGAATCGCCCTCAATGTTTAATTCGTCCGCCGAGCACAACATGCCATTCGACGCCACGCCACGCATCTTGCCTTTGGAAATTTTTTTGCCGCAGGGAAGGTTCGCGCCGACCAAAGCGACGGGAACGATTTGCCCTTCCGCGACGTTGCTTGCGCCCGTGATAATCTGTAAAAGATTTTCCGCGCCGACGTTCATCTGACAAATCAACAGGTGGTCGCTGTCAGGGTGCGGCTTAAGCTCTTCAATGCGACCCGTCACGACCTTTTCCAAGCCTTCGCCCGCGTGAATCACGTTTTCGACCGGAATGCCCGCCAGCGTGAATTTCTCCGCTAACTCGTCCGCCGTCAAATCTATGTCAATGTAATCCTTCAGCCATTTGGTTGAAACCTGCACAATATCACCGCCTCAAAATTGCTTAAGAAATCTAACGTCGTTATCGTAAAGCAAGCGCATGTCGTCAAGCCCATAAGTCAGCATTGCAATCCGTTCAATGCCCATGCCGAACGCAAAACCGCTTACTTCGTCGGGGTCGTAGCCGCTCATCCTCAAAACGTCTGGGTGAACCATGCCCGCGCCCAAAATCTCAAGCCAGCCCGTTCCTTGACAAACTTTGCAACCTGCGCCATGACACATCACGCACGACACGTCGACTTCCGCGCTCGGCTCCGTGAACGGGAAGAAACTCGGACGCAACCTAATCTTAGTCCGTTCGCCGAAGATTTTCTTGCTAAAATCCTCTAGCGTGCCTTTCAAGTCCGCAAAGCTTATTCCCTTGTCAATGACCAGCCCTTCAACCTGCGTGAACATCGGCGAGTGCGACGCGTCATAGTCATCGCGGCGATACACTCTGCCCGGAGCAATCATTCTTATCGGCTCGTTGTCCTTATGGCGTTCCATAGTCCGCGCCTGAACCGGTGATGTCTGCGTCCGGAGCAAAATTTCTTCGGTGATATAAAACGAATCCTGCATGTCGCGGGCGGGGTGATCTTTGGGCAAGTTCAACGCCTCGAAGTTGTAATAATCCGTCTCGACTTCGGGACCTTCCTCGACGCTGTAGCCCATGCTCACAAAGATTTTCTTAACGCGGTTAAGCGTCAACGTCAGCGGGTGCAAATGTCCGTCGTGGACGCGCCGCCCTGGTAACGTAACGTCAATCCGCTCCGACGCCAACTTTGTTTGAAGCTCCGCCGCCTTAAGCTCGGAATTCTTCTCGGCAATGAGTTGTTCAATCTCCGCCCGCGCCTCATTGACGAGTTTGCCGACAATCGGACGCTCCTCGGTTGAAAGTTTGCTCATGCCACGAAGTAATCCAGTTAGCTCGCCTTTCTTGCCCAAGAACTTTACGCGCACGTCGTCGAGTTCCTTTAGCGTCGCTGAACTTCTAATCGCCTCGCCCGCACGCAAGCGCAGGTCTTTTATCTGTTGTTCCATTAACAATCCTCCTTTTGAATATCTAAGCTAACACACGCCGATTAATATTGCAAGCCTTCAAAGGGCGTCGCGTTCATCTCAAGCTTTGGATTGTTATCGCTTATCCAACCCAACGACCATTCGTTTTCGACGAGCAACACTGGATTTTCTTGACGGTCGAGGACGAACATTCCCCTATCGGCTCCGCGCAGGCTGGCAGGCGTGACCTTTGAACCATCAGCGAACCTCAGCCAACGTGCCACCTCGAACGGTAGCATTGTCAGCAGAATATCAACGCCGTATTCCGATTTCAAGCGATACTGCAGGACTTCAAATTGCAACGTGCCGACCGTGCCGACGACGTAAGACTCCGTGCCCGCCCCCACTTGATTGAACAGCTGAATCGCGCCTTCCTGCGTGAGTTGGTCGATACCCTTTGCAAACTGCTTGCGCTTCATGGTGTCCTTGGCTTGCACGCGAGCAAACTTTTCAGGCGGGAAGGTCGGGAAATCCTCGAACTTAAACTTATGGGCGGCGTCAGTCAACGTGTCACCGATACCGAATATGCCTGGGTCGAATAAACCGACGATGTCACCGGGGAAAGCCTCATCAATGATTTGTCTGTCCTGCGCGAGGAATTGTTGCGGCTGGGCTAGCTTGATGAGCTTATCGGTCGCCGCGTGCCAAACTTGCATGTTGCGTTCAAACTTACCCGAACAAATCCGAATGAACGCTAAGCGGTCTCGGTGCGCGGGATTCATGTTGGCTTGTATCTTGAAGACGAACGCCGAAAATTTATCGTCGTCAGGCTCAATGATTCCGTCACTCGACAAACGCGGCGCGGGCGGCGGCGCAAGCCTCAAGTATTCTTCCAAAAAGTTTTGAACGCCAAAGTTAGTCATCGCCGAACCAAAGAACGTCGGAGTTAATTCGCCCGCATCGACTTTTGCCTTGTCGAAGACTTCGCCCGCCTCGTCAAGGAGCATTAAATCATCTTGCAGGGCGTCGAAGTTCTCTTGCCCAATGCGTCTTATAACTTCCTTATCGTCCGCCGCGAAAGTCTCGGAAGCGCGTTCCTTTTGACCGTGAGTGGTGTCCTCTGCGAATAGCTCAATCTGATTGCGTTGCCTGTCGAAGACTCCCAGATATTTGCCGTCGGTGCCAATCGGGAAGTTCATCGGGTAAGTTGGAATGCCCAAGACTTTTTCAATCTCGTCTAGCAGGTCGAGTGGGACTTTGCCGTAGCGGTCTAGCTTATTAATGAACGTGAATATCGGAATACGTCGTTCGCGACAAACTTTGAAGAGCTTCTTAGTCTGAGCCTCCACACCTTTAGCCGCGTCCAGAATCATAACCGCACTATCGACAGCCATAAGCGTTCGGTAGGTGTCTTCGGAAAAGTCTTGGTGTCCTGGCGTGTCTAGGATATTGATTCGATAGCCCGCGTAGTCAAATTGCAAAACCGAACTCGTCACGGAAATACCGCGTTGCTTTTCAATCTCCATCCAATCGCTTACGGCGTGGCGTTGGGTTTTGCGAGACTTAATCGAGCCGGCAAGGTGAATCGCGCCGCCATAGAGCAAAAGTTTTTCCGTAAGCGTCGTCTTGCCCGCGTCGGGGTGCGAGATTATTGCGAACGTCCGCCGCTTGTTTATTTCTTCAGTCAGTGTCAAAGGTTGTATGCTCCTTTCTTGATTATCGTATCATTAGCCAAGTCCCTGCGGTGATGAGCAACGCGCCGAGGATTGACTTTAGGGTAAATTGTTCGCTTAGGAAGAGGACGGCAAGTATCAACGTGAAGACAACGCTTAGCTTGTCCACCGCGACGACGGCGGAAGTTTCGCCCATTGATAACGCTTTGAAGTAGCAGAGCCACGACGCCCCAGTAGCGAATCCCGATAACACGAGGAACAACCAACTTTTCCGGCTGATTGCTCCGATGCCGCCCGCCGCATTTGTCAAGAAAACCATTCCCCACGCCATGACGAGCACAACTACTGTACGAATTGCCGTTGCCAAGTGGGAATTCACGCCCTCAATCCCTATCTTCGCTAAAATTGCCGTCAGCGCGGCGAACACAGCGGATAATGTTGCCAATGCTAACCACATGTCAGCTTGCCTCCAATCAATTAAAAGTTCCTCTTCTTGACGACGATTAAAATGCCTGAAAAGATTAACGCCATGCCAACGACGATGTAAGCTGTGAACGGTTCGCCGAGAATCACGACGCCACCCAATACACCGACGACCGGCGCGACCAGCGTTGCTATCGAGGCGGTGCTTGCTTCAATGTGCGTTAAAACGTAGTTCCAAAGGAAGAACGCCAAAGCCGAGGCTAATGCGCCGTTGTAAATCACGCAGAGCACAGCGGTTAAGCACCAATGAATTTCGCCCTGCGGGACAAGCGACGTATAAAGCACAAGGACGATTGCCCCGAAGACCATTTGCCACGTCGTCAGCTGAACCATATCGCATTTGCTCAACTTAAGCTTAACGATGATGTTCGCCACCGCCATAATCATTGCGCCCACGATGATGATAAACGCCGCGCCGAGGTCGTCGACGCCCTGCAAGCCCATTAGCACATACAAGCCAACTATCGCCAGAAAGATTCCGAAGCACTTTAGCCGCGTCAATCGCTCGTTCAATGTGAAATGCGCAAGGATTGCCGTCCAAAGTGGCGCAGTGTAATTCAGAACCGCCGCCATGCCCGCGCTAATCGTCTTCATGCCGACTTGAGCCGCGATGTTGTTTAGGACAATCATTAGCAAACCCGTCAAGAATATCCACGGCACAAATTTTTTATCGGGCAAAGGAATCTTTTTCCAGTAAGCGACCGCCAAAAGAATCAATGCGCCCGTCCCGAACCGCCACGCCACGAACAGTATCGGCGGAAAGAAACTGTTCGCCGTCTTCATGATGACCCAGTTCAAGCCCCATATCAGCCAAATGACTGCCAGTGCTCGAAGCATCTTTTATCACGACCTTTAAAGAAATCTGCCCGCAAGTTTAGATTAATTTTTATATCATGTCAAAGCAGGGTGAAAAGTTTTTTTGTGGAATTTTACCGCGAGAACTCAAAGGAGGTAAGTTTTATGGAAGAGAATCGCAGAATTCATATCAAAGGCACGGGGAACGCCACGCAGGCTCCTGACCAAATCGTTTTGTCGCTGACGTTGGCGGCGCAGAACAAAGAATACTCCGCCGCGCTTAGGATTGGCAGTCAACAAGTCGAAATGCTCCGCGAGGCAATCGTCGAGGCGGGCTTCAAAGCCAACGACCTCAAAACGGTTAATTTCGATGTGCGTGCCGTCTACGAGAACGAAGAGATTAAAGAAGGCAAGTCCACTCGTTACCAAAAAACTTTCGTTGGCTTCGAGTGCCGCCACGATTTAAAGCTGACCTTCGACCTCAACAACGACAAACTCAACGTCGCCATTGACACGATTGCCGCCAGCCTTGCTCAGCCGAAAATTTCTATTGCCTTCACGATAAAGGACGTTGACGCCTTCAACGACAAAATCCTTAAAGCCGCCGCCAAAGACGCCAAACACAAAGCTAAACTCCTCTGCGCGGCAATGGGCGTAAACCTCGGCAAGCTCATCAACGTAGATTATTCTTGGGACGAAATAAACGTTCGCCGCGAGATTGTCATTTGTCAGGAGACGCCGACCGCCGCGAAGACTTCGTTTAACTTCCAACCCGACGACATCAAGGCGAGCGATACGGTTGACTTCTTGTGGGAGATTGAATGATGGCTAAGCAAATCAAATTCACGGTCGGCAACGCCACGCAAGGTTACAAGACGGTTGATATTCTCATCAGAGGCGGCAAGGTCTCTTACGAAATTCTGCGCAATGGACTGCTTGACGTGGAAAAAAAGAAATCTCCTGCCGTTGAAGTCTCCGAAGCGTGGCTTAAGGAGCTTGACGCGCTGAAAATCTTTTCGTGGGAGAAAAATTATTCGGCGGACGTTCTCAACGACGCGCAATGGGAGCTGACCTTCCGGGAAAGCAAAAATATTTATCACGGCGGCGGCTTGAATGCTTATCCGGAAAACTTTGAGCGATTCTTGGATTGGATTGACGTTCTGATACCGGAGATGGAGTTCGTTAATCGTCGTCGGCTCGAAAAGGTCACGATGAATTATTTGGACGAGTGCTTGACGCTCGACCGCCACGAGAAACTTTTGACGCTGGACAAAAAAACTTCCCAGCACACCTACCGCCTTGTTAATGAAGAAAAAGTCTTCGACGCCTGCCAAAGATTTTTCGACGGTATCGAAGTCGAAGAGGCGGACGCCTCTTACCCCACGCGGGCAAGCTTTGAACTCGTTCGGCATGATAAATCGGTTGAGACTTTCGAGACGCCTTATAACGAAAACTTTTTGCCGGGGCTGACGAACTTTATCGAAGAGCTTAAAACCATTGCCAGTGACTTGACTGCGGAAATATTTTCCCCGACGCCCGCTGAAGTCGTTTCCGCTCAAGGCAAGTACATCTTCTGCAAAGTTCAGTTCAAAGACAGTTACAAGCACTACACCTATCAAACGGACGATGAGACGCTTGCGGTTGGTGACGTGGTGGATGTGCCCGTCGGCAAGAACAACGACGTTAATCAGGCGCGTATCGTTGAAATCGGCTACTTCGACGAGTACGAGGCTCCGTTCCCTATCGACCGCATAAAAAAAATAATCGGCAAGCATATCGCTACCGATTTTGAAGATTATTAATCGATTCAAACAAGCTCGCCGAGTTTCTGTAAAGCCCGCCTAGCAGCCTCCTGCTCGGCGGCTTTTTTACTGCGTCCAGTGCCGCGCCCATAAATTTTCCCGTCAATCAACGCCGCCGACTCGAAAGATTTCATGTGGTCGGGGCCGCTTGAGTTCAAGTCGGCATAAGTCAGCTTTAGCGGCGGGTTCTTTTGAATGACTTCTTGCAACTTGCTTTTGTAGTCTTTGGGAATGCCCGTGACCTTGACGCGCTCGAATTCGCCTTTGAATTTACGGAAGACAAAATCGCGGGCGACCTCCCAGCCTCTATCAAGATAAATCGCGCCGATAACAGCCTCCATTGCGTCTTCAAGGTTTGAATCACGTCCGCGCCCCCAAGGATTTTCCGTCGGTCCGAATAACATTAGCTTATCCAGTCCAATCTCTTCGGCAATGCGGGTTAGCGTCGACTGCCGCACGATTCCCGAACGCGTCTTAGTAAGTTCGCCTTCCTTTAAATGCGTGAAGTGCTCGAACAGGTACGTTGCCGCCGCCAAACCCAAGACCGCATCGCCTAAGAATTCCAATCGCTCGTTGTATTTGATTCGCGGCTCGAATTCGTTCGCGTAGGATTTATGCGTTAAGGCGACGTGGAGCGTATCGATATGATTGAACTTCACGCCGAGAATCTTTGCGAATCTTTCTAACGCCGCCCGCCTCTTGTTGGTTATAACGTCGTCGACCCAGTCTTCGCCCTCTGGAGCCTCAAAAATTTTTTCGTCTATCGTCAAAGCGTTCACCTCTTAAGAATATTTTCTGCGGCAATCAATGTGCCTGCTAGTAACCAGAACTCGCGCATAATCGGGACTTGATTCAT
>JACXWG010000034.1 GCA_014764605.1 Quinella sp. 1Q5 | reverse complement strand
ACCTTCAAACTTTAAGCAGACGTTGAGCATTGCCGCCTAAAATTTTAGCTTTATCAGCGTCCGCAAGTGGCAAATCCCTTATAAAGTCAATCGAACGCCGCGAAGATGTCCATGGGCTGTCCGTGCCGAATAAAATCCTATCCGCACCAAAGATTTTAACAAAATTCATGAACTGATTAGCGTCTAAAAGTCTCAAATCCTCTGCTTGCCAATGAAAATCACTGCGCGGAACGATTTTGCCCGTTGAAAACGACGTGTCGATAAAAATTCCCGTGCCAGATAAAATTTCTAAGACTTCTAACCAATTTTTCCAGCCGCCCATGTGCGCAAGGATAAATTTAAAGTCCCCGACCTCCTCGACGACTTTTTTAGCCATTTGCGGACTACAACGAACCATTCCAGGGAAACCTATATCAAATCCCGCGTGCGTAACCACTATTAAACCCAATTCGGCGGCGCGGTCGATGATTCGCAGAAATTTTACGTCGTCAAGGTTTGCGTCTTGATAAACGGGGTGGATTTTGATACCCTTTAGCCCGCGATTTTTCACGCGGCTCAATTCTTCTCGATAATTCGTGTAATCGGGGTGAATACAGCCAAATGATAGGATTCCTTCGCCAAAATTCTTCTCATTCAACGCGGCGGAGCTGGAATTTATCTTTTCGACCTGCTTTGGAGTCGTTGCTACAGGCAAAATCACCGAAAAATTAATTTGCGCCTCGTACATAGATTTTTTTAAGCCGTTTAAAGTCCCGTCCGTAAATGCTGGCGTTCGACTAACACGGCTAAGCTTATCTATGACTGCAAAGGCTATCTCATCGGGGAAAATGTGCGTATGCATGTCGATTATCATTGCGGGTCACTCCTTTTAAGTTTTTTTGGAGGTTTTTTTTATGAAAGTTGTTTTACTCGTTTTGTACTTCGCAGTTTTGATTGGTATCGGTCTTTACTGCCGAAAACACGCCACAGACGTTGACGGATTCGTTTTGGGCGGTCGAAATGTCGGTCCTTGGCTCACGGCTTTTGCTTATGGCACAAGTTATTTCTCTGCAGTCGTTTTTGTTGGCTACGCGGGGCAATTTGGCTGGAAATACGGCATTGCGGCGACTTGGGCTGGCATCGGCAACGCTTTAATCGGTTCTTTAATGGCGTGGTTCATTTTAGGTCGTCGAACTCGCGTTATGACTCGTCATCTTGATACCGCAACTATGCCGCAGTTCTTTGAAAAGCGTTTTGGCTCAAAATCTCTCAAAATCGGTGCGGCGATTATAATTTTTATCTTTATGATACCCTACACCGCCTCACTTTACAACGGATTATCAAGATTATTCGGAATGGCGTTCAGTATCGATTATTCCGTTTGTATTTTGCTTATGGCGGTCTTGACGGCGATTTATGTCATTGCTGGCGGCTATATGGCGACTGCGATTAACGATTTTATTCAAGGCGTCGTCATGCTCGCTGGTATTTCGGCTGTTATTTACGCTGTTTTAGAAAGCAAAGGCGGTTTTATGTCTGCTCTCGACGGTTTAGCGCGTGTTACTGATGAAAATTACTCGACACCTGGTATATTTGCGTCATTTTTCGGAACTGACCCGTTAAATTTGTTATTCGTCGTGATTTTAACTTCATTGGGTACTTGGGGCTTGCCGCAAATGGTTCAGAAGTTCTACGCGATTAAAAATGAACAGGCAATTCAAAAAGGAACGGTAATTTCAACGCTATTTGCGTTCGTAGTGGCTGGAGGCTGTTATTTTTTAGGCGGATTCGGAAGATTATTCTCAGACCAGATAGATATTAAAGCTAACGGCTTCGATTCGGTCGTCCCGACAATGTTAAGCGGATTATCGGACGGAATGATTGCTTTAGTCGTAATTTTAGTTTTATCGGCGTCCATGTCAACGCTTTCATCGCTCGTAATCGTCTCTGCATCAACTTTGGCATTAGATTTGATAAAAGGCAACTTCGCAAAGGACATGAGCGACGCAAAACAAGTTTTTTTGATAAGAATTTTAATCGTAGTGTTTATAGCAATCTCGGCGGTGCTTGCTTTGGTTCAATATAAAAGCTCGGTGAACTTTATCGCACAATTAATGGGAATATCTTGGGGCGCAATGGCTGGAGCGTTCCTCGCGCCGTTTATGTACTCGCTTTACTCCAAAAAAGTTTCAACGGCGGCTTGTTGGACGTGTTTTATCTTCGCAAGCGTGCTTATGTCAGCGAATATGTTAATTCGTTCCGCATTCCCAGTGATAATGCAGTCTCCGATTAATTCTGGCGCGATTGCAATGTTAGCAGGCTTAATTATCGTGCCGATTGTTAGCGCGTTGACGACTTCGCCGGATAAAAAGCTAGTTGATGACGCTTTCAAGTGCTACGACGAAAAAATTATGGTTCCGCTTAGCACATCACTTAACAGCGAGAAATAATTTATAAAAAAATTAACCGGCAGGGCAAAATGCCTTGTCGGTTTTTGATTTGAAATGATTTTTACTGTTGATTTTGCTTTTTAAGTTCGCGACGGCGTTTTTCTTTACGCAAACGGATTTCACGAGCCGAATCGAGATTGCAACGGCGATTCCATTCCTTAATTCGTTCATCAGGATTGCAATTATTCATGACTATAACGGGATTAACCATGAAATCGGACTCCAAAGCCAATTTAAGCTCTTGAACAACCAAATTATCCTTCAACCAGCGCAAAGAATCAAAAAAAACGGTTCTAGAGAGTTTCAAATCGGTTTGAAGTTGTTTTTTATTGACTCTGAAGCCTTTGATACCGTCTTGGGGCTGATTCACAGCGATATAGAGGAAAAATTTGATAGTAAAATCGTTAGGAGCCTCGTTGATAGTTCTGAGCGTGCGAATTTCGTCGAAAAACATGATTGAACACCTCCGAGAGCGATTATAGCAAAAAAATGCCTCTGTGAACGTTCAAAACGAGAAATCCGTCCCCATGGATTTTAGGTCGCGTCAATATGCGGCATTTTCGCCCCCTACAAGAATCATGGGTAAATTTGGAGAAGGAAAATAAAGAATCCGCCACCACGGATTTTGTCCGTAGCCACGGATTTTTTCATTTTGAGCAAAAAAAAGCCCTCCGACGCTCGCCGAAGGGCTTTTTTAGTTTATTGTTTAAAACTCATCTTTCTGTTTTAAATTTCATGACAATAACTCTCTGATAATGAAATATAATGTTGCAACGAACATTAAGAGTCTTTTGTCATTAATCTTGAGTTTAAATTTAGAATTAGCGGTCTTTTTCTTATATGTAGCATTAAACATTATAACAACCCCCACATCATAAATATTCCAATAATAATAATAATACCACCAAGTGGTGGAAACACCATTCCGATAAGAAGTCCACCTGCAATAAGAATAAATGGTAGCATTTCAATCACCTCTATCTACATTATCGAGTATATTATTGACGCAAGCATTATAAAAAAAAAAAACGGGCTGTCAATACGTAAAAAAAATTTTTTTGCGGGCATTTGAGCTTAAAAATTGCTTTGAAAGTGATTTTCCTACGCGGAAACAAAAAAGCGGCGGACTCTGATGAGTTCGTCGCTTTTTGCAGATTTAATGGAGCCGCTTAGGTTATTTTAGCCAGTGTCACGAAGATTGAACGGATTAACCTTGCGCGTTCCGCCGATTCAAGCTCTCCTGTCTCCTCCGACTCGTAAAGATTGGCTGACATCTGCGCGATAAGCTCTGCTTCACGCCGCGTGATTAGTTTGTTGTCCAGAAGGAATTCAATCATCGATTTGACGTGTGCGAACGGCGTATTTTCATCGATTTCTTCAAGAAACCGCTGATATAAAAGTTGTTTGCGGTCAAGCTCCTCGGTAATCAGCGCAATGCGAATGTAACCGCCAAGCCCGCGCCGCGACTCCACGATAAAGCCCTTATCCGTCGTGAAGCGGGTACTCAGCACGTAACTTATCTGCGACGGGGCGCAACTTACCTCGCTGGCAAGAGCCGTGCGCTTCAGCTCAATCTGTCTGTTGGCGTTTTGCTCCAGCCGCTTTAGTATGTATTCTTCAATCGTGTCTGCTTTGTTGTTCAACATGATTAATCACCTCATCTTGATATTTTGACATTATACGCGCCAAAAATCAAATCGGCAAGCTTTTGCAGGAAAATTTTTACGCGGCGCAGAATTTCCCTGCCGAGGAGTTGAGCGGAATGATTCAAGCGATATTCTTTGATAGGGACGGCGTCTTAAATGAGGAAATCGGCTACCTTTGGGAAGTCGAGAAGTTCAAATGGATTGACGGCGCACGCGAGGCGATTAAGTTTTGCAACGAACGCGGATTGTTGGCTATCGTCGTCACGAACCAAGGCGGCATTGCTCGTGGGCTGTACACGGCGAGGGAGGTCGATAAACTTCATGACTTCATGCAAAAGAGTTTGGCTCAGGTCGGCGCACACATCGACGGCTTTTATTATTGCCCGCACCACCCAGACTTCAGCGGCGAATGCGACTGCCGCAAGCCTAAGCCCGGATTGATTCTGCGGGCGTGCAAAGACTTCAACATAAACCCCGCGCAAGCTATCATGTTCGGCGACAGCGAACGAGACATCGAAGCGGCTAAGGCGGCAGGTCTTCGGGCGGGAATCTTCTTCGCGGGAGGAAATCTTTTGGAAGCCGTCAAAGTTCATTGCAAGGAGGGAAAGTCATGAGAAAGTTTTTGTTGAGCGTCGCGGTAATTTTTCTGCTGTCGGGTATGAGCGTTGCCCTTGCCGCAGAAAGTTTCGCAGTCGAAGTTCTTAACTTAGTCAACGCCGAACGGGCAAAAGTTGGAGCCGCGCCGTTGAGGTTAGCTGACGATTTGCAAGCGGCGTCGGCAATTCGTGCACGCGAGATTGTCCAAAACTTTTCGCACAGGCGTCCCGACGATTCGGATTGTTTTACGGTGATGAGGAATCGCGGACGGACTTGCGGAGAAAATATCGCGGCGGGTCATGCTTCAGCAGTCGAGACCGTCGAACAGTGGATGAATTCCGATGGGCACCGCGAAAACATTTTAAATCCTAACTTCCGTGAACTCGGCGTCGGCTACGCTTATGAAGACTACTCGACCTATCATCATTACTGGGTTCAACTATTCAGAGGATAAAATTTTAGGAGGGAAATACTATGGCTGCACACGTAATCGAAGAAGCGCGGCGGTGTCTGCAATGCAAGAAGCCGCTTTGCCGAATCAAAGGTTGCCCGATTGAAACCAATATCCCCGAAATGATTCGCTTGTTCCTAGCTGGGCAAACGGTGGAGGCGGGGCGTATGCTCTTTGAAAACAATCCGCTTAGCGTCGTCTGCTCCCTTGTCTGCGACCACGAAAACCAATGCGAAGGCAACTGCATTCAAGGCAAGCGCAAGGACGGCTCGGCAATTCAAATCCCCAGCATCGAAAATTACATCTCCGACTTCTACTTTGACAAGATAAGCCTTGAACGCGCCCCCGACACCGGTCAACGCGTTGCGATAATCGGTTCGGGTCCTGCGGGTATCACGATTGCCATTAAGCTTGCCGCGCTCGGTTATCGAATTACAATCTTTGAACGCATGGACAAGGTCGGCGGCATGATGCGCTATGGTATTCCCGCCTTCCGCCTGTCTAAGAAGATTCTCGACCGCTATCAAGTCAAACTCAGGCAAATGGGGATTCACTTCCGCCCGAATACTGCCATAGGCGGCGCGTTGCACCTAGACGACCTCTTTAACGATGGCTACGACGCAATCTTCATCGGCACGGGCGTTTGGCGTCCGCGTAGACCGCATGTTAAAGGCGAGAGCCTCGGTAACGTCCATTACGCGATTGACTATCTGCAGAATCCCGACGCTTACGACCTAGGCGACACCGTGGCGATTATCGGGGCGGGCAACAGTGCAATCGACGTAGCACGAACTGTTATCCGTCAAGGCAGTCGGCATGTTACACTTTACGCACGCCGCCAGAGGATTGCAGCAAGTCAACGCGAGCTCGATTACGCGGCAGTCGACGGTATCGAACTTCAACAGGGCATGGCGATTAAAGAGTTCACCGAGGAAGGACCGCTCCTCACGCCCAGGATTTACGACGAGCAAGGCAATCTGATTCGCGAGGAAGAACCCGTCCTTATGCCCGCCGACAGTACAATCATTGCCATAAGCCAAGGACCAAAAGATAAAATAGTAAACACGACGCACGACTTGAAGGTTGATAACAACGGCTTAATCGTCGTCGACGAGGCGGGGCGCACCACTCGCGAAGGCGTCTTCAGTAGCGGCGATGTCGTTATCGGTGCAAAGAATGTTGTCCTTGCCGTGAAGTATTCCAAGATTGTTGCTAAGAGTATGGACGAGTACTTGACCGCCAAACGCAACGCCAAATAAAGTCTCTGTGGCTTAGACTTTTTCCCGTCGATGAGGCGGGATTTTTTTTGCCGAAGACCGCGCAGGAATTATCATGCGCCCCGCCGAATTAGCACAAAAATTTTTTGCGGGAGGCGACGACATGAACACTAAAGCAGACGTGCAAGCCGCGTTAACGGGAAGTTTTGCTGTGGGGACGAGCCGCAACATTCACAGCGAGGAGTACGGCGAACTTATAATCGTATCGACGGGCGTGGCAGGCAATCTGATTCTGTACAAGGGCTTTTATCCCGCCGCTTACATCCGACCCGAAACTTTAACTGCCGTCCTGAACGCCGAGGAGCCTTTCCCGCCGAACGGCGACTTTCACAAGTTGCAACAGCTCATCAAAGACACTTGCGCGGAAGTCATCGAGTGCTACAGCGTGGACGAGCTGATTGAGTTCGTGGACATGAATCGGGATTTTGGGAAGTAAAGCATAAAAATTTTTCGGGAGGGATTGAATTGGCATTTTATTATCAAGAACCATCACACACCTTCGGAGAGTATCTGCTAGTGCCAGGCTACTCGTCCACAGACTGCATTCCCGCGAACGTCGACCTTAGCACACCGCTGATAAAATTCCGGCGCGGCGAAGAGTGCAAGTTCCTTATCAACATTCCAATGACCTCGGCAATCATGCAATCGGTCTCCAACGACACAATGGCAATCGCTCTGGCTAAGGAAGGTGGCGTTTCGTTTATCTTCGGCTCGCAACCGATTAAGGAGCAAGCCGCGATGGTTGCCCGCGTCAAGAATTACAAATCGGGCTTCGTGTCGAGTGATTCAAACCTCAAGCCGACTTCGACGCTCCAGGAAATGTTGGAACTCCTCAACACAACGGGACATTCAACAATGGCAGTTACCGAAGACGGCAAACCAACGGGCAAGCTCCTAGGCATTGTAACGAGCCGCGACTATCGAATCTCCCGCATGACTGGCAATGAACTCGTTAAGGACTTCATGACGCCCTTTGAAAAGTTAATCTACGCCGACGCCGACACGACGACGCTACCCATGGCGAACGACTTAATTTGGCAACATAAGCTTAATATGCTCCCGCTCGTCGACAAGAAACAACGTCTGCGCTATATGGTCTTCCGCAAAGACTACACCGACAACAAGACAAATCCCCTTGAACTTATCGACCGCAAGAAACGCTACGTAGTTGGCGCGGGAATTAATACTCGTGACTATTCCGAACGCGTGCCTGCCTTGCTAAAAGCTGGTGCGGACGTGTTGTGCATTGATTCTTCCGAAGGTTTTAGCGAGTGGCAGAAGATTACGCTTGAATACATTCATAAGACCTTCGGCGAGGAAGTCAAAGTTGGGGCGGGCAATGTCGTTGACGCGGAGGGTTTTAGATTCTTGGCGGACGCGGGCGCGGACTTCGTTAAGGTTGGCATAGGCGGCGGCTCGATTTGCATTACCCGTGAGACTAAAGGCATTGGACGCGGTCAAGCAACGGCGGTTATCGACGTATGCCGGGCGCGTGATGAATACTTCAAGGAAAAGGGCGTTTATATCCCTGTGTGCTCTGACGGCGGCATTGTCCACGATTACCACATGACGCTTGCTTTGGCTATGGGCGCGGATTTCCTCATGCTCGGCAGATACTTTTCCCGCTTCGATGAGTCGCCGACCGATAAGATTAGAATCAACGGAACTTATTACAAAGAGTACTGGGGCGAAGGCTCTAACCGTGCACGCAACTGGCAACGCTACGACTTGGGCGGCGACAAGAAACTTTCTTTTGAAGAGGGCGTTGATTCCTACGTCCCCTACGCCGGCTCCCTCAAGGACAACATGAACAGTACGCTTGCTAAGATTCGTTCGACGATGTGCAACTGCGGCGCGTTGAATTTGGCTGAACTGCGCGACAAGGCTAAGATAACTTTGGTCTCGGCTACTAGCATTGTCGAGGGCGGCAGTCATGATGTCATCTTGCGCGATAGGATTAGTGATTAAGGATTTACCATGACTGAACTAGACTTTGCTAAAAAAGTTCGCGAGCTGGGCGGCAAGGCGTATCTGGTCGGCGGCGCAATTCGTGATAAATTCCGAGGCGTTAAAGCTCACGACAGAGATTATTGCATGGCGGGCGTCGACGAAAAAACTTTTGCCGAGGCTTTCCCTAATGCAGAGAAGTTCGGCAAATCCTTTCCCGTCTACTCCGTTGATATTGACGAGAAATTTTGCGAGGTCGCCTTTGCCCGCACTGAACGCAAAGTTGGCACGGGTTATCGCGGCTTCGAGATTATCTTTTCTCCGGACGTGACGATTGAGCAAGACTTATTCCGGCGCGATACCACGATTAACGCAATGGCGATTGAACTTCTAAGCGGCGAGTTGATTGACCCGTTCGGCGGGCACGAAGACGTGCTTAATAAAAAAATCCGCGCCGTGAGTGAACACTTCACAGACGACCCAGTAAGGGCATTGCGGGCGGCGAGGCAATCGGCGCAATTCAGCTTTGAAATCTGCGCGGAGACAATCGAGTCAATGAGACGTTGCGGACGGGAGCTTGCGACCGAGCCGACGGAAAGAATATTCGACGAGCTGGAGACTGCACTAAAAACCGACAAGCCGTCGATTTTTTTTAGGAGCTTGGAACGGGCAGACTTACTCGAAATGACTTTTCCAGAGCTTGCTAGGTTACGAGGCAAAGTTCAGCCGATGTTTTATCACCCCGAAGGCGACGCCTATGAGCACACGTTAAAGATTGTCGACGACGTAGCAAAGGTCAACCCAAAACCCGTCGTTCGATTCGCGGCACTCATGCACGACATAGGCAAAGGTACCACGCCTGAAGAAATGCTCCCACATCACTACCGACACGAGAGACGCGGACTTGAAGTCCTTAGCCAAATGAATCAACGAATGACGCTTCCGAACGAGTGGAAAAAGTTTGCGGCATTAGTCATTCGCGAACACATGCGGGCACCTCGGCTCAGTAAGGCGGGAAAAATTGTTGACTTATTGTTGAGCTTGAAATTTGCTGTGAAAGATTTCTGTGATATAATACGCCTCGACAATCACGGCTTGCCGCCCTATTTAGAACACGCGCAAGAAATTATCGACGAGCTATTGAAAATCGGAGGGAAGGACGCACCGCCAGACCTTGAAGGCGTACAGGTCGGCAAATGGATTCACGCAGCAAGGATTCGTCGTTTCGTAGAAATTTTTAGGAGGATTGATTAGATGGGAAAACACAAGCAAAAAAAACTTCCTGTTGAAACTATCGAAACCGTTAAGCCTGATAAACTTATCGAGTCTGCGACGGTCACTCGTCCTGCAATCTCGGTAATCATTCCAATGTACAATGCAGAAGATTATATTAGCGAGTGCTTGGACAGTCTCTTAGCTCAGACATTCCGAGACTTTGAAGTCATTATAGCTAATGATTGCTCTACAGATAATTCCGTTGCTATCATCGAAAGTTACATGCCAAAATTTAATGGGCGGCTCAAGCTCACAAAGACGGAAACAAATTCGGGAGGTTGTGCTATCCCTAGGAATGTAGGCTTGCCATTAGCACAAGGCGAGTATATTTATTTCATGGATTCAGATGACACCTTTACCAAAACTGCCTTAGAGGAAGTGTACACGCTCGCTAAAGAGTACGATGCCGACGTTGTCTATTGCGAAAGATATTATATGTCGGAGGGCGTAGGAGAGGACTTCATTAAAAATATCCATATTGCAACAGATAAAATGCAAAAGCCGCCTTATGTCGACGAACCAACGCTTGATAGTGAAGATATAGCTGATAGGGTTCAGGGAATATTAAATGGAAGATATTGGTTTGCCGCTTGGCTAAAACTCGTTCGGCATGAACTGCTTGATAAGCATAACTTAGTTTTTCCGTATATAAAACCCGGCGAAGATAACATTTGGACTTTTGGCTTACTTTTCTTTGCTAAGAAATTCTTGCGTGTGCCGAACATGATTTATATTCGCCGTATGCGGGAAGGTTCCATAATGAGCAAGGAAAGGACCCCTCAACAAACGATGTCTTTTTGGCTCAATCCAATCTTGCTCGGATTAAAAGAGCTTGATAAGTTAATGGCTCAAATCGAATTCTTTAAAGAGAACCCCCAATTACGCTATGCAATCTTAGAAAGTCACTTTCAAGGTAAGTTAAAGGTGAGTTTTAGTAAAGTTGGTCAACTTACTCCAGCTGATGTTTATAAAGCGATAAAAGAAGACTTTGGCGACAAGCTCGGCGAATACGATGTCTTAATTTCTGCCCTTTGTACACATATCTTTGATCAGGGTGAAGCCTTTAAGCAAGCTCAACAGAAGCTTAAAAGTGTCGAATACCTTGAAAAGCGCATTGCTACAAAAGACGCCGAGATTAAGCAACTGAAAGATTCCGCAACGTCTAAAGCTGAACTTCGTCAAGCCTCACCAGATGTTACTGTTATCATTTCGATGTACAACTCGGAAAAATATATCGGCGAACTTCTCGATAGTATCCTTGCACAGACGTTTCAAAACTTTGAAGTTATTGTCGTTGATGATTGCTCGATTGATAATTCCGTTGAAGTCGTTAAAAGTTATGTACCTAAGTTTAATGGGCGGCTTAGACAAGCAAAGACAGTTCAGAACACGGGCAATCCGAGTGTAGCACGGAATATGGGTGTTGACTTGTCTCGTGGTGAATATTTATTTGTATTAGACAGCGACGACACAATCACACCCGACGCAATCGAAAAACTTTATAAGGTCGCTAAAGAATTTGACGCCGATGTTGTCACCTGCGAAAAATTTTATCCTGTCCCCGAAGACCTTTGGTACGATGCCGAATACAGGAGACAACTTAAGCCTTGGAGTTATCAAAAGCCTCCCTTTGTGGATAAGCCAACTTTAGTTCCGTTTGACCTCGCTAAACGTGCGCAGGATTGTTACGATACTCGCTTCGTGTGGGAACTGTGGGATAAAATGGTTCGCCGTGACTGCTTGATAGATAATCAAATTCGTTCCCAAAATATAATGGGGCAAGATTTCTTAGTGGTATATTGCCTAATGTACACTGCAAAAAGGATTGTTCGTGTACCATATTTAATCAATTATTATCGTAAGCGGAAAGACTCTCTTTATAATTCACACAATGATTATTGCGAACCAATAGACAAGCTGAAAGCCTATTTGACTCAATTAAACGTCGGACTCAAGTATATAGATGACCTTTTAAGTAAACGTGAATACTTCCAAGAAAATCCTCAAGTTAAACGCCTTGCTCTTAATGTCTATTTAAAAAGAATATGGAATGTCCGCTTTGGAGGCATCTATAATAAAATTTCTGCTCAAGAACTAAGAGAAGCTTTACGAGAAGAATTCGGCGAAACTGCACTCTTGATAGAACTCTTCTTTGAGAATTTGTTTGAGGCTGGAAAAGAGAAGGCCGCCCCACCAATTCCACCTAATGTCGTTCCATTTATAACTGCCAGAATAGATATTGTGCTCAAATCCACAAGGGATTTTGAAAAATTTTCCGTGATTGATAAAGTAGCAAAAGTTGCCAAACCAAAATGGCTTCAAAGTAACGGATTTGGTTACATGATTAATTCCTACTCAGGAAAGCTAGAAATTTTCGCTAAAGCCGCTGAAGATGGTCAAGTCGTTTTAAATCTTAGAAGTTTGAATATCTGTGCTCCTGAAGATAAATCTAAACACGTTCCCTATTGGATAGACTACACTAAGCTGGTGATAAACGAAAAAAATATTTTTAACACTATTATTTCTGCTTGGCACGATGAGCCTTATACATACAGCCTAGAAACAAAAGCGGGCGAAGAATTTAAGATACAATTGGAGTGGCAACCGCACATAAGCGATATTATCGCACCAGAGTCAAAAGCCAAGACGCCTCCGTCTAAGCCTGAATCAAAGGTTATGATAACACCTACGATAGAAAGCCACATTCCCAATAAATTAAATCCGTTCACTACTGCTAGGATAGATGCTAAATTTGTGAACAAAACAAATGCGGGAGATTTCCAAATCCTTTCTATCTCTGATGAAAATGCCAACGTAGCAAAACCTAGTTGGTTCCAGCGGACTGGCATAGGCTATGTAATCCATTCTTCGATTGGGGAATTGACGTTTGTTGCTAAAGCCACTGTGGACGGACAAGTTCAATTTAATCTCAGAGGCTTGGAAGTTCGCAATCGTGGTGACTGGGCTAATGGTGTTACTAAACGCATTCCTTACTGGGTGGACTACACTAGTTTTACCATAAACGGAAGGACTATTTTTAATAATCGCACCCCTGCTTGGTGTGATGAGCCTTACTATCACAACATTGAAGTAAAAGCCAACGAAAAAATTACAGTAAAAGTTGAATGGAAATTACACAGGAATGTTATTTAATTTAAGGAGGAAAACATTGTACGCAAGAACTTTTGGTGCGACGACTCAAGGCGTTGACGGGCTAATAATTTCCGTCGAAGTCGACAGCTCAAATGGTATGCCTGCCTTTGATATTGTCGGCTTGCCATCGGTCGCCGTGCGTGAATCCAAAGAACGCGTGAGGACTGCAATAAAAAATTCCGGACTCCGTTCACGTGCCGAAAAAATTACAATCAACCTTGCACCCGCCAGCATCAAAAAGGAAAGTGCGGGGCTGGACTTGCCAATAGCGATTGGACTTTTAGCGGCACAGGGAAGGTTGCGTCCTTCGACGTGTGAAGAGTTTTTATTTATCGCCGAGCTGTCATTGGAAGGAAACTTGCGACCCGTGGCGGGCGTCTTGCCGATAGCAGTGACGGCACGTGCGGAAGGCTTCAAGAAAATAATCGTCGCGAAAGAAAACACCAACGAGGCATTGCTTGTGGAAGGATTGGAAGTTTACGCGCCGAGAACTTTAATAGAGTTGGTGGATTTCCTCGACGGAGAGATTGAGCTAGACCCCGCATTGCCTCAGCCCGTAGAAGAGCCAGAAGGATTCGTTGAGTTGGTTGACGACTTCGCAGATGTTCAAGGACAAGCCATGGCAAAGCGGGCGTTAGAGATAGCGGCGGCAGGTGGGCACAACGTCTTGATGGTTGGCGTGCCTGGTTCAGGAAAAACGATGCTAGCCAAGCGCATGAGTTCCATTTTGCCAGAGATGACACGTGAAGAAGCACTAGAGGTCACAAAGATTTACAGCATCGCTGGCAAGCTCCCGCAAGGTAGCGGACTGATGACAAAACGACCTTTTCAAAACCCAAACCACGACGCCTCGACGGCGGCGATAATCGGTGGCGGCTCCAATCCTACGCCTGGACAAGTCACATTAGCGCACAACGGAATTTTATTCCTCGACGAGTTGTCCGAATTCAGAAAGCCCGTCCTTGAAGCTCTGCGCGAACCGCTTGAGGAACGACGAATCACAATCAGTCGAGTAAACGGAACATTAACCTTCCCTTCAAGCATAATTCTGATTTGCGCAATGAATCCTTGCCCGTGCGGTTGGAACGGCGACCCCGACCACTTGTGCCGCTGTTCGACGCTTGAGATTAAAAAATATATGCGCCGATTGTCTGGACCGCTCCTTGACCGAATCGATATTCAAATCCGCGTGCCACGTGTCAAATACGACGAGCTTAGCTCCAAACGCAGAAATGAACCTTCAAGCGAGATTCGCAAGAGAGTTTCAGCGGCAAGAGAAATCCAAATTCGACGCCTTGAAAAGTATCACCTCTTCTGCAATGCACAAATGACGCACGCATTGATTCAAAAGCTGTGTGTGCTGGAACCCGCTGCCGAGGATTTGCTTAAAAAGGTCTTCGAGACAAAAAAATTATCCGCACGCTCATACGACAGGATAATCAAGGTCGGACGGACGATTGCGGATTTGGATGGCGGCACGGAATTAATTTCAGCGCGACACATTGCCGAGGCTATCAAACTCCGTAGCGACTTCGAGATTGACAACTAAAGGAGGCTATCGAGATGTTTAAGATACTGATGCTTTCCTTGCTAATGCTTTTGTTTGTCGGGCAAGCGTATTCAAAGACAATGCCCGTCGAGCCACCAAAGCCGCCAGCCAATGAATCAGTTCAGCTCACACACAAACACACCGCCGATTGCGAGAAGACTAAAGCCGAGCCAGTACAGATAATTTGCATACTCGACCGCTCCGGCTCCATGAGTAACCTAGCTACGGACACTATCGGCGGATACAATTCCTTCATTGAACAGCAGAAGACTAAGGCGGGCGCTGCCGAGGTTACAACCGTCTTGTTCGATGACCAATACGAAAAAATTTCCGACGCCGTAGACATAAACGCCGTCCCCGAACTGACTTCCGAGCAATACTACGCACGCGGCACGACGGCTTTGCTTGACGCCGTGGGCAGGACGATTACCGAAACCCTTAGCCGCTTGGAAAGCAAGAAGATTTGTCCCGCCAAAAGACGCGTGCTAGTGATGATTATGACTGACGGCTACGAAAACGCCAGCAAGGAATTTACTAAGGCAAAGGTCAAAGCTCTGGTCGAGGCGACGACGAAGGACTACGACTGGAACTATATCTTCATCGGCGCAAACATCGACGCGGCGGCGGAGGCGGGCGGCATAGGCATTGACCGCAAGCACGCGGCAAACTATAAGCCAACCTCCGAAGGTGTTCAGGAGTCGTTCGCAATCATGCGCAAGGCAACAGACGAAGTTCGCGAACATGGCACCTTGAAATAATCGAAAATACAAATCAAAAACTCCTCAACCGTTAGCAGTCGAGGAGTTTTATTTTGCTCAAATCAGATTGCACGCTGGACTTTGCCGGAACGAAGGCAACGGGTGCAGACGTTGACGCGTTTAATCTCGCCGTCGACAATGGCACGCACGCGCTGGATATTCGGCTTCCATTTGCGTTTGGTCTTCAGGTGCGAATGGCTCACGTTCATACCCGACATCGCGCCCTTCTTACAAATCTCGCAGTAAGCTGACATTCTAGTTCACCTCTTCTCTGAAAAAAGACAGGCGCATTGTAGCACAGTTACTTTTCCCGCGCAAGTTATACGCAAAAAAATTACCCGCCCGCAAAGAGTCGAGCGAGTCTCTATGTTAATTTCCATACGCTTGCAAAGTTAGTTGAGGATTGCCCTAAGGTCGTTGACGAACGGATTGATTCGGTCGAACTTTAGCTTGTAGCTGACGCGATTGGCAATGAGCCGCGCCGTAGCGTTCATAATCGTAACGATTTCTTCAAGGTTGTTTTCGCGGAGCGTGGTGCCCGTTTCCACTATGTCAACGATACTTTCCGACATGCCGATTATCGGGGCAAGCTCAATCGAACCGTTCAGCTTGATATACTCCATTTGCATTCCCTGCGCCGCGAAGAAACTTTCAGCGATTCGCGGGAACTTTGTAGCAACGCGGGTATGCGCGTAATCTTCAAGCCGCAGACGTTTCTTATCCTTTGGAACCGCCATCATCAGATGACACGCCCCAAAGCCTAGGTCGAGTAGCTCGTAAATGTCCTTGCCCGACTCTAAGATAACATCCTTGCCGATAATGCCGATGTCCGCCGCGCCGTATTCAACGTAAGTAGGAACGTCCGCCGTTTTCGTGATGATGAACTTTAGCCGCGCCGCCTCGTTGGTGATGATGAGCTTGCGTGATTTCTCGTGAAGCCCTTCAGCCGTCCAGCCGACTTTCCTAAGAAGCTGTGCACTCAGTCCGAAAAGTTTTCCCTTCGGCAGTGCTATCGTTATGAAGTTCTTGTCCTGCAAATTATTTCCTCCAATCAAGTGCGCCGACGTTTAGGCTTTGTCGTCCGTTCGCGTTCGCTATGACGTTGCGGAAGAACGATAGATATATCCGCCTCAAACATTCTATTCCACGGGAACCGCACGCGAATATTATCATTGCCCGTGAACGAAGGCAAATTGTTCCTTGCAAAGACCGACAATAGGTTAGCGCAATTATCAGCGGCACTATCCCTTTTGTCGTCTAAGACTTCGTAGCGACCGTCGCCGGCAATCCAATTCAACTGCCCCGCGCCAATTTGTCGGACATTCGCTTGATAAGCCCAGTCGTCAAGGTAGCGGTGCAGGAGCAATTCCTTAACGGCGTTATCCTTCATGCGTTCGGTTAAAATTCCCTCGCTGAGAGCAAAGCCGCTTGAGTTCGTCGGCGTATTCCACCCAGCATAAGCCCGAAGTTTGAACAATAACCCGCGATTTTTGAGTTGCTCCATTAACGCATTGTCCGAACCATTAGCGAAGGCGACATCAGCGACGATGACTTTGTGCCCGTTGCTCACGTAGTCTTGCACAGTGTCAGCAAAAAAGTTCGTGCCTTGGCGGGGCGTGTCGTTGTTAGTCGCGCTGTCCGCCTCGAATGTCGCGCCGTCGGGATTGGTGTTCACGGCAAGGATAAAGTCTGCGCGGCTCTCGTCGTCAGTGAACTTCGCACCTGTCACTTGAATCGCCGCACGAATCGAATTATCAATCTCCTCGTCGGAGTAAGCTGGAACTGTTAATGCGCCGCGTCCCCAGTTGTACTTGACGTAGACGCTTGGCGAAGTCTTTGCACGTTCATTGACAGCCCGCGCCAAGAGTAACAGCCCGAATTCGTCAATGCCAGCTGTCGTCAGATATTTATCGCCGCCAATGCCGTGCCCGTATTCCAAGAGCTTGCGCCCTTCGTTGTGCGTCTGCGAATAGGGCGCGTTGTCGTCGCGACCGAGCAGGAGATAATCAAACGTATTGTCGCGGGCGTAATCGATTAGCTTCTTGTTCGCGTCAAAATTTTTCTCGCGACGCCCCATCCAGTCTTCCAGAGCTTTCTGCGGAATCAGCTGTTGCAAGAAATTGAATTCCTTAATCTCACGCGTCGTCAAGCCTTCAATCTCTTGCTTGTCCATTAGTTCGGTTAAGCGGAAAATGTTCGTGCCGTAGTAGCGATAATAATCCGGCTCCTCGTAACCAGAGGCAAGACCCGTACGCGGCGTGCGCATGATTGACCCGAAGACGTATAGCGGCAACTTTTTATGTTTGCGCCTGAACTCGGTAAACAAATCCGCACGAGCTAGAATCTCATCGCCGTCGTATTCGTGCTTGCGGGAGCCAACTAGACTTCCATAAAGCAAAGCGTCCGACGAGATGACCGCTGCTGTTAAATCTTTGGTCGCGTTCTTCCTCAGCCAATCCCAAAGCAAGTCGGGGTCGCCAATGTTTTCACGGTCGCCGAGCAGTTCCACGGGCGGCGACACGATTTGAACGCCTGCCTTCTCCAATATCTCAATCGTCTGTTGATTTACAATCGGGCGGCTGTCGTGCGGTATGTACAAAATTTTTTCCTGAACAACTTTTTTCTTCGCCGAGCAAGCGGGAGCCCCTAGGCAGATTAAAATCATCAGCACGAGAACACTAGCCGCCACTCGACAAAAATACTTCTTGATAATAATGAATCACTCTCCAAACTATTTTTTCTTAGCGGCGCGAATGTCGCCCCACAAATCCCGCGCCTTATCGTGAATCCGCGGTTCGCGTTCACGCACGCCCTTGTCACTTATCAGCCGTGAAAGATACGTCGTAGCCTTCTGCCTGTCGCCGAGCCGCCAATAAATCGCCGCCACGATATACATAACCGCATTATCCGTCAGCTCGCCGATTGGGAAACTCTCCCGCATTAACGCATCCTCATAGAAGTCCGCCGCCTTCGCTAGGAATTCATTCTCCTGCGTCGTGTCGCCTGCCTCTCGATAAATCCACGCCAGCTGATGAGCATACTTAGCTTTCTTCGACGATTTGCCGCGAATCAAATCTTGAAACTTCAACGCCAACCGAAAAGCCGTTGCCGCCTCTCCAAGCGTGCGCTCCTCCACGAACGGTATCTTAATGTTCTTAGTAAGCAAGACGGCACGCAAAATCGTCAAGTGGCGGTCGGGTATCTTCGTCGTGAAGGTCTTTTCGTCCGCCGCAAAACCGCAGTGTTCGCAGACCCAAACGGTGTAATAATACGGGTTGAAGTCTTCGTAGTGCGTACAGCCGTCCTCGTCTCGTTTCGTCACCAGAATCCGCGAACGCGTCTTAACAACTCTGAACGTCTGCTCGCATATGGGGCAAGTCTTTTCGACGATAAAAGTTTTTCCAACAGCCATAGCATCACCGCAGATATTTATTGCAAAGAGCCTTGAGCTTGTCCGCCTCAGCCTCAGCCAAGTAATCGGGCTTGAGTCGCCAGCCCCAATTCGTACCGACAGTGCCAGGCGTGTTCATGCGGTTGCGGCTGTCGAGTTTCAGAACGTCTTGCATTGGCACGATAGCAAAGCGGGAGTTCGACGCGTAAGCAAACTCAATCAGCTTCTTGCACACGTCATCGGGGCGGCGCACGTCAGCACCAATCAAGGCGGCTATCGTCGTTTTGCTGTCGGGGTCAATGTCTTCCATGAACCAACCGACCGTCGTATTGTTGTCATGCGTGCCCGTGTAGGTTATAGAATTCTCCGGCGGCGCAAAGCCAATGCGACCTTGCTCGTTGAAGTGCAACTCGAAATGCAAGACCTTCATGCCGGGGAAGCCGCAATCTTGCCGAAGAGCCTCAACCTCGTCCGTGATAACTCCCAAATCCTCGGCTACAATCTGCGCGTCGCCAATCTCCTTGCGAATCTCTTTGAAGAACCCCAAGCCCGGACCTTTAATCCACTCGCCGTCAATAGCAGTCTTAGCCTTGCCGTCAACCGACCAATAAGCCTCGAAGCCGCGGAAGTGGTCAACCCTCACGATGTCGACTATCTCGTAAATCCTCTTAAAGCGCAACTTCCACCACTTGTAATGCGTCGCCTTCATCTCGTCCCAGTCGTATTGAGGATTGCCCCAAAGCTGACCCGTCGCGCTGAAATAATCGGGCGGAACTCCCGCGACCTTTTCGGGATGTCCTTCCTCGTCAAGCTGGAATTCCTTTTGATTCGCCCAAGCGTCAGCACTGTCCGCAGAAACGAATATCGGCATGTCGCCCATAATCTGTATCCCGCGCTCCAAAGCATAGGCATGAAGCTTATCCCATTGCCGCGCAAAAATGAACTGTTCAAACTCCGTGAATAAAATTTCGTCGGCAAGCTCCTTCTTCAACGCCGCCAAAACTTTTTTATCGCGCTGTTTAATCTTAACGTCCCAATCGACCCAATACGCGCCGCCGTTCTTCTGCTTTATCGCCGCGAACAGGGCGTAATCCTCCAGCCAATACTTTTGCTCCGCGCTGAACTTCTCGAAGTCCTTCTTAAGGGCGGCGTCCTTCTTTAGCTTAGCTTTGAAATTCTCGAACGCCTTCTTTAGTGCCGCAGTCTTGAGCTTGTCGACCGCCTCGAAATCAACGAACTTTGCCTTTGCAAGTCTAAGCGGAACTTTTATATCGTCTGCCTTGAGGAGTCCTTCTTTAATCAGCTCGTCGATTGAAATTATCATCGGGTTGCCCGCGAACGCACTTGGCGATTGATAAGGCGAGTAACCATAGCCAACGGGATTGAGCGGAAGGATTTGCCAAATGGATTGCCCCGCCGCCTTGAGGTAGTCGATAAAGTCATAAGCCTCCTTGCCCATGTCGCCGATACCGTATTTGCTCGGCAAGCTCGTCGGGTGCAAGATAATTCCGGCGCGGCGGTCGTAGTTCTGCTTTTGCGGCACGTGGTGCAGAAGAATTCCTTCCAAAGCCTCAAGCTTAAAGCTCACGCGTCCACGAGTCACGGGGAACTTGCGCTTAGGATTGTCCGCGTCGAAGGCGTCAACGAACTGTCCATTAGCAAAATCGCTCACGTCGAAGGAAACTTCCTTGCCGCGTGTCTTATTCCGATTGAACGCCACCAGATAAATATCGTTTTGCGCCTCGTGCCCGAAGACATCATGTCCGCCACGAATCACGCGGGCATAAGCAACGATATCGCCCTTGCTCGGCAGGGGAAGTAGCTCGCCCGTCTGAAGTGCTAAGCTATCATTGCGGAGCTTAATGAATTTCTTGTACGTCGCAAGCAAATCTTGGTCGCCGCCGCCCCAAGGATACGGTCTGCGGTTCGTCGGGTCTTTGAAGCCCTGCATACCAATTTCATCGCCGTAATAAATGCACGGCACGCCCGGATAAGTCATCTGCCACAGAGCCGCCATCTTTAAACGCGCCTTGCCGAGTTTCTCCGCCGCCTCGTCAAGCCTGAATTGTGACTGCTCGTAATAGGGCATTTGGTCATAGTACGGAGCCTCGCCAAAGATTGTCATCGGGCGCATTATGTCATGGCTTGCAATCAGATTCATCATCGCGTAGAAGTTTTCCTTTGGATAGTTCTCGCGCAAGCTCTCCATACGCCGCATACAAAGTTCGCCGTCAATCTGCCCAAGGATAAAGTCGAAGATATGCGCCCGCAATGGATAGTTCATCGCCGAATCCATTTCGTAGCCGCAGAGATATTGCCGTTGCACGCCGTAAGCAATCTTATTCGAGGCGTCCTCCCAAACCTCGCCAATCATCACGGCATCGGGATTAAGTTTCTTCAGCTCGGCAAAGAACAGGCGACTGAACTCGGCGGGCAATTCGTCAATGACATCAAGCCGCCAACCACTAATGCCTTCCCGCGTCCAATGCTTAAGCACGCTGTCCTTGTCGCGTATGATGAAGTCCATATAACTCGGCGTCGTCTCTCTGACGTTCGGGAGCGTCGGGAAGTTCCACCAGCTGTCATAGTCCGTTGGGTAGTTGCGGAAGTCGTACCACTCGTAATAGGGCGAATCCTTCGACTGAAACGCGCCGACCGAATCATATTTGCCCTTGCGGTTAAAGTAAATGCTATTGGAGCCGGTGTGACTGAATACGCCGTCGATTATGATACGAATGCCCTTAGCCGCCGCCGTGTCGATTAGGTGCTTGAAGTCGTCGTTGGTGCCTAGTATCGGGTCAATCTTGTGATAGTCGCCCGTGTCATAGTGGTGATTGCTTTCCGACTCGAAGACGGGATTAAAATATATCGCGGTGATTCCCAGCTCCTTGAGATAGTCAAGCTTCTTCTCGACACCGCGCAGATTGCCGCCGAAGAAATCATAAGCCAAAATCTCGTCGCGGTCGGTGTCTTTGAAATAAACGGGGTCATCACTCCAGCTCGCGTGATAAACTGCGCCTTCCTTCTCGATAATCTCGTTGCCGTCGCGATAGAACCTGTCAGGGAAAATCTGATACATGACGGCGTGCTTAAACCAATCGGGAGTTTTCGCGCCCTTCTGATAAACTGTGATTTGGAAGGCGGGCGGAATGTGATCGTAAAGTTCGCCGACACCGCCGAGCAGTTCAGAGTTGTTGCCGTAGTAGTAAGTCTTGCCGCCCGTGACGATTATAAAGTAGTACCAAAGCAAGCAACCCTTATCCGGCATTTTGAACGTCAGCGAATAAAATTTTTCCGCCGCCTTATCGCCGTCCTTAGTCGCAAGGTTCGACCATTTCTCGCCCGCGCCCTCTTCCCAGGTGTGCAGAAGGACTTGTTTAATTACGGCGTCTGACTTAATGCTTATGCCGAGCCGCAAAGTTGAGCCTGCCTCCGCCGCCCCGACTGTCGAGCGGTAGTAAATGTTCTGCGAGTTGTGCAGGACGTCTTTCTTGCCAATCATTTTATCATCTCCGTTTAAATCAGTTTGCAAAGGTTATTTCCCGCTTTTTGCCGTCAACCCTTTTAGCCGCGAAAAAATTTTTCTTGATTCTAACTTCAGGTTGCGTTATAGTTACGCAAGTTTATCGAAAGGAGTATCTCATGAAGAAATTTTTTTGTTTGATGATGATTTTGCTGACGGCGTGCCTTGTCGGTTGCGGTCAAGAACAGAAAGCTAGCGACCCAAATCAAATCCCAACCGAGGTCGCGACGCCGCAAGAGACTACTAACACTGAACCCGCCGAGGAGCCGCAAGAACCAGAACCTACGCCGCAAGCACAGCCCAATATAGATTACATCGTTGCAAATGATGACCTGTCCAATCTTCAGCTAAGCGACCCAACTAAGCCCGTTTACGATAAATACATTCTCTGGGAGCGGCAGGAAAAAGGTTTGCCGTTCGAGTTGCCTTACCTTGAGCCTTACGAGGCTGAATCGGTCGTTTATCTGACTTTCGACGACGGACCCGACGATAAAATCACTCCGCAGATTTTGGACATCCTCAAAGCCGAAGGAGTCAAGGCGACCTTTTACGTCTGCGGCAACATGGTCGAGGCTTATCCCGACGTTTTAAGGCGTATCTTCAACGAGGGGCACGCAATCGGCAATCACAGCTACAATCACCGCTACGGCGAACTTTATAAAAGCCCGTGGTCTTTCATGGAGCAGATTATCCAAACCGACATCGCGATTAAAAACGTTATCGGCGTCCGCCCGTTCATAATTCGGGCTCCTGGCGGCGTCGGCATGTTTAACGGCGAGTATTGGTCGATGATTGACAGTTGCGGCTACGTCGAACACGATTGGAACGCCTTGACCGAAGACGCCACGCCCTCAAAGCCGAATGCCTCCACGCAGATTAACAACGTTCTTAAATATTTGGGCGATAATCCGCCGCCGTTCGTGATTATCCTCATGCATTCAAACAGCGATAAGGGCGAGACCGTCAAGGCTCTGCCCGAACTGATTAAAATGCTTCGCAACTGGGGTTATAAGTTCGGCGTCGTCACTCCGATGACTCCTCAGCCCTGGTAATCTGAAAGCAAAATAAAATCTCCCGTCAAATTTCCGGCGGGAGATAATTTTTTTGTCCGATTAGTCATTTTCACGCGGCATTGTC
>JACXWG010000084.1 GCA_014764605.1 Quinella sp. 1Q5 | reverse complement strand
GGAAAGATTTGAACTTTCACTCTTTCGCTTATAAGGCGACTGCATAAACCAACTATGCTACCTTCCAACTATTATAAGCGAACAACCAGAATCGAACTGGCACTAACAGCTTGGAAGGCTGTGGTTCTACCATTAAACTATGCTCGCATGTTATTCAATTTATTTTCTATAAACTTTAGAGTCTCTTCTTTACCATGTTTTCTAGCATACTTATTAATAAAATTAATACCCAAACCTAATTGTCTAGCCCAACCTTTACCAGAGTCTGTAATATTATTTACAGTATAATAATTTGTGCTAGACTTCCACTTAGCATTTTCTTTTCTACTAATCCATCTACAATTTTCTGGACAATAATCTTTTGAAGAATCTATTCTATCTATTGTTAATCCTTCTTTGTATCCATTTTCTAATGACCAATTTATAAAATTATTAGAATCGTTTAACCATTCCTCACATATTTTTATTCCTTTTGCTCCATACCATTTATATGCCTTATTTTCAGAATCATAACATCTTATTTTTATACCTTTAAAAATTCTTCTCAATTTGGTAGAAGACACTATTGATGTAGAACGATTGTGAAACTTACAATTCCTAGTTAATCTAATTCTATTCGTAGAAACAGCTTTTCTAATAAATCCACAATTAATACATTCAATGTCATAAACAATTCCTCTTTTTGGAATCTTTCTTACCTCTAAGATTTTCCAATTATATACTACATCACCTATGTTAAACATAAATCATTTTACAACCTCATTTATTAAGTATGGAAACTTTAGTTCTCTGAACTAACTTATTCAGATTAAGGATTATCACCGCGTCAAGGTATTTCCATTTAGATAGTCTGCCCTCTACTGTAGTCGAAACAGTATCTAGGGTTTAGAAGACCCTTGTTTTGTCCGTTAAACTAAGAGGGCAGTTTCATAACTCAATTTTCTCAGATTATACTCTCTCCAATTTTCTTTGTCAAGTACTTTCTAAAAAAAAATTTCTATATATAAATAACGAATCAAAAATTATAAAATACCTAAATTATTCAATTTCTTTTTTAATTCTTCATTCTCTTTTTTAAGAGAATCTATTTGATGTTTCAACTCTTTTATCTCCAATTCTGCTATATTAGAAATCCTTTCTCGTCTTGGTCTTTCTTCTAATCTTTTTCTATCTTTTTTAATCTTATCCAGAGCTGATTCATAAAAAAGTTTACTCTTATGTCTTTTTTCCAAATAATTATTCTTATTAGAATTTTCTTCTGCAAACTCATTAAATTCTTCTAGATTTATAATTATATAGTCTTCATCAAATATGCGCGGCGGATACCCCCTGCTTTAGCTGTGGGGATGAGCCGCGCCCCTCCTCTCTGTTAAATAAGTTTTTCGTTTTGAAATTAGCACTAATTTTTTATAGCTGATACCGGCAGAAATTTTTGTACCGTCGAGCTTACGAATATCGAAACTGCCGCTTGCCCGTCTGCCGAAGATAAAGCCTACTTCGCCTTTGCATTTAACCTTGTCGAAAAGCCTGTAACCGAAAATTTCAAACGGCGATTGATTTCTCTTGCGAGTTCCGCCCTTGTTAATCGTGAGCTTGTGAATTTGCCGATTGTGTTTGCGAACTTGCTTTTGATAGTGGTAATAATTCAGACGTTCAGCTTGCATGTTGCCGGCGATACAAAAAGCGTCAATGTAATGTTCCTTCGGCAGACTTGCCCGAATACGTTTATTCTTTGTGATGTATCCGTAGGTATTTTTAACTTCAAGCGTTTGATAAATTTCCTTGAGCTTATTGAAGAACGCCCAACGCATAATTCCCATAAAAGCTTCGGCTTTGAAACTTTGCCCACGTGTTTGTTTGAGCTTGATTTTTCCTGCGTGATAAGCCTTATGGCAGGTCTCGCACAATGTGATTAAGTTATTAGGAGCGTCACCGCCTGTCTTGCGACTTTCAAGATGATGAACGTTTAGAACGTTGTTTTTACTTTTCCCGTGACAGTGTTGGCAAGTATGGTTGTCACGGAAGAAAACATATTCGCGAACGTTCCAAAAGTTGAGTTGCTCGCCTTGCTGATATTCAATGCCGCTGATGTCGGGATTTTTGAGTTTCTGAATATCGAAACTGGCAGTTTCGACAACGATTTTCGCCACAGGCAGAATCTTGCAGACGTTATCGACAACTTTCAGATGAGCGTTGATACGATTTTGAATAGTGGGAGCCAGCCAACCTTGTTTCTTTGCCTTGACGCGGTTTAAAAATCTCGGTTGACGGTAACGAGTTTTGCGATTACGTCTTGCCCTGCGCAATTCCCGACGGGTTGAAAGCAAATCAGTAATGTCGGTGCGGAGTACAACTTCTGCCGAATAGAGTTCACGCTTGACAGTCGACGCTGATAAACCGATGTGCTTTGCGCCCGCGTCCACTCCTAAAGTTATTGGTTGTTTGTACCCGCTGGAGCCGAATTTTAATCGAATAGTGAACGGCTCGCGGCGAATGACAATAGCTTTTCCTTCTTTCAAAAGCACACGGGCTTTTCTGGCTGAACAAGGCATTAAAGGTTTGCCATACTGATTGATAACGTACACTAACAAAGAGTGCACCTCCTCTCGGAGTAAAAATCCTTCGCCAATGTTATCCTGCGGTTTTTTAGCTTACAGCACTGTCCCTACCCCTCGGAACTGTTTAACCATAAGCCGTAGAGCGGCAGATTAGGATTTACGTCCGCCGGTACCTATCTATTCGCAGGTAACGTAGTCAGTTAAGACTTAGGCTAGTCAAAAAGAGCTTTTACAAGCTCCCGCCTTTAGGCGTGGAGTTTTTGACCATATAGGGCACAGCGTCAAATCCGCCGCAAAGAACCCACTGCTCAATCCCGGCGAGACTTGCTCCTTGTTGAGCAGTTGCTTGACCAGAGCGGCTTAAACAATTCGTCCGCTTGCGTCAGCGTGGTTGAGGTATTAGTCTCTGCTTCAGTCAATCTCTTTTCCACCTCCGCGAAGATGTCTTTAAGCGGCATTTGCTCATCAAATATGTGCGGCGGATACCCCCTGCTTTAGCTGTGGGGAGGAGCCGCATTTCCCTCCTTTAAATGGTATCGCCCGAAGGCGAGCGGGCATAATGTCTGATAAATAGGAACAGACCGCCGCCCGCTAGCGTTGCAATCCTTTGCCAATGTTATCCTGCGGTTTTTTATGCTTACAGCACCGTTCCTACCCCTAAGAACTGTTTAACTATAAGCCGTAGAGCGGCAGATTAGGATTTACGTCCGCCGGTACCTATCTATTCGCAGGTAACGTAGTCAGTTAAGACTTAGGCTAGTCAAAAAGAGCTTTTACAAGCTCCCGCCTTTAGGCGTGGAGTTTTTGACAATATCAACTTCCTTTCTCGTGCCAATTAAGGCGTGGAGTTTTTGACCAGAATCGAAGGTATTATACTTAACGTCGGTGATATGATAAATTTCGTTGGCGATAGCTAAAATTTCGTCGTCAGGGAAGGTTAAAAGCCTATCGCGCAAGAAGCCGTCGACATAATCGGCGAGTTTGTTTAAAAGTTTCTCTTGAGCGAGGTCTTTAGCGCGGATTTTGACATTTTTAATGGTGTCGGCGTCATTCATGGTGCATTCGGCGACGCCGTCATAGATTTTAACGGAATTGGGGCTAGCAGAGTTGGTTTGAGTGTCAATATCGTCGTCGTTGGGCAGAGCGGGCACGTATTTTGAGCTTGCAGGTCGATTCATAGTCATCACTCCTTAAATTTTTGCCGCGATTATAACACAGCAATCAAAAAATAAAAAGTTCTTCAATCAATACGACGGCTAGACGTAATCATCAGCGGGCATTACGATTATTTCAAAGCTTAAAAGAAAAACTCATCCTCTTAAGGCAGGAAAAAATTTCTTCCTGTCTAATTTTTTGGCGTGTGTAAAGGAGAGTGGACGAAATGATTTATCGTGAGCTGGGCAAGACGGGCTTGAAGGTCAGCGAAATCGGCATGGGTTGTGAGGGCTTCGGCGAGGACGCTTGCAAGATGACTAAGAAACTTTTCGACGCGGCAGAGGCGGCGGGAGTGAACTACTTTGACTTGTACGCGCCTAATCCGAACGTTCGCAAGGCAGTCGGCGAGGCTCTGCGCGGTCGACGGGAAAAATTTATTGCGCAGTCTCATATCTGCTCGGTGTGGAAGGACGGACAGTATAAGCGCACGCGCAAGCTTGCCGAGGTCGTGGCTGGCTTTGAAGAGTCTTTGGAGCAGTTGCAGACTGATTACATTGATGTTGGCATGATTCACTACTGCGACGCGCTAGACGATTGGCGGACGATTGAGACGGGCGGCATTTTGGATTACGCACGCGAGCTAAAGGCGGCGGGCAAGATTCATCACATTGGTTTGAGTAGTCACAATCCGCAAGTAGCATTGGCGGCTGTCGAGAGCGGAGCCATTGAAGTTTTGATGTTCAGCGTAAATCCGTGCTATGACTTGATGCCGGCGTCCGAAGATGTCGAAGAGCTTTGGAACGAGAAAAATTACGCGGAACACTTAACAAACATGAATCCAGACCGTCAGAGGCTTTACGAGACGTGCCAAAGATTAGGCGTGGGCGTGACTGTCATGAAGTGTTTTGGCGGCGGCGACTTGTTGAACTCTAAACTTTCGCCGGCGGGCGTGGCGTTGACGGCTAACCAGTGCATTCACTACGCGTTAAGTCGTCCAGGCGTGGCAGTCGTCTTGGCGGGCGCACATTCGGTTGAGCAACTCAAGCAGAGTATTGCCTACGAAGACGCAACCGACGCGGAGAAGGATTACGCGTTGACCTTTGCGAGCTTCCCGAAAATTTCTTGGCAAGGGCATTGCGTTTACTGCAGTCACTGTGCGCCGTGCGTCAAGAAGATTGACATTGCTTACGTCACGAAGTTTTTGCACTTGACACATGCGCAAGACACCATACCGGAGACGGTCCGCGAACATTATGCGGCGTTGAGTCATCATGCAGGCGAATGCATTCAATGCGGCGTCTGTGAAACTCGTTGCCCGTTCGGCGTAGACATTCGCGAGAACATGAAGAAGGCTAAGCAAGTATTCGGCTATTAAAGGAGTGATTTCGATGTTTGAGGACGGCGCGAAACTTGACGACATATTAGATGTCTTGAAGCGACCGCCAATGATTGGCAACAAGAATAAGCAACCAGTCACAGAGGCGGGGTTTCGTTACGATTCAGGAAAAGCCACCCACGATAATGTTCAACTTGATTTAGGACAAAAAACTTTGGAGGTATTAAAATGAGTAAAACTTTGGTAGCGTACTTTTCGGCAAGCGGTTCCACGCGTAGGCTTGCTAACACTTTGGCGGAGGCAATCGGGGCTGACACTTACGAAATTAAACCCGCGACGCCTTACACGGGAAAAGATTTGAATTGGAACGATTCGCAATCGCGTAGCTCGGTTGAAATGGCGGATATTAATTCACGCCCCGCACTCGCCGACAAAAGCGCGAAAGTCGCCGACTACGATACAATCTTCTTGGGCTTTCCGATTTGGTGGTATGTCGCCCCGCACATTATCAACAGCTTTCTTGAGAGCTACGACTTCGCGGGCAAGACGATTGTTTTGTTTGCTACGTCGGGCGGCAGTGGCTTTGGTCAAACGCTCAATCAACTCAAGCCATCCTGCGCGGAGTTTGTTAATTGGGTTCAGGGGCAAGTTTTCCGCGGTCGCACTGATAAAGCTACGTTAAGCAACTGGGTTAAGTCCTTGTCGCTTTGATAAACACTCTAAGCAAAAAAATTATCCCCCGCAACGTGCGAGGGACTTTTTGTTTGATTCGTTATTCGATGATGTAAATATCAATGAACTGTCTGCCGAATTCGTAGCACTCGGCAAGGGTATCAAACGCCACGTCGATTTTATGACCGACAATCGCGCCGCCCGTGTCCTCAGCCACCGCGTAGCCGTAGCCGGGGATATAAACTCTGGTGCCGAGCGGAATAACAAAGGGGTCAGTCGCTATGACGCCATGCCTGCAAAGGGTTCCCGTTGCCGTGTAAGCACTCAAACCCGGTTGTGCACTGCTGTAAGCCGTTGCCTCGACGCGGATAACTCTGCTGAATTCAGGAACGTCGCCATGGAACTCGTAATCGTTTGGATTAGGAAGAGTATACTCTTCTTCGTCGAGAGCCGAATAAGTTCTGCGTCCGCAAATGCCGTCCGCCTTCATGCCGCGACTGCTCTGGAAATCTTTCAAGGCGTCAATCGTATCCTCATCAGCCACGCCGTCAACTTCTCCGTCGTAAAAGCCATGCTCAGCCAGTTTGTTCTGAAGATGAACTACGCCATCGCCCTCCATACCGAGCTTAATTGTGTCGCCAATGCCCGCATATTGAACGATTTCTTTGACCGTATTCACCGCGCTTAGAACAGTACTGACTTCATCGACCGAATTAACGACTGCACTGACGCTTCGGGGAGGTTCGGGAACATAATCGCCGGGCTGGTAAGTCGTTATGTCAATCTTATCGAAGGCCGCCGCCCACAGGAGTTTATAAGTTTCCGCACCGCAGACGCCGTCGACTTCTAGGCCGAGCGCGGATTGAAAGTCTTTGATAGCATTAACCGTCGCCGAGCCGTAAACGCCGTCCGCCGCGACGTGCAAGAGATTTTGCGCAATCAGATATTCTTGAATCTCTTTGACTTGACTGCCTCTGTCGCCGTACTTCAGTGCTGTAGCTGAACAGAGATTGGAAAAGCACACGGCGAAAATCAATAGCAGCGTCCAAAGAATTCGCCTTCCGTTCATTTCTTCCACCTCGTTAATTCTGTTTTAATTTTGGCAGATTATATCAACCCATACTGAAAAACTTATGGCAAATAAGAATTTTTTTCGGAGCTTGCAAAAGTTTTTAATGCGGGCTAAAATTTCTCCGATATAGAATTTGAAAGAGAAGCAACAGAAGTTAAACGAATAAAGGGAGATGTTCAGTTATGATGAGAGCGTTGTGGTCGGCGGCGTCTGGCATGAAGGCGCAGCAGACAAATATGGACATAGTCGCGCACAATATTGCAAACGTCGACACCTACGGCAACAAGAAGGTTCGCGCCGAGTTCCAAGACTTGCTTTATCAAACCCTGCGCGATGCGGGCGGCACCTCTGGTAATGGCACGCAATATCCTCAAGGACTGCAAGTCGGCTTAGGCGTTAAGGTTGCCGCGACGCACAGAGTATTCACCCAAGGACCGTTGCAGACGACTGATAACCCCAGCGACGTTGGCATTCAAGGCGACGGCTTCTTCCAAGTGCAGTTGCCCGACGGCACCACGGCTTATACTCGCGACGGCTCCTTTAAACTCGATTCGGATAGACGACTGGTGACTAGCGATGGCTACTTGCTCATTCCGAATATCACATTGGACGAGAACGCCCCAATAAGCAGTCTGGTCATAAGTTCGGACGGAAGAGTATCAGATACTCCTGCGGGCGGCAATCAGACGGAAATCGGTCAGATAACTCTAGTGCGTTTCGTCAATCCGGAAGGTCTTTACGCTTACGGCAGAAATTTCTTCTTAGAAACAGCCGCCT
>JACXWG010000083.1 GCA_014764605.1 Quinella sp. 1Q5 | reverse complement strand
ACGCCTCCTTGAGTTTCTCAGCCTTAGCAACGGCCTCCTCAATGCCGCCGACCATATAGAATGCCGCTTCGGGCAAGTCGTCGTATTTGCCGGAAAGAATTTCTTTGAAGCCGCGAATCGTATCTTTAAGCGGAACATATTTGCCGGGTGAACCCGTGAAGACTTCCGCCACGAAGAACGGTTGCGACAAGAAACGTTGAATCTTTCTTGCGCGGCTGACTGTCAACTTGTCGTCGTCTGAAAGCTCTTCCATGCCGAGTATCGCGATTATGTCTTGAAGTTCTTTATATTTCTGCAAGACCGCCTGCACGCCGCGAGCAACTTCGTAATGTTCGCGCCCGATTACGTTTGGGTCAAGGATACGGCTTGTCGAGTCGAGCGGGTCAACGGCGGGATAAATGCCAAGCTCCGCAATCTGACGGCTAAGAACTGTCGTCGCGTCAAGGTGCGTAAACGTCGCGGCCGGTGCCGGGTCAGTCAAGTCGTCAGCGGGAACGTAAACAGCTTGCACGGACGTTATCGAACCGCGCTTAGTAGAAGTGATACGCTCCTGCAACGCGCCAACGTCGTTAGTAAGAGTTGGCTGATAACCGACGGCGGACGGCATACGACCTAGCAAAGCCGAGACTTCAGAGCCTGCCTGAATGAAACGGAAGATGTTATCGATGAATAACAGAACGTCCTTGCCCAATTCGTCGCGGAAGTATTCAGCCATAGTCAAGCCCGTCAAGCCGACGCGCATACGAGCTCCAGGCGGTTCATTCATCTGCCCATAAACCAGAGCCGTTTTATCAATAACGCCCGATTCAGTCATCTCCGACCAAAGGTCATTGCCTTCGCGAGTACGTTCGCCGACGCCAGAGAAGACAGAGTAGCCGCCGTGCTCCGTTGCGATGTTGTGGATAAGCTCCATTATGATAACCGTTTTGCCGACGCCCGCGCCGCCAAAGAGACCTGTCTTGCCGCCGCGAGAGTAGGGAGCAATCAAGTCGACGACCTTAATACCAGTCTCAAGTATCTGCGTTGAAGTCTCTTGCTCTTCAAATGTCGGGGCTTTGCGGTGAATCGGGCTCCAGTGTTTGTTGCCGACGGGTTTAGGGTTGTTGTCGACGGTTTGCCCTAAAACATTGAAGACTCGCCCTAAGCACTCTTCGCCAACGGGAATCGTAATCGGTGCGCCGGTGTCCTCAGCCTCCATGCCGCGAACAAGTCCATCCGTCGAACTCATTGCAATGCAACGGGTGACGCCGTCGCCTAAATGTTGCATGACTTCTGCGACAAGGTCTATCTCCACATTGCCGGACTTACCTTTTATAGTTACCGCGTTCAAGATTTCGGGCAGTTCGCCGACTGGAAATTCAATGTCGACGACCGCGCCGATAACCTGAACCACTTTACCTTTCGCCAAATTTTTTTCACTCCTTTATTCAAGCGCGTTGGCACCGCCGACAATCTCGTTAATCTCGTTGGTGATGCCCGCTTGACGAACTTTGTTGTAGAAGAGATTGAGCCTGCCGACGAGTTCTTGCGCATTATCAGTGGCGTTGCTCATTGCGTTCATTCTTGAGGACAGCTCCGACGCCGCCGAGTGAAGCATTGCGCCATAAATCCTCGTGGCAATCCTTCGCGGCATGAACTTATCCAAAAGCGACACGGCGTCTGGCTCGTAAATATATTCCTCTTTAAGATTCGTGCTTGCCTTTGCATAGTCATCAGTGACAATCGGGAGCAACGTCACGTCGTCAGGCACACAACTTATCGCCGACTTGAATTGAGTATAAATCAAAGTCACGTCGATAATCTCGCCGCTCGCGAACCGTTCCATAACCAAATCGGTAATTTCTTTGGCGTACTTGTATTGCGGACGCTCGCTTATGCCGTGATAGCTTTTGATGATATTATAGCCGCGTTGCTTAAAGTGGGTGGTAGCCTTCCTGCCGACCGTGATAAGTTCGATGCCGTCAATGTAAGCCGCGTCGTTGTATTCGCGGGCAACGGAGACATTGGTGCGGGAATCTGCCCCGCCTTTATGAGTTGCCGCCTTAGCTATGCCACCCGTAGCACTCATCTGCCGCTGTTGCTTTGGCGTCCGTTTACCCGTCGGCTTAATTCCCTTAAGCGCGTCGAAATTTTTCTTGTGGAAATTTTCGTCGTCGCCGTCATCGTCAAGGGAAGTGCTTGCCTCGGTGCCGTCGTACTCAATCGTATCGTGCGCCGATTTGAAGACGTTACTTGCGAACGAACCCGCCAGCCCCTTATCGGACGCAATGACTATGAACAAGAACTTTCCTGCGCCTTCCTGCTGTTCGGCAATGAGTTCGGCGCGTGTCTTGATGAACGGGTGCTCGTACTCTTGACCGCGCATTTGAGACATAACCCGCCGCATGATTTCCTTAGTCTTAGCGACGTAGGGGACGTTCAACAGCAGGGCATCACGCGCCGCATTGAATCTCGAACGCGCTATCATGTCCATGGCGTTGGTTATCTTCTGTATGTTCTTGACGCTCTTAATTCGGCGGCGTATGTGTTGTAAATTTGCCATTTACGCCACCGCCTCACTCCGCAACCTTGTAGGTGACTGTCTCTTTAAATTCGGTGATTGCCGCCTTCATCTCAGCCTCAAGTGCGTCGTCAAGCTTTTTCTTCTCCGCAATCTTCTTGCCGATGTCAGGATGATTCGCGTGCATGAACTTGATAAAGTCGCCGTGGAAGGTTACGACCTTGTCAACGGGAATATCAGCTAAGAACCCCTTAACCGCCGTGTAAATCGTTAAGACTTGGTCTTCAACGGCAAGCGGCGAGTACTGCGACTGCTTAAGCGTCTCAACCATGCGTGCGCCGCGGTCGAGTTGAGCCTTAGTCGCCTTGTCGAGGTCGGAGCCGAATTGCGCGAACGCGGCTAGCTCTCTGTACTGCGCCAGGTCAAGACGCATTGTGCCCGCAACTTGTTTCATTGCTTTAATCTGTGCACTGCCGCCGACGCGAGAGACACTCAAGCCGACGCTGATTGCTGGACGAATGCCCGAATAGAAAGAGTCGGTCTCAAGCATGATTTGCCCGTCCGTAATTGAGATAACGTTCGTGGGAATGTAAGCGGAAACGTCGCCCGCCTGCGTCTCGATAATCGGCAAAGCGGTAATGGAGCCTGCACCGAGTCTGTCGCTTAACTTTGCGGCGCGTTCCAAAAGTCTGGAATGCAGATAGAAAACGTCGCCAGGGTAAGCTTCACGACCAGGAGGACGCCTCAACAGCAAGGACATCGCACGATAAGCCGCTGCGTGTTTAGTCAAGTCATCGTAAATGCAGAGGCAGTGCCCGTGCTTCTCATACATGAAGTATTCCGCCATAGTGACGCCCGAATACGGCGCGAGGTATTGGAGCGGAGCAGAGTCAGCCGCAGTCGCCGCAACGACGATTGAATATTCCATTGCGCCATGATCTTCCAACGTCTTAACGACGCGGGCAACAGTCGACGCCTTCTGACCAATCGCCACGTAAACGCAGATACAGTTCTGCCCCTTCTGGTTAATGATGGTGTCGATAGCGATAGCCGATTTGCCAATGCCGCGGTCGCCGATAATCAATTCGCGCTGACCACGACCAATCGGCACGAGCGCATCGATTGCCTTTAAGCCCGTCTGCAACGGCTCATGAACTGATTTCCTGTCCGCAATGCCTGGAGCCTTGAACTCGACCGGACGAGCCTTAGTCGTTTGAATCGGTCCTTTGCCGTCAATCGGACGACCGAGGGCATCAACGACGCGCCCAATCATATTTTCGCCGACTGGAACCTGCATAATCTTGCCCGTGCGTTTAACGGTGTGACCTTCCTTAATCTCGTTGTCGCGACCGAGAATAACCGCACCGACGTTATCTTGCTCAAGGTTAAGGACGAGACCAAAAATATCGTCGCCGAAGTCGAGCAACTCACCCGACATAGCCTTATCTAGCCCGTGAATGTGCGCAATGCCGTCGCCAATCTCAATGACCGTGCCGACCTCGTCAACATTCAAGTCAACGTTGTAATTCTTAATCTGTTCCTTAATTATGGCAGTGATTTCATCTGGATTTATCTTCATATTTGTTTCGTCACCTCAAATTCCTATCGAATTGACTGACAAAGAATTTTGCAAGGCGCGTAGGCGACCGGCGGCTGAACCGTCGATTCGCTTATCGCCAATCTTTAAAATGAGTCCGCCCAAAATCGAGGCGTCCTTATGAGTGCGAACTTTAATCTTGCGTCCCGTCAGCGTCGTGAGCTTTTTGATTAGCGCGTCTTGTTGTTTCTTGCTTAGGGTAAAAGCCGTCGTCACGTCCGCGATTAAAATTCCCTGCTCCTTGTTCTTCAGCGATGTAAAGATGTCGTGAATCTCTTTGAAGACGCCGATACGTTTCTTATCGACTAGGAGCATTAGGAAGTTCATGACGGTTGCGGAGATTTCTTTATCGAACGCCCGCTTGAGTAAATCTTTCTTGGCTTGCTGAGGGACAAGCGGATTTTGGAAGAACTTCACGGCTTCTGGAATATCGAAGACATCAGCGCGAACTCGGCTTAAGTCTTTGTCGTAGCCGTCAAGGTTGTTCTCGTCCTTAGCAATCTCGAAAATCGCCGTGGCATATTTGGAGGCAAGCTGAATGTTAAGCACGTTGCCACCTCACTTCATATCGGCGAACATGTCTTTGTTCAAGCTGGAAATGAATTCGTTTACAAGCTTATCGTTCTCTTTGGTGTCGAGGTTTTTGGAAACGACCTTGCCCGCCGCCGCCAAACTAAGCGTGACGATTTGCGATTTCATTTCCTCAAAGGCGCGGTTGCGTTCGTTCTCAATCTCGGCTTGCGCAGTCTGCTTCATGCGTTCGATTTCCTTGCGCGTCTCGGCTACTGCGGCGTCGTGTTCTTGACGGGCGGTTACGTTTGCTTTCTCGACGATGGCTTGAGCTTTCTTTTGGGCGTCGGCGAGCTGTGCTTTGTATTGCGTCAAGGTTTGTTCGGCGGCTTTCTTATCGGCGTCCGCTTGTTCTAAGTCGTTGCGGATTTTGTCCGAACGTTGCTGAAGGAGCCGCGCCACTGGTTTATAAGCAACCGCACGCAAGATGACGACCAAGATTAGGAAGTTGAGAATTTGCGCGAGAATCGTTGCGTTAATTTCAATCAAAACAAATCACCCCTTTAAGTGCGCCTCTCGCGTTGCGCATTAAAGAAGCGGGTTGGCGTAGAGCATGATGAGAGCTACGACCGTTGCGATAATCGCCATAGCCTCGATTAAGCCGACGGAGATAAGCGTATTGGTGAAGAGCGTATTTTTGGCTTCGGGCTGACGGGTGATGCCGTCGATGAATTTGCTGGTTACAAGACCGTCACCGACGCCCGCGCCGATTGCCGCTAAGCCCATAGTAATACCTGCTCCCAAAAGTGCTGCTGCTACCATAATCGCATGTTCCATTTTAAAAAGTCCTCCTTAGACATAAAAAAATTATTCTTCGGCGTGGTCTTCCCTTACAGCGTTTGCAAGGTAAGCCATGCTAAGCATTGTGAAGATAACTGCTTGCACACAGCTGATAAAGATACTGAACGCCAGCCACGCAACCAACGGTATCGGCATCCATATCGGCATGAGCTTAAGCAAGACGATGATTAGGATTTCGCCCGCGAGAATGTTTCCGAATAGACGGAAGGCAAGCGTTATCGGTTTGGCGATTTCTTCAATCATGTTGATGATTACGAAGACCGGCGTTGGTTGGAAGAAGTGCGCGATATAATGACCGCCCTTGAAATACAAGCCGAGACAGTGGACGAGCACCACGACTAACAGCGCAAGCCCCAGCGTCGTATTTAGGTCGTTAGTCGGCGACGCCATGAGCGGCACTAGTCCAATTAAGTTACTCGCAAGCAAGAACATGAACAGCCCGACGATTAGCGGGGCAAGACTTCTGCCGCGGCGACCCATCATTGCATCAATCTGACTGTGGAGCCATTCAATAATCATCTCGACGAAAAGTTGCCAGCCTTGCGGGACGACCTTTAAGTTTCGTGTGGCAAGGCATGCGACCGCAATCACGATTATCATTGCCAACCACGTCATCTTTAGCGTCTCGATGTTGAACGTCAAGCCGAGAAAGTTTATCGTCTCGCGGACACCAATTTCATGCATACATTCACCTCCTTTGCTTAAGATTTCCGAGCGGGCGACTCACCCCCTTTATCTCATGCGCAATCATAACACGCCAGATTTTTTTGCTGTGATAAAAGTCTCCGAGCTAAAACTTTCGTTTGACCTCGGAGCGAGCCAGAACAAATAGCGTCGATAGATAAAACACACCGAAGGACACTGCCGCCGCTAAGAATAATTCCGTAGCAATGTGCACGGCGATTGCCAAGACTGCGAAAACCATTCCGAGCCGCAGGAGCAATCCGATTAACATAATCTTCTTTGCTTGAGGCGCGGGCGAGTTCGTGGCGGCTTCCAAGCGGGCGGCTGTCGACAGCCAATAAAAAAAATTCAACAACGCGCCGATTAGAACTGCTCCGCACAACCTGAGCTGTCCCGCTGAAACTAATTGCAACGATAAGACTGCCGCGACTCCTAGAAAAATTTTCCACTCTTTGATAAAAACGCTAAGTACCTGTCTCATGCAAGCACACTTCGACGCCATAGGCGTTTTCCCTTTCCTGCGAAAAAAATTTTGTCGACGCTAAAAAACATTAATGCTATAATAAGCGGGAATTTTTCTGAAAGGGGGCTAAGTCTTGCAGAGACAAAGGACTCTGAAGAGCAACGTTTCTTGCGTCGGTGTCGGGTTGCATTCGGGCAAAGAGGTTCGCCTTGAGCTTAAGTCAGCCGACGTTGACAGCGGGATAATTTTTTTGCGAACAGATTTAATCGACCGTCCAAAGATTCACGCGACCGCCAAGAACGTCACGGCAACATTGCGGGCGACGACTCTTGAAGAAGGCGGCGCAAAAGTTTTCACGATTGAACACTTGATGAGCGCACTGAATGCTTGCAGCGTCGATAACTGCCTGGTTGCAATCAACGCGGAAGAACCGCCAGTCCTTAGCGGCAACTCGATTGACTTCTTTAAGATGATTAAGGCGGCGGGCGTCGTTGAACAGGACAAGGAGCGCAGGATTATTCGCGTCGAAAAAATTTATCGCGTCGACGGCGAGGAGGGCAAGCGTTTCGTTATGGCTCTCCCCTATGACGGCTTCCGCGTGAGTTTCGTTTCAGTCAATCCGCATCCGCTTATCGGCATTCAATACGGCGACTACGAGATAACCGAAGACATTTACGAACGCGAGATTGCGCCGGCTAGGACGATAGCTTACGAGAAAGAGATTGACGCTTTGCAAGCAATGGGATTGGGGCTGGGCGGCACGTTTGAAAATGTCATCGTCTACAACGACGAGGGCTGGCTGAATGAATTAAACTATCCCGATGAACTCGTGCGCCACAAGATTTTGGACGTTATCGGAGACATGAGGCTTGCGGGTATCTTGCAATGTCATATCGTGGCGTCGGCGTCGGGTCATGCCCTTAACACTCAGCTTGCGAAAAAAATTTACGCGGACTTCAATTAAAGGAGCGATATAGATGGTATTGGAAATCGAAGACATCATGAAAATAT
>JACXWG010000082.1 GCA_014764605.1 Quinella sp. 1Q5 | reverse complement strand
ACGTGAATGGGCGTCATTGCCTGATGAATGCCCAGCATGACCAAAGGCAACCACACGCCCGCTAAGATGAATCCGACAGCCGCGCCGCCCGAATGAATTGCCGTAGTCGCCGCCGTGCCGATTGCGTCTGATAACGCGCCGCCGATTGGTTGCAACAAGAGGACAGCCGCCGCGCCCGCGATTAGAACTGTAACTAGAGGCGTCAAGAACAGGTCAAACATTTCGGGGATAATCTTATGCAACTTGTTTTCGAGCCATGCCCCGAACGCCGCAACGATTATAACCGAGATGACGCCGCCGCGACCGGGTACAAATGGTGTGTTAAAAATGCTTATGTCGGCAAGACCGGGATGCGTCATCAACGCCGCAAGCACACCGCCGAGAATCGGGGAGCCGCCGAAAATCTTAGCCGCGTTAATGCCAACGAATAAATTCATGCCCCAGAAGACTGCGTTGCCGGCAACCATTGCAAGCTGAATTCCCTTTTCGTCGGCAAGCGCGGGAGAAATCTTTACCATGCAACTGACAATCCCCGTAATCAGACCGCAGGCGATAAAGCCAGGTATCAGCGGAGTAAAGATACTGGCAATCTTCTTGAAGAACAGCTTAACGGGCGTGGCGTTTTGGGCGCGAATCTTATCATGCAATGCCTTGCCGTCGCCGATTGTGATTGTGCCGCCCTTGACGGTGTTTGTTGCCTCCAGAATCTTATTGACTGCGTTGGTTACGTTCGTAGCTTTGCCGACGCCGAGGATAACTTGCACTTCGTCGCCGTCCTCATTGACGCCAAGCACGCCTTCGATTTTCTTCAACGCCTCAATCATGTAGTCGTTCTTTTCAATCAGCTGAAGCCTTAAACGTGTCATGCAGTTTGTCGCCTGAATCACGTTGGAATAAAGGACATTGCCGCTACCGCCGACCGTGTTTAAAATTTGCTTTGCAAGCTCGTCTGTACTAATTGTCATCGTCTCCAATCAATAAAAAGGCTCGAAATAACCCCAACGCACTTCGGAATCATAGTATGAACCAGGCGTATCTTCATAGGTCACGCAAAAGCGATAGTAGCTACTGCCGCCAATGTTATCATCAATCTGCGGGTCGAAGACGTATTCCACGCCGTCAATCGCAATAACGCACCAGATATGCCCCGTGTAGCCGCCATCAGCGCGAGCCGTCTGCCCATAGACCGTGTAGCAGTTTAAGCCGATAGCCCGCACCAACGCCGCGAACGCACAAGAATAATCATCACAAGACCCGACGTGCCCAACTAACATTCCGTAAGCGCGAGCCGTGCCATTGTCCTCTGGGAAATCCAGCCGCAAGACGTTATCGCCATAGGTGCAAGTGTCGACGAGATAATTATAGCACGCCAAAACTTTATCGTAGGTCGACATGCCGTCGTAGGTTATCTGATTGAGCGTCCGCCAAACGACCTCGTCGCAATAGTACACTCCCGTCGAAGTCGGATACAGTTCGGCGTTGTTCAAAATGTCCGCGTACGACGCTTTAGCTGAGCTTGTCGACAGAATCATCAACGCCGCACATATCAGGAAGAATTTTTTCATTGCTTAGTCTCCAACCACTCAGACCACTGCAAGCCGATTTGTTCCGCCCGCGTGCCTTGAACGTATTCATAGAACAGCCGAATCTTTTTTGCACGGTCGCGAGCCATCTTCGAGTTCCAATCGTCGCCTTCAGGTTCAAGCAGAAGATTTGAGCCGCCCAAGAGGTATTGACGCTTACAAATGTCCTCAAGTGATAAGCCAGGGTTCTTCATTATGTCGTACATGACAAGGAAAGTTGTTGTACGTCCGTGTCCGGCTTGGCAGTGAAAGTGCAACCACGCGTCCGCCGGAAGGTTGGCTACGAAGATTATAAAATCGTCGACGAGTTCGGGCGCAGGGAATTGCATATCAGCCGCCGCAAACCGTGCATAAGTAAAGCCGACTGCCTCAGCGGCGTCGCGTTCGATCTGAACCACGCGAGGAATTATCGTTATCGGCTTGAAGGCTTTCTCGTCGGCGTTGCCCAGAGGCTTAAAGGTCGTATCCACGCCGCGCAAACTTTTTAAGCGTGTAACTTCATCCTTTAAGACTTCGGCGGTAGTCTTTCCTGCATTGGCGGCGTTGTGTTCGACGTACCAACTGACTGGCAACGAATTCGCGAAGCCGTGACTTTCCTGCCGCAAGTCAATCATGAAAATCTTTGCGTCCGGCTCAAGCTCGTGAATCTTATCGTAAAGCGTCTTCAAGGCGGCTAACGACGGCTGCCCACTTGCCGAAGCACGAAGACTATCCAAGTCCTGCCGAGTTGGTTCCTTGCCGCGTAATGTGTTTTGCCAATCGTCCGTCATCAATCGGAAGTTTCTAAGCTCCGCCGACGCATTGCCATCGAGCCGCCACGTATCAGGAATTTTCTTCGCGTCCGCCACAGAAAAAATCGACGCGCTTAAAAGAATCATCAGCACGCCGATTAAAACTCTCCTAGCCAAGACAATTTCCCCCCTTGAATTTTTTCAGCTTATTTTAAGGTATCGTCTTGATTCGGTCAAGTTAATCCGTCGTCAAAGGGTCAATGTCAATGATGATGTCATCGCGCATGGGCAAGCCGTGAGCAAGCAAGAAGTTTCGCACGCTCGGCAAGTCCAAAGTCTTAATCAACAGCACGAACCGATAAACCCCGCGAAGGTTTGCGATTGCCGCCGGTATCGGTCCGAAGATTTCTTTGGAGACCTCCGCTCGGAACGCCGCCCGAATCTTTTTTGCGAAGTCCTTAGCCTTAGCCTCGTCCTTGTTCATGAAGATTAGCTTAACCATTCGACAGAACGGCGGGAAGAACGCTTCTTTGCGTTGCGGAAGTTCGTTGGCAAAAAATTTCTCGTAGCTCTGTTCGCAACCGAATCGAATCGCCGCTGCCTCGACGTTGTAAGCTTGCACGATAACTTTGCCTGGCAAGTTGGCTCGACCTGCACGCCCTGCCGCCTGTGTTATCAGCGTGAAACAATTCTCCGCCGCTCTGAAGTTTGAAAAGCTCAACGCTGAGTCCGCATTAAGAACCCCGACTGCCGTGACGCCGTTGATGTCGTGTCCTTTGGCGACCATTTGCGTGCCGAAGAGTATATCCGCCTCGTGAGCCGCGAACGCGTCCAAAATTTTTTGATGTCCGAACTTGCCGCCCGTCGAGTCTCTGTCCATTCGCAAGACCCTAGCCCGTGGTAAGGACCCTTTCAACGCCCGTTCCAATTTCTCCGTGCCCGTGCCGAGGAATTTTATATGCCGCGAACCGCACACAGGACAAACCGTCGGCGGCTCGGCTTCCACTTCGCAACGATGGCAACGCAACATTCCGTCTGCGTGATAAGTCATAGGCATTCCACAATCAGCGCACCTAGCGACCGCCCCGCAAGCCCTGCACATTACAACCGTTGACCAGCCGCGACGATTCAAGAGGATTATCGCCTGCTGCCCTTCCGCCAAAGTCTTTTTCAACAGCTCAACTAGTGCTCGGCTTAGAACTTCACGATTGCCGCTTTTTAATTCGCCGCGCATGTCCACGCACTCAACGACCGGCAACGGATTATTCAGCACACGTCGCGGCATTTTTAGCAAGATGAGTTCGCCACGCGTCGCCCGATAAAAATTCTCTACGCTCGGTGTCGCTGAACCAAAGACGATTGCCGCCCCATGAAATTTCGCGAATTCCTCCGCCACTACGCAAGCATGATAACGCGGCGCAGTCGTGTCCTGCTTATAAGAGCTGTCCTGTTCCTCGTCGACGACGATTAAGCCGACGTTCTCAATTGGCGTGAACAGTGCTGACCGTGCCCCGATTACAATTCCGACCTCGCCGCCGCGTATCCTGTGGAAAGTTTCGCTACGTTCCTCAACGCTTAGCCGACTGTGAATCACTGCCACGCCGTCGAAGTAAGCCTTAAAGTTCGCAACGATTTGTCCTGTCAATGCAATTTCCGGTACAAGGATTATCACACGCCGTCCGATTTGCCGCGTTATCTTCGTCAGCTCAATGTAAACTTGCGTCTTGCCCGAACCCGTCACGCCGTGCAATAGGAACCCTTGGAACTTCCGCGCCGTCAAAAACCTTTCGACCGTGTTAATAGCTGTGACTTGCTCCGCCGTCAAATCGAACCTGCGCGGCACCGATTTTATCTTAGCGTAGCTGTCGCGTGTCATTCGCCGTTGCTCAATTTTGACGTAGCCCGCCTCGACCAAAGCTTTGACCATCGCCGCTGAAATTTTTTGCCCGCTTAATCGAAGTTCGCCGACTTCCGCTATCAACTTCAGTAGTCGCAAGCGTGCGGGTGTCCTTCCAAACGTCTGCTCGTCGAATTCCTTAGCAAGCGTCAAGACTCGTTCAAAGCGTGCGGAAATTCTTTTGCCGCGTCGCCCCGGCATAAACAAGCCCATTGCCATTGACAGCGGACATAAATAAAACTCCGACAGCCAACGCGCCGCGCTCATCATCTCTGGCGTAAACCACGGCTCCTCGTCGATTGCCTCGGCTATGTCCTTTAATTCAAAATCAAATGTCGTCGCGTCGTCGACCTCCTGCACACTCATTACAAAGCCGTCAAAAGTCTTCGCGCCGAACGGAACCACCACCCGCCAGCCCGCCGCCAAATATTTCAAGCCTTCGGGCACACGGTATGTAAAATTTTGTCGAACGCTGTTAGCCGCAACATTGACGCAAACCTCAGCGATTGTCATCAAGTCATCTCCTTGCCTTATAAAAATTTTTTCGTTAGAATAGCGTCCGCCGTTGGTTCCCTTCTCGTTTCCTGAAAGGAGGTGAATTCAGTGGTTACGTTGTTCTTTGTAACGGTTGGAGCGACCGTCGTCGGGAATATTATCTCCCACGTCGTTTGCAAGTGGCTCGATAGATAAGAGATAGAGCACAGTAGTTATCGTTACTCTGCAAAACGAGAAGACGCTTATAAACGTTTGAACCCCGAGTCGCTAGCTCGGGGTTCTTTTTGCCGTTGTTTCAGTGATTACGTTGTGTAGCTTTCAAATCTACGGGCGTAGTCTATCACACGACTAAAACTTTTTCAAGCCGCTTGCCCCGCCAAATTCTTTCCGCTAAAATGATTCTCATGTTTGGGTCAACCTTCTAGCGTTTGAAAGGAGGTGAAACCTGTGATTACAACATTTCTCGTGACAGTCGGAGCAACGGTCGTCGGGAACATTATCTCCCACGTCGTCTGCAAGTGGCTCGACAAGCGCAACAACCGCAACAACCGCTAAAGACAAGAGACAGAGCACAATGGTTATCGTTAAACTGGAAAACGAACAGCGTCGTGAGACGTTTGAACCCCGAGTTGGCAGCTCGGGGTTCTTTTCATGTCGGGTCACTGTGATTACAACATGTAGCTTCTAAATCTACGGGCGCAGTCTATCATACGCCCAAACTTTTTGCAAGGCTCAAGTCATCTCCTTAACGTGCGTCTCGATGAACGCTATCTCCGCCGCCGTCAGTTTGTATTTGTGATAAAGTTGCCCGTCCACGTCGCCGCCCCAATCTATATCGCTCGTCGCTGGGTTGAAGTCTTGCATTGGAACCTTTGCCCACGTCTCAGCCGTATTATGCTGTGTGAACTTAAGAAGGCCTAACATGACGCGGCAAAACTTGCTCCTTATGTAGGCTATGCAAGAGTCCGCCTCCGCCCGCGTATCGAACGCTCCAACCGTTATAAAGGTCTCTGTGCTGCCGACAAGCGGCGAGCCGACAAGCGGCGTACTCAACACTTCACCCAACGCACCCGACCCATTGGCGGCAGGTACAAAGACTTTAAACTTAGTCAACGGCTCAGGATTGTTTACGTAGTCGCGGCGAATCCATTTAAAAGCGCGGCGCATTTTCAACAGCCCAAGAATTTGAATGTATTCGTGTCCGTCGTCTGGCTTAACGTCAAAGAAAATATACGGAAGCAAATTAAAAATGTTAGTCGACATGTCGTAAAGGTGTCCATTACTCAAATTATTTTTAGCGCCTGGAAAATCTTTGTGGACTTTTTCCGTTAGTCTATAAATTGTTCGTGAGTAAATAATTTCATTGAACGGGCGGAAGTTCTTATCATCGACTACAACCTTTTGATGAATGGTCTTAAGCTGTTCAAAGGGAATGAACGTTCCAATCGGCTTGAAAGTCCTTGTCTCGTCGTGCAAGGTGATAGCCACGCCGCCTTTGATGTCCACGCCTTTAAAGTATTTGGTCGCCTTGGGCGCGTAGTCGATAACCTTCAAGTGCGGGTCATTTAGCATACGGCGGTTAAAGTCTTTGGGCGTGGCTCCCGCGTCGAACAGGAACCGCGCAGGCGTGATTAACTCCACCTTAACGCCAGCCTTATAAGCCGCGTCCATGAATTTGTTGTAGACCGGCGGCGCGAAAGTCTTGTTGTCGCCTATGGTGTCGTCTTGATAGGGCGGGTTGCCAATAACGAAGTCAAATTTCATGTCCGTTCCTCCCAAAAAGAATTCGTCGCCGGTATTCCAATCAGTCGCCTCGAACAAGGACAACTGCGGCGGCTTTAAAATGTCTGTGCGCCAAAAATTACAGCTGATAATCTCGGCAAGCTCCTCAAGCTCGGCGGCGGTGATGTCTTCTACGAACTCGGCAACAGTCAGCAAGACATTGGCGCGGGCAATCAATAAGCTATCGTCCTGCAGTTCGCAACCGTAGACGCTTTGCACAGCATGACTTGCCCACGTGAATTTGTCGACGGCGGCGGGAATGCGGCTAAGTTTCCTGTCTAGGATACCGGTTCTTTGGTCGCGGGCGATTATGTCTCCCGACTCTGCGTCATAGCGGTTGGTGATAAAAGGAGCCTCGCCGCAAGCAATCTCCAGCCACGTTGAATCAATCTGCCCGTCGTCTATGGCGTCAATCATCTGCTTAACTACATGGCTCGGCGTGAAGACTTCAGCGATTGTCCTCTTGCGCAAAAATTTTTCGGCGTCGTCTTTTAGTGCTCGCGGCTTAGGCAATTCGTCTACTTTCAAGCCACGTGACAATATCGGCAAGACCTCTTTAAGCGGCGGCGCGTCGAAGTCAACCATAAAGCTCCTCCAACAACTCGTTAAGTTTATCTTCCTTGACGGCGGCTAGGGTGTCAGTTTGCCGGAAGTTGTGCTTATCGATTTTGATTCCGAAGCCTAAGATATAATTCGTGGCGATGCGGTAGATGATTTCGGTAGGAGCCACGCCGTAAACTTGCTCGGCGAAGATGTGATTCAATCGCTTAGCCTTGTCTGGGAAGAGTTTTTTAAGGCGCGGGCTACGATAGAGCCGCTTGACAATCTCGGCGGCGAACAAGCCCGATTTCATGTACAAATCGATAAAAGTTTTGTTCGGGTCGTCGAAGCAGCCGGGGCTATCCTCCTCCAGACCCGCAAGCATTTGGTCGACGGTCTCGCGTGGCGTGAATATCTGATTGGTCTTCTGCGGCGGGATATAGTCAAAAATATCCTCGGTATGCGTCTCGTCGAAGTAGTCAGCAAGGTTGCGGCGCAGATTCAAGAACTCCTTAACCGAATCATCAAAGGTCACGGCGTCGAAAAGATTTCCCACGTCGCGAAGATAGCGGAACTCGTCAAGGGAAATGCTCGTAAGCTCTCGGAATGATTCATCGGGAATAATCTTATCGAACGTGGCAAGCGTGGCAGGATTGTCAATGTCGCCGTAAGCCATGAGGAACGCCGGTATCGTCCTAGAAAAGCCGCGTAGCCTGTCGCGGATGTCATCTTCTACGGAATCTTTTTCGCGCTCCTGAGTCTTCGTCTCGACGTGTTCGACGGTCTCTTCTTCGGCGGATTGCATGAAGTCGTTCAGTTTAGTCGTTAGCTCGGCTTGGAAAGTTTCTTCAGCCTCCTGTTTACGGCGGTC
>JACXWG010000033.1 GCA_014764605.1 Quinella sp. 1Q5 | reverse complement strand
ATGGCGTCCTCAAAATCCCGATGAACTTCCTGCCCGATGTCTACGTTACCTGCGACGTGTGCAAGGGCGCGAGGTTCAATGCCGAGACTTTGGAGGTCACCTACAAGGGCAAGAATATTTCCGACGTACTGAACATGCCCGTTGACGAGGCTTTGGAATTCTTCGCGAACGTCCCGACGATTAAACGTATGCTTCAAGTCCTCCACGACGTTGGCTTAGGTTATATCGAACTCGGACAGCCCGCGAACACCTTCAGCGGCGGCGAGGCTCAACGCGTCAAACTTGCCTATGAATTGGCGCGACCACTCGGCAGGGCGGCGAATATCTACATAATGGACGAGCCGACGACCGGTTTGCACTTCGACGACGTTAAGAAATTAATCGACGTGATTGAACGACTGGTCGAACGCGGCGATACCGTCATTATCATTGAACACAACTTAGACGTGATTAAATGCGCGGATTACATTATCGACCTTGGACCCGACGGCGGCTTGAAGGGCGGCGAAGTCGTAGCCTGTGGCACGCCCGAAGAAGTTGCCCGTGTCGAAGGCTCTTACACTGGGCAAGCACTGCAGAAGGTCTTATAAAAAAATTTCCCCCTCCAAAGTCGGAAGGGGATTTTTATTTGGTTAAGGAAGTTTCAGAGCTGTTTAGCGAACCAATTCTGCTTGCCAATGAAATTGACGAGCGTGATCTGTTGTTCAGCCCAATACATATCGCCTTCCTCGTCTTGATAGTAATCCTTCAAGATGTCGTAAGTTGTCGGGTCGTCCTGCGCGGCGATGACAATTTCCTTGAGCCACGCTAAGCCGTCCTTTGAAACTTGCAAATCGTGCTTGATATACTCTACGGCGTCGCAGATAATCGGCGCGGGCTTTTTAGCCTCCAGTTTGACCTCGACGCCCAAATCAATCAAACGGTCGATGCACTTGACGACATAGCCTCTTTCCTCGGCGGCATGTTCCTCGTATTGTTTAGCGAGTTTGCTTAAACCTTGACTAGCGAACAGCCGCGACTGAATCAAATGCCCGTCCGCCTGCTGAGCAAGCTCCGTTACAATCGTTTGCAGTCCTGCAATAACTTTGTTATCCATTGTAATTTCCTCTCCGTCAAGCGGGTCGTCGACGTAATCCACTTCCGAATAGCCCGCGTGCAACGTAATTTGATGACGCAAGCCCGCCGGAATGAAATACGTTTCGCCCGCTGAATAAACTTTGCTCTCGCCGTCAACCGTGAAGGTGCATGAGCCGCTAACGACAATCGTCCACTGGGCGGCGTGTGCGTGTTCAGGGAAGACAACTTCCTTAGCCGCGCTGACGAAATAAACTGTGCCCGTCGACGTGTGGTCAACGTGAACCTCCAAACCGTCAATGCCATAGTCGCGGCTCGGAACCTTCTTGATTATGTCCGCAAACATTTATAAAGCCTTCAAGCACTCGACAACGTCCGCCGCGTGTTTTTTCGCCTTGTCAATCAAAGCCGCCTTTTGAGCTTCAGTCGTGACGCCGGGAATGCACATCATGCCGCAATTATAGAAAATCTTCTTGCAGTCCATCTTAGCCATCTCCGCGAACTTCGTAACGGGGAAGGCAAGCTCCTCGACCGTATGCCCGACGAAACCTTTAGCCGAAAAGCCCGCATCGGGTACGCCCGTCGTCAACGAGATAAGAAACGTCTTGCCCTCAAGCGCGGTGCCCTGCGAGCCATAAGCCCAGCCGTGCTCCATAACCTTATCAATGTAGAGCTTTAGCAGACCCGGCACGCCGTACCAATGCATCGGATACTGGAAAATAATTACGTCCGCCTTCTCCAATGCCGCTTGCTCCGCCTTAACGTCGAATTGATAATTCGGATAGAGTTCACAGAGCTTGCGAACCTCAGCTTGCGGAAGACGTGCGGCGAGTTCGTCAATGATAGTTTTGTTGGCGAGCGACGCGCTCAAGTCAGGATGCCCACATACGATAACAACGTTCTTCATTTCTCGATAGCCTCCTTGTAAGTGTTAAGGGTGTTATCCGCCGCCGTCGTCAAAAAGGCAGTGTCGCCGCCCAGGACAATGAAACTTATACCCAAGTCGACGAAACGTTTAGCCTGTTCAGTCGTCAAGGCGATTGTGCCGACGGGCTTGCCGAGGGCGTGAATGCGTTTAATCATGTCGTCCATGGCCGCTTCAACTTCGGGGTGGAAAATGTTAATGCCGTGCCCCATGTCGACAGCCAAATCAATCGGACCGAGGAAGATTGCGCCGACGCCCGGAGTATTCGTAATGGCGTCGAGGTTTTCCCAACCGCGCACGCTTTCAATCTGCGGCAAGATACAAATTTCATCGACGTTGCGTTCAAGGTAGTCGGGGTGACGATTGAAACGACCTGCGCGGACAGCCGACGCGCCGAAGCCGCGATTGCCCCTAGGAGCATAGCTCGCCCAATACATAATGTCTTCGGTCTCTTCGCCCGTCTCGACCTTGGGAATGATGATGTTTTGTATGCCGCCGTCGAGGAGCTGTTTGATAATACCCGTGCCCGCTTGCGGAATTCTAACGACTGGTGTCATGTCGTAAGCCGCGATTGCCCTTGCAATATCCAAAATCGTCGTGACGGTGTGTCCGCCGTGTTCGCCGTCGACGAACAGCCAATCAAAGTTGCTCGTCGCCAAAATCTCCGCGACCTCCGCCGAAGTCGTTTCTTGCCCGACGCCGTATTGAAGCTTGCCCGCCTCGATGCCGTGCTTGAACTTGTTGTACAGATAATCTTTGACCATTGGCATTTAATATCGCCTCCAAAATTTTTTATCTAGTTTATAACGGCGGCGCGTCGAATTCAACTTTCAAAACGGCGGATTAATTAATCGGCTTTACGGGACTTCAGATTTGTAAAAGCAGAGGCTTAAGCGGCTGTGGCATTGCCTCGACGAAAAACTTTGCCATATCTCGCGGCGAACATTCCCACTTGCCCAAGCACCAATCGTTGACAAGCTCCGAGACCGCCCGCATATAAAATCTTAGGCAAAAACAAATCGTCGGCGGCAACTCTTCTAATCCATGCCGCGCCTTTATCCAATCAGTCAGAAGATTAATCGCGTGGTCGTTGGTTGCGTAACGGAAAGAATTTTGCCCGACGGAATTCTTAAGCAGATTAATGTAAAAGTCTTCGTCCTCAAGGATAATGTCCAACCACTTGCAGATAACGTCTTCGATAGAATCAGTGACGCCGAAATTTTTAAGCGACGCCTCGACCTTCTGATTGTAAATCCACGCCATCAGCTCGTACTTGTCGTGGAAGTGATTATAAAACGTCGGCGACGTTAGCCCGCAATTAGTCGTCAGCTCCTTAATCGTGATTTTGTCTACGGCTCTGGTCTTCGACAGCTCCTTGAGGGATTCGGCGAGCAAAGCCTTTGTCGTTTGTCGTTCAATCATTTAATCACCCTGCAAAAAATTATCCCTCCCGACAATCGAGAGGGATTTTTTATCAAGCAATAAATTTTACGCAAGCACACGAGCCAGGCGCATGAATTCGGGATTAAGAGCCTTCTTGTTATTAACGGCGTCATGCAGGTTAATCGAGACGACGTGCCCGCGATTGAAGCCGAAGACAATATCGCTCAAGCCAGAGATGATTGCAAGGGCTGCGTGTTCACCAAGACGACTTGCATTAACGCGGTCGATAACTGTCGGGGAGCCGCCGCGCTGAATGTGTCCGAGTTTGGAAACGCGGGTATCAAGTCCAGTCTTCTCGGCGATAATCTTGCCGATTTCGTGACCTTTGCCAGCACCCTCCGCCACGACGACGAGGATATAACGTTTGCCAGCGTCGTAGGCTTCCTTCATCTCTTCGCAAATCTCGTCGAGGTCGTATTCTTCTTCAGGAACGAGAATATATTCCGCGCCGCCAGAGATACCCGCGACCATAGCCAGCCAGCCGGAGTTGCGACCCATGACCTCAAGGACGATTGTTCTGCGGTGAGCCGAGGCAGTGTCACGGAGCTTGTTAATCGCGTCGATGATTGTGTTCGCCGCCGTGTCGCAGCCGATTGTATATTCAGAGCCCCAAACGTCGTTATCAATCGTGCCAGGCAAGCCGACAATCGGGATACCAGTTTCTTGACTCAGGATAGACGCGCCGCGCAGAGAACCATCGCCGCCGACGACGACGAGACCTTGAATGCCTCTGTCGACCAAATTTTTATAACCGAGCATACGACCTTCGGGCGTGGCGAACCTTTTGCAACGAGCCGTCCCCAAGAAAGTGCCGCCGCGTTGAATGATGTCGCTAACGTCTTTGGACTGCATCTCGAAAATGTCTTCGTCAAGCATACCATGATAGCCGCCGCGAATACCCCAGACCCGAACTCCGTGATGAAGTGCCGTACGAGTGACCGCACGCACCGCCGCATTCATGCCAGGGCTATCGCCGCCGCTTGTCATTACTGCGATACTCTTTAGCATAATCGAATCCCCTCCCACTTAACCTTCTAAAGAATTTTTACGCGCCAATGATAGCATAAATTTTCCGATTTGCAAATATAACGGGCGGCGCGGCAGAAAAAATTTTCTTGATTGACGATAAGGAATTTGTTATTATTCGGTTCGAGGTGATTAGGCATGAAACGCGGAGCAATCTTCGATATGGATGGGACGCTCTTTGATACGGAGAAACTTTATCGGCAGGCATGGTTAGATATAGCGGAAGAATTCGGCGAGGAAAGAAACTACGGACTGCCGACTGCGATTAGCGGCACGAACATAGGCGCGGAATCTCATGCTATCATAAAAAGATTTTATCCGAACATCGACGCCGAAGCTTACCTAATCCGCGTTCTCGAAGAGGTTCAAGCTTGCGCGGAACGGAATCTTGAGCTGATGACGGGCGTTAAAGAAATTCTAGCGTTTTTCAAGGTGGTGGGCGTTCGTATGGCAGTGGCAAGTTCGGCTCCCGTGTCAGTCATTGAAAAGAACGTGACGCGAGCTAATCTGCGCGAGTACTTCGATTTTCTGATTGGCGGCGATAAAGTCACGAACGGCAAGCCCGCGCCCGATATATTCCTGCTTGCCGCTGAGGGTTTGAAACTTCCCGCAAGTGATTGCTACATCTTCGAGGACAGCTTTAACGGGATAAGGGCGGCTCAAGCCTCTGGCGGCGTAGCGATTATGATTCCCGACCAAGTGCAACCCACGGACGAGATTAAAAAGCTCTGCGCGGCAATCTTTCCGAATTTAAACGAAGCACGACTTGCAATAAAGGAGGGTCGCTTATGAAAGTTGCAATAATCATGGGCAGTGCAAGTGATTGGGGCGTCGTGAAGTCAGCGATTGATACGCTAGAAAAGTTCGGCGTCGACGTGGAATGGATAGTTGCCTCGGCACACCGCACGCCACAGAGGGTTCACGACTTTGTTAAGAACTCGTCCGCGCAAATTTTTATAGCGGCGGCGGGCATGGCGGCACACTTAGCGGGCGTGGTGGCGAGCTTGACGGTTAAGCCTGTCATAGGCGTGCCGATTAGTTCCGAGCCGTTCAAAGGGCTTGATTCGTTGCTTAGTACCGTACAAATGCCCAGCGGCGTCCCGGTAGCAACTCTAGCGGTCAACGGCGTAAAGAACGCGGCACTATTCGCTGTGGAAATCTTATCACTTCAAGATGGCGAACTTGCAAAGAAACTAATCTCCTATCGCGAGCAAATGGCGGCGGAGGTTGAGCTTAACGATAAACGACTTAGGGAGGGTTCTTTATGAATACTAGGACACATGAAATCATTCGCGAATATATCGGCGTGCTGACTCATCAAGCACTTAATCGCGAGCTGACATGGACGACGGCTGTTGGTGACATGGAATATCGCTACATTATTAAGGAGCTGTTGCCCGACGGCACGGAAGGCAAAGACTTGCTGGGCGTTTCCTATCGTATGCGTTCGGTGGACAGCGTCGACCTTACGATTAACGGCGAGACCTTCCGCACCCGCAACAAACCTATCATCGAACGCGTCGGAATGCTCTTTAGAATCATCAACTACGAGAAGAAAGACAACGTTATCAGCGACAACACGATTCAATTCATGCGTAAGTACGTCAACGAGAATAGATAAGGAGTGACTCGCAAAATGTCAACGGTGGTTATAAGCGGTGCGCAATGGGGCGACGAGGGCAAAGGTAAAATCGTCGACTACTTGGCACAGCAGGCGGACACAGTTGTCAGGTTCCAGGGTGGTAGCAATGCTGGTCATACCGTTTCGGTCGGCGGCAAAGAATATAAGCTTCGTCTTCTGCCGTCGGGGATTCTGTATAAAGGCACGCTCTGTGTTATCGGCAATGGCGTCGTCGTCGACCCGCAATGCCTGCTTGCGGAGATTGACAACATGCAAGCTCGCGACGTCGATACGTCGGGGATTCGTCTTTCCAATCGTGCACATGTCGTCATGCCGTGGCATAAGCTTATCGACGAACTCGGCGAAACTCAGCGCGGCGCAAACAAAATCGGCACGACCAAACGCGGTATCGGTCCTTGCTATATCGACAAGGCGGACAGGATTGGAATTCGCGTCTGCGATTTGATTGACCGTGACGAATTCGCCGCTAAGGTTCGGGGCGTGCTTGAGGCTAAGAACTTGCTCCTGCAGAAAGTTTATAATCATGCGCCGCTTGACGCCGAAGAAATTATCCGCGAGTATGAAGGCTACGCCGAGAGGCTACGCCCGTTCGTGTGCGATACGATTACTTTGCTAAATGAGGAAGTCGACGCGGGCAAAAAGATTTTATTCGAGGGCGCACAGGCTACGATGCTTGACATTGATTACGGCACTTATCCTTACGTTACGAGCAGTCATCCGATTTCGGGCGGCGTGGGCATAGGCGCGGGCGTCGCGCCGAAAAAAATCGATAAAGTCGTCGGCGTTGTCAAGGCTTATTGCACGCGCGTCGGCGAAGGACCTTTCCCGACTGAACAGCTTAACGAAATCGGCGACAAACTCCGCACGGCAGGTCACGAGTTCGGAACGGTCACAGGGCGTCCGCGTCGTACAGGTTGGCTTGATGCTTGCGTCGTGAAATATGCAGGGCAACTAAGCGGCACCGATTATATGGCAGTCACGCGCCTTGACATTCTCGACAGCTTCGACGAAATTAAAATGTGCACGGCTTATAAAATCGGTGGCGAGATTATCAACGAGATTCCCGCAAGCTTGAAAGTTTTGGCGAGGGTGGAGCCTGTCTATGAGACGTTCGCGGGCTGGAAGACAGATATTAGCAACGTTCGCCGCTACAAAGACTTGCCGATAAACGCCCGCCGCTATCTTGAGCGCATGGCAGAAGTCACAGGCATTAAGCTTGGGATTGTCAGCGTCGGTCCGAACAGAGATCAAACCATTGTCCTTGAAAACATTTTCTAGGCACCGAAAAGAATTTTCCCCGTCAATGCGGCGGGGATTTTTTTGCGTGTGATACCTTGCGGGTAATTGACTTTCAAAATTCTTGACGTGATAATACTTGCGCAAAATTTTCTGGGAGGTGTCGAACGTGAGCAACGAAAAGCAATTCACCGCTAAGCATTATGTTTATCTGCTGATATGGTGGTTAAGTATGGAATATGCGCTTGCCCATAAAACAATTTGGCTTGGGCTGTTATTCATACTGGGATTTTTCTTCGTCAGCACCTTCAAGGTCATGGGGAAGCTAATAATCGTCATGGCGGCAGTCTTTGCATTGACGGCGATTTTTCCGCCGCTTGCAGCTGTCATAGCGGCATTGTCCGTGGTCTTCTTGCTCCTGCGAATAAAATTTTTAGTACAGAATTGGCGAGCACTTTTGGTCGGCATTTATACTTACTTCGTTTATCTTGCGGTTGTAGTGTTTAATGGTTTCTTCGCTAAGCTCATAGTGATAAAAATTGCGTTGTTGATAGCCAGATTCTTTCAAGAAAATACGGTTGTCGAATACGGCTCAACGGCATTCTTCGTCGCCGCGTATCTGTTCCCACTTATCCTGACGGTAATTTTCCACAGATTGCTTAAATGGCTGTATCAACACGGCTACGACACAGATAGAGCGTTTTACGTCATGGGATTGACGCCGCTTATCTTGATTGCGGTTATTTTGCCTTTCCTCAAAATCAACATTGAAGGGCATGAAATTTTCCACGGCTCCTTCTCTGACGGAATAGGCGATGTCGACCCTGATATTTCCGTGAACTCGCATGTATTGTCATCTGGTGTGCGGTCTGCGCTTGAATACGCAAACATTGATATAGGCTCCATGATTAATATCAATACGTCGGTTATCTCGCCGGCAATAGAAGCCTCCGTAGCGTCTGCGGCGGCACGCGGGATATTCAAAGTTTCGTCTCACCTGAAAGATTGCACAGTCCACAATAAAAACTCAACGGAAACTGTTTCCTACGTAGACGATACTCACGCCGTGATAAAAAATGATTCTGGGCAACGGCTCGGCTCTATTACGTTTGATAAAAGTAGCGGGCGCGAAACTGTGGAACTTGCGGACGGCTTTACTTACACGATAGAACAAGAGACTGGAAATATCATCGACGCCGCCGGAAAACTTTTTGGCAAGATAAAAAACGGCAATAACGGTAGCAAGGTTCTGATAGACGGCAAAGATAAAGTCATTCGCGAATTTCGTTCCGACGGTTCGATAATTGACGGCGGCGAACATTTGATAGGAACCGTGACAATGTAAATCTTTTCTGGTACAATGCCTCCGACTTAAGGAGGTTTTTTTATGGCGAAGAATATTCAGCAACAAACGATGGACGAGAACGAGTTGATAAAAATTCGGCGCGAGAAACTTCAAGGGTTCGTCGATAAGGGCGTCGAGCCGTTCGGAATGCGCTACGAAGTCACGCACCACGCGGCGGACGTTCGCAACGAGTTCGGCGACATTGAAGGCGAGACCGATGCGGGCGAAGTTTCAATCGCGGGACGGCTCATGGCGATTCGCGGACACGGTAAGGCATCTTTCGCGACGCTTGCTGACAGGAGCGGTTCAATCCAAATTTATTTTAAACTCGACGTGCTCGGCGAGGACAAATACAGCGAATTCAAACTTTTGGACATCGGAGACATAATCGGGTTGCGTGGGCAAGTCTTTAAGACTAAGCGCGGCGAACTAACTGTGCGCGTCGAAGATTTTACCTTGCTTGCTAAGTCGCTTAGACCCCTGCCCGAAAAGTTCCATGGGCTTAAGGACGTGGAGATTCGCTACCGTCAACGCTACCTTGATTTGATTATGAATCCCGAAGTCCGCGAGACTTTTGTTAAACGCAACAAGGTCATCAAGTCGATTCGCAAATACCTTGACGATAAAAACTTTTTGGAGGTAGCGACGCCGGTTTTGTCGACGATAGCGGGCGGGGCGGCGGCTCGTCCCTTTATCACCCATCACAACGCCCTTGACGCCGATTTATATTTGCGCATTGCCACGGAACTTAATCTTAAACGGTTAATCGTCGGCGGCTTTGAACGCGTCTACGAGTTGGGGCGCGTCTTCCGCAATGAAGGCATGGACGTTCGCCACAATCCGGAATTCTCTTCCGTCGAAATTTATCAAGCCTACGCCGATTATCGCGACCTTATCGAAGTCACGCGGGGCATTGTCTGCGCGGCGGCTGAGGCTGTCAACGACACGACAAAGATAATTTATCAGGGAGTGGAAATAGATTTGGCGCAGACCCCTTGCCTTAGCATGAATGACGCCGTTAAGCAGAAGACTGGCAAAGACTTCCTGTCCTGCGAGACGGTCGACGAGGCGCGAGCTATGGCAGATTCAATCGGCGTGGCTTACGAGAAGCGGTTTGGTATCGGCGGCATTTTGAACGCGGCGTTCGAGGCTAAGGTAGAAGATGATTTGATTCAGCCGATATTCATCACGCACCACCCGACGGAAATTTCACCGCTTGCCAAAAAGAATCCCGACGACCCGCGAGTCACTGACCGATTCGAGTTCTTTGTTTACGGCAGGGAGCTTGCCAACGGTTTCACAGAGCTTAACGACCCGATTGACCAGCGGGCGCGTTTCGAGGAGCAACTTAAACAGCGCGAGGCGGGCGACGAAGAGGCGCACGTTATGGACGAAGATTTTATCCGTGCGCTTGAATTTGGAATGCCTCCTACAGGCGGGCTTGGTATCGGCGTCGATAGGTTGGTTATGCTTTTGACTGATTCGCCGTCAATCCGCGACGTGCTACTTTTCCCAACGATGAAAATCATCGCCGAGTAAATGAGCAATAAAAAATGTCACCTAGAAAATTCTGGGTGACGTTTTTAGTTTCAAGTTTCGTTGTTGAAGTTTTCCATTGCGGAAATAATTTCGGAGGGCTTGCCGTCAATGGGCGTTAAGGTCGCGTTAATCGCCTTGTCGAAGTTGCACAGCGCGGAGTAAACGCAATACTTGCAAGCGTCATCAGCCTCGGAGAATTTCGCGGGCTTAACCTCAATATTGCCGCTTAATATCCGCTCGGAGGTCTGTTCCAAAATCTTTTCCGCGTAATCGATTATTATCTGCAAGTCCGTACGGCTAACGAGATTATCTTTCTTGAAGGCGACAAAATCACTCGTGTTATCGATTGCGTTCTTTATCTCGTCGTCAACGCGAATCATTCCATGCAACTTTAAATCGTCGTTCGCCTTAATCGAAACGTCTTTATCGTCTCTGCCAGTCTTGTTCGACAGCTTTAAGAGGCAATAAAGCATTGCGCCTGCGTCCCGCTCTCCGACTTCAGAAAGATTTTTCGCCGCGTCGAGATAGATAACGAGTTGCAAGCTCAAGCCGCTAAAGATTTTCTTCAAACTTAGGCTCGCCTTGCCCGTCTTGTAGTCGATAATCAGGAAATACTTACCGTCGTCGCTCAAATCAATCCTATCAATGCGCCCGCTCAAGTTTATGTTCACGTCGTCGATTTCTTTATCCTCGTAGAAGTTCTCCTCAAAAATATTCGGGTGAAACTCGCTGACCTTATCCAGTTCAATCAAGCGGCTCAGGCTTTCGACGGCAACTTTTTTAATCCGTTCGCGGCGGTGTTCCAAAGTCTTCGTGCTAAGCAAAATTTTATTGTGAACGTTCGGAGTCAGCTCATCTATAATTTTCTCAACGCGATTACTTAATTCCGCTGCATTGACCGTCGCCCAAAGTCGATTCTCCTGCTTTAAATCGCGACCAAAGCGGCTCATGACGGCATGAAGAATATTTCCGATGTCGGGCACCTGAATTTTATATTCGGCACGTTCTTCCAAGCCCAAACCGTATTTAGAAAAATATTTGAAGGGGCATTCGTTAAAGCTTTCAAGGCGTGTGACACTGGCACGCATTTTTTTATTTGGGGCGTAGAGTTTCTTAGCCGTTTCAGCCGATAAAGTCTTCTCTCCCGTCGCGAATTCAATCTCACTGCCCAGATTCTGTAAAATATCCAACTCCACGCGTTCAATAGGCACGGTCGGGAAGATTTTCTTTATCTTATCAAGCAACGATGACGCCGAGATTTTCTTTCCTTCCGCGTCGGCTATCGAATACGACAGATATAAACGTTCCTTTGCTTCCGTCAGCCCGCGATAGGTTAAAAATTTTTCCGATAACGAACCTTCCTTGCTGCCGAGCGATATTTCAAAGCCCGATTCGTTGAGCTTTACTCTGTCCGCGTCGCTTAATAATTTCTTTTCGACCGAACGGCGCGGGAAGTTTTCATCGTCAAAGCCCAAGATAAATATCGCCCTTGAGTTTTGCAAAGAGTTCTGATCGAACCGCGCGACCGTCACTTCATTGAGTCCGGGCGGAATCAGCGACATTTCCAACGCGTCGAGACCTTCGCCAATTATCGATTCAAATTCCGTCCGCGTGATTGCCTCCTCGCCCAATGCGTCAACTATTTGCTCGAACAGATTTATCACGTCGTCCCAAATCTTTAGATGTTCCCGCGACAGTGCCAAATTCCCGCGAACCTCTTCCGCCTGCGACCAGTCAGAAAGTTTTTCGTAGACGTTCAGCTCCTCCAGCAGTTTGAACAGTGCCGTTGCCAGCTCGACGACTTCCCGATTGTTTTTCATGCGCTCGGCGAAGTTTATCAGCGGAGCCACGCAAGCTTTCCTTATGGCGTTGACTTGTTCAAGGTAGGCAATTTCATCGGCGTCGACTGGTCGGGCGGGTGCGTCCAAAGACTTCACGCGGCGATAATCCCAATCCCGCTGCCAATTACTCGCGCCCTTTATCCCGAACTCGATAACGTAATTCTCCAGCAGGTCAATATCCTCTTGCGGCACGTCAAAAAAACCAGTTCGCAGGCAACGGAAGATTGATTCGCGCCGCCAACCCCTTAGTACTTCCAAAGACGACCGAATCAGCTCTGCTAGCGGGTGATTAGCCGCCGCCCGTTTCAAGTCGATAAAGTACGGTATCGCGTGAATCTCGAATATCGGCTTGATGAGCGAGAAATAATTTTCGTCGCGGGCTAGTATTCCGATTTCCCGTAGCCGATGCCCTTCCTTGACGAGCCGCAAAATTTCTCTGGCGACTGCTTCGACCTCCGCACGCTTATTGACTGCCTCAATGACCTTTAAGCCTGTCGTGTCATTAAAACTCCGTGGCTTGTATTCAAAGAGCCGTCGTTCAAAAATTTTCAGCAGCTCATGCTTGAACCTGCGCGGGGTGTCAAGGCGCGTGATTTTGAATTCAACGCCGACCTCCTCCGCAAAAGTCCTCAACGTCCTAAACGTCTTGAAGGAACGGTTGAACAATCCAAGCTCGGAAGTGTTATCACGGCTGTTTAGGTTCGTATCCATCGGCAAGGTTATATGGACATTGCGGGCGCAGGTGAAGAGTTTCCGCAAAAAATTTCTCTGCTGCGGGTCGAAGAAGATAAACCCGTCGATAAAAATTTCCGCGTCGCTAATCGTCGGCGATTGCTCCATGAACTCGGTTGCCCGCTCCAATAAATTTTCGTCGTCGGTGAGCTTGTCAGCCATTGCCGCCTTGAAGTCGTCCGTTAAAAGTTCCAAGTCGTGAAGCTTATCGCGCAGTTCGTCATCAGAAACGTTATCCGCCGCCTGATTGAGTTTATCCGCGTCGATTGAATAAGTCTTAAGCTCCTTCAGCTCGTCGGATAGAAGTTCAGCGAATCCGTGTTGCTTAGCGGCTCGCACGAAATATTTTAAGTCGCCAGTCTTATCGCGTCGAAGAAGAATTTTTCTAAGCAACAGCCGCCGCCCGATTTCAGAGATACGAGGAGTCAAGCCGCCGCCAATCTCGTCGAGTATCTGCCGGGCGAACCGATTAAAGCTATCCATGCGTGTATTGAACGCGCCGCCCGTCAAAGTCGCAAGCTCCAGTTCCGCACGATACGTTTGATACGCCGGCAAGAGGAAGATTATTTCGGTCTTGAGCGGCTCGCGTTCCAAAAGTTCTTTGGCGCGTTGCAGGCAAGCAAAAGTTTTGCCCGTACCCGCTCGCCCGATTATCAGTTCAATCATCTGAATCACTCCTTGCGAACAATCTTAGCACGGGCGGCAAATTTTATCAAAGCTTTATAGACGCGGCTAATCCGTTTATGGTAAGATAGGCGGCGTTTAGGAGGGGTACTAATGAGCAGGACAGATTTGGGACGCGACGACGTGCAAAGTCAGCCGCACGCGCCGAAGAAAAAGTCTTCAACGTTCCTGAAAATTTTTCTAGGACTTATCATCTTTATAATCGTCATGGCGGTCGGCGTGGGAATCGGATTCGTTACGGCGAACATGAACGTTAAGGCTGACTTGTCGAAGGATATTCTGCCGCCGGCGTCAAGTCACATGTACGATTCGGCGGGCAACGAGATTGCAATCATTCACGCCACAGAAAACCGCGTGCCCGTCAAGATTGAACAGATACCGCTGAACTTGCAGAATGCCTTCGTTGCAATCGAGGACAACCGCTTTTATGAGCACAAAGGCGTTGACTTCCGGGGGCTTGCGCGTGCCGCTTACACGAACATAATCCGTGGCGAAATTGCTGAGGGCGGCTCGACGATTACTCAACAGCTCGCCAAGAACGCTTACTTAACTCAGGACAGGACTTATAAGCGCAAGATTCAAGAGATATTTCTTGCGCTTCAGCTCGAAAAGCAATACACCAAACAAGAAATCTTAGAACTTTATCTCAATCAGATTTATTTCGGGCAAGGGGCTTACGGTGTGCAGGCGGCGTCGAAGACTTACTTTGGCAAGAACGTAGAGGATTTGACTTTAGGCGAATGTGCAATGCTCGCGGGCATTCCGAAGAGTCCAAACTACTACTCGCCGTTCAACAACATTAACGCCGCGATTGAACGCCGCAACACCGTCCTTGACCAAATGGTACATTACGGCTACATCAGCTTCAATGAGTCTCAAGCCGCTAAGAACGCCGAAGTTGTCCTTGCGCCGCCGAACGTCCCTGAAAAGCACAAAGACGCAATGTATTTTATCGAGTACGTCACGCAACTTTTGGTCGATAGGTACGGAGCCGACGCGGTCTACAAGGAAGGCTTGAAAGTCTACACGACGATTGATTTGGATATGCAACGCATGGCGGAAGAAGCTCTGCTGACTTACCTGCCGCAAGACTACACGGACGTAAACGGGATTGTTCAGCCGCAAGGGGCAATCGTGGCAATCGAACCTAAGACAGGATATATCCGCGCTATGGTCGGCGGACGCGGCACTGACCAATTCAACCGTGCGACTATGGCTGAACGTCAGCCAGGTTCCTCGTTTAAGCCGTTTGTATTCGTCTCTGGTCTTGAAAACGGTTACACGCCCGACACCGTCATTGAGGACAGCCCGATTAACATTAACGGTTGGCAGCCGCAGAACGATAGCCGACGCTTTAGCGGCAATGTAAGCCTCCGAACGGTTGCAACCTTTTCTATGAACGTCCCGACCGTCAAGATTGCTCAAGCCCTCGGCATCGATAAGGCTATCTTCTATGCACAAGAGATGGGCATTTCGACTTTCGTCCTTGAAGGTGACCATAACGACACCAACCTTGCTACGGCACTGGGCGGCTTAACGCGGGGAGTTACTCCGCTGGAAATCGCCTCGGCTTATGGAACCTTTGCTAACAACGGCGTTTACATTCCGCACGTCGCGATAACCAAAGTCCTCGACCGCAACGGCAATATCATTCATGAAGTCTTCCCCGAAGGACGGCAAGTTATCAGCCCCGAAAGCGCAGCAGACTTAACGAGCATGTTAGAAGACGTTATCACTAAAGGCACGGGTAAGGGCGCGGCAATCGGACGACCTGCGGCGGGCAAAACGGGCACGACTAGCGATTACAAGGACGCGTGGTTTGTCGGATATACGCCTGACCTTGTCGCGAGCGTCTGGATTGGCAACGACGACAACACCAGCCTTGATGGGATAATGGGCGGCGGACTTCCCGCGACGATTTGGAGTCATTTTATGCAAAACGCTTTACTGAACGTCCCCGCGCACGACTTCGATACTTTGGTTGTTGATAGACGCTCAAGGGGCAATGTCGTTACCGAAGTCCGCGATAACAATCGTCCGAGCCGCCGCGATTACTATGAGGACGAGCCGCGCAGGGATTATTCCGAGCCGGAACCCGATTATCATTACAGCGAGCCAGAGCCTGCTACGACTTATCATGAGCCCGAACCAAATTACACGCAAAAACCCGAAGGCGTCCCCGATTACGTGGAACCCGAACCAGTTCGCGAGCCTGAACCTGTTCATGAGCCAGAACCTGTTCGTGAACCAGAACCCGTTTATCATGAGCCGGAGCCTGTCTACGTGCCCGAACCAGAGCCCGTTCGCGAGCCGGAGCCTGTGATTGATAATGCGCCTTCGTTTGATGATGACCTATCTAAAGGACGGAACTAATGTTAGAAAAGATTTTAGAAGAAGCGGTGCGCCTCGACGCCTCGGACGTTCATCTGACGGTGGGGCAGCCGCCTTTTTTTCGTGTAGGCGGCGAACTCTTCCAGGCGGGCGCGGCATTGACAGTTAAAGCGGTTGAAGACTTCTTAGACGTGCTGTTATCGTCGAGATTGCGCAGAGAGCTTGAAAAGCATTTGGCAGTTGACTTCTCCTACGTCGCAGAAAATTTATCGCGTCGATTCCGCGTAAACGTCTACTATCAGCGAAAAGTTCCCGCGCTTGCCCTGCGACTAATAGCCAAAGAAATCCCAACGCTTGACGAATTGGGAGCACCGCCCGCGCTTAAGAAATTCTTCCACGCCGCGCAAGGTTTAATCCTCGTGACGGGGCGGACGGGTTCCGGCAAATCAACGACGCTTGCCGCCTTCCTAAACGAGCTGTGCAAAGTGCGACCGTGTCACCTGCTAACGTTGGAAGACCCGATAGAGTTTGAGTACGTAGCGGAAGGTTCTTTCATAAGTCAACGCGAACTCGGACAGGACTTTTTGAACTTCGCGGCGGCAGTGCGGACAGCAATGCGCGAAATGCCCGACGTGTTGTTAATCGGAGAGATTCGCGACGCGGAAACTATGCACGCGGCACTTGAGGCATCGGCGGCGGGCGTGTTAGTCTTAGCGACTTTGCACACCAAATCGGCGGCTGAAACGGCAATGCGTGTCGAGACGATGTTCCCGCTCGTGCAACGCGACGCCATACGCGACCTATTCGCTGACGAGTTCAGCGCGATAATCTCTCAACAGCTCGTCAAGACCTCAAGCGGGCGGCGTTGTGCGGCAGAAGTCCTAATCGCTAATCCGGCGGCTCGCTCACTGATTCGGCAGGGCAAATACGTCCAACTGCCAAACGTTATGATGAGCGGGCGGGCACAGGGTATGCAGACAATGGACGCGGCTCTTAAGGGAATGAGGGAAGTAGGGAATTAGGGAAAGAGTTATGGCAAAGTTTAAGTACAAAGGCTACGACGCGACGGCTACTGAACAGAGCGGCACCCTTGAGGCAGACAACTACGCCGAAGCCTACGCCGCATTGAGTTATCAGGGCGTCAAGGTCGTCAAGCTCGAACAGACACAAGCAAACTTCCTACAAGAGGCGGAGAACTTTTATCTTAAGCTCAAGCTCGGCGGTCAATGGCGGGCGGTCTTCTTCCGTGAACTAAGCGTGATGCTCGGCGTGATGACTCTGCACGACTCCTTGAGGACTTTGGCAGGCGCGGCGAAGAATCATCCTTCCGAAAAGATTTTAAATGACCTCGTGGCGGCTGTCGGCGAAGGGCAAAACTTTTACGACGCCCTTAAACGCTATGAATCAATCTTCGGCGGCGATGAAATTCAATCTGTCGAAATCGGCGAGACCAGCGGCAATCTCCAGGACGTGACGGCACGCCTTGCCAATCAACTCGAACGCAACTATTCAACGCAAAAGAAAGTTCGCGGCGCAATGTATTATCCAGTCTTTGTACTAATAGCGGCATTCGTGGCGGCGGTCGTCCTAATCAACGTGACCTTGCCTGTCTTTGAAAATTTCTTTTTGCAACAGGGCGGCGAACTCCCGCTGATAACGCTGATACTTCTGCGCGGCGGAAAGTTCTTAGTGGAGCATTGGCTATTAATTGTCGTGGCGTTGATGTTAAGCGTTGTGGCTTGCGTATGGATTGTTCAGCGTGTCGAAGGCGTCAAATTTTTCCTCGACAGTCTCAAGCTAAAGTTCCGTCTCCTACGCGAAGTCGAGCTTAGGAATTTCTTTGGGCGATTGGGATTCTTGCTTGAAAGCGGCGTGACGCTAGACGAAGCAATCAAGCTGTGCGCGGCGGCGAGTAATAATCTTGTAATGCGGAAGGTATTGACGGAGATAAAATTTTCGGTTGAACGCGGCGGAAGTTTTGCGGCACTGGTCGCTAAGGAAAAGTTCCCTCCGCTGTATGTCGGCTTAATCGTCACGGGCGAGGCGGGCGGCGAACTGGTCAACATGCTCCGTCAGTGCGAGTCGATGGCTGATTTTGAAGTCGAAGAGATATTGCGCACGCTCCCCGCTAAGGCAGAAATCTTCGGGACGCTAATCGCCGGGCTAATCGTGGCGACTTTGGTCTTTGCAGTCATGTTGCCGATATTGGACACGACGAATTTACTTTAGGAGATAACGTGATGATTCACTTAAAAGACGTGACGAAAATTTACAAGACTAATGGCGTGGTTGCTCTCGACAAGGTGACACTCGATATTGAGCGCGGCGAGTTCGTGTTTATCGTCGGGACTTCGGGCAGTGGTAAGTCGACGCTTATGAAACTTCTTATGCATGAGGAGGTTGCCACGTCCGGCAATATCATCGTAAACGGCAAGGACGTAACCCACCTCAAGCCAAAAGAAGTTCCTTACTTGCGGCGGTCGCTCGGCGTCATCTTCCAGGATTATCGACTGCTTGAGGATAAGACCGTTTATGAGAACGTCGCCTTCGCCATGCAAGTTATCGAGGCTCCGCGCAGGATTATGCAACGCTCCGTCAACACCGTGCTAGACATCGTCGGCTTGCGCGATAAGTTCAAAAGCTTTCCGGCTCAGCTAAGCGGCGGCGAGCAACAACGCGTCGCGATTGCCCGTGCGATTGTCAACGACCCGCGAATAGTTATTGCCGACGAGCCGACCGGCAACCTTGACCCCGAAACTAGCTGGGACATCATGGACATTTTCCAGCGAATCAACGCGGCGGGAACGACCATCGTTATGGCGACGCACGACAAAACCATCGTCGACCAAATGCAACGGCGCGTCATCGCTATAGAAGGCGGCAAGATTACTCGCGACGAAGCCCGCGGCGTTTATTCCGAGAATCAACCGGAGCCGCAGTCGCCGTATAACAAATTCTTTCCGTTCAAGTAAAGGCGGGCTAATCATGCAAAAGGGAATCGCGACGCTTGAAGTTATCCTTGCGGCACTGATAATCGCCTTGCTCATGAAAGTCGCTTTGCCGAACGTCACACACCTTATCGACAGAGCCGCCCTCGACTATGAGACCAAACGACTTTACAGCGAGCTTAGGTTCTTGCAAGCTATGAACAGGTCGGGACGCTTCGACGCTACGAGCACTGGGCTTAGCGGCGTCGGCGAGTACGTCTCGATAAAGTTCACGGACACGAGCTATCAAGTTGTGCGCGGCTTAGATTTGAATGTCACAGGCAAGCCCGTCCGAGAGGTGCATTATCTTTCCTACGGCGTGAAACTCTCTTCACCAAAGAATGTGATTAACTTCGAGACGGAAAAGATTACAAGCAATCACATAACGTTGACATCACGGCTCGGCAAGACAAATAAGATTGTGTTCGATAGCGTCGGGCGTATGCAAGGTGCTAACCAATGAGCCAGATAAAGTCTGTCCTCAGCAACGAACGCGGCTTTATGTTGCTTAACGTCGTCTTTCTGACAGTGATAACTTCCTTTGCAGCGATGATTCTAATGAACGCCGCCCCGCGTGCACGGAATCATCAATCGACGCTTAGACTAACTGCAATCTATTTGGCGACCGAACAATTTGCCGAACTTGAGAGCTTAGCGGCACGAGAGGACATCAGCGGCAATCAACCGTTCCTCGGCAACAAAGACGACTTGACGAGCAACAACCTAGGCGCGGACAATCCGATTGAGTTTGAAGTAACAACGACTGTTAGCGGCGGGCGTGCCAAAGTCAAAGTCACATGGCAAGTCGGCGAAGATGAATTCAAGATTGATTTGGAAAGGACGATTGGCAGTGTTCAGGAATAACGGCGGCGGGTTCGTGGTCGCGGAGTTCGCGATAGCCCTGCCGCTTTTGATTTTGCTCATGTACGGCTTGGCAACTGTTAGCGTGCAGATTTTTTCATTAGGCAAGGAACAGCTCGCCGATTACGTCTTGGAGGCGGAGGCGCAATACGTCATGGAGCAGATAAGACAAGTCGCCCGCACGGCTCGCGAAGTCGAAATCTCCCCTAGCGGCGGCAAGGTTAAGTTCGTTTATCACGTCGTCGCCGATAAGAAATCAAACAAAATCGAAGCTACTTCGGTGAACGGGCACTACGTCTTTATAAACAACGACGTTTTAGAGACGCAATACTTTATGCTGTACACGAAGAAAGGAAGGACTGCGCCGAACCTCTACGCCAAACGAAACGACGACGGCAATTATTCCACTCCTATAACGGGCGATAACTATTTCGGAGACACGAAGGTTAATTATCTCAAGTGCAACGTCGACGCGGATAAGAAGTTGTTGCATGTCTCTTTGGAAATGGAAAGCTTGGTTACGGAGCGCAAAATAAAACTCGACACGGCGGTTTACATGCCGAATTACAAGGCGGGAGGTTGACGCATGAATCAGAAAGGCTTCGCGACAATCTTTGGGCTGTGTATGATTCTGGTTATTGCTCTGGTCGCTAGAGGCATTGAACAAGAGCAAATGAATCACGCATATGAGGCAACGGACATTCAAGCAGAAGTTGAACTTCAGAACGCGGCGGACAGTGGCATATACGAGGCGGCGAAGATTGCCTTAGACGACCCGACGATTTTGCCGATAACTGGCTCTTCGAGAAGAAAAGACCATCAGCACAAGTTCGACGACCTTAAGATTAAATCAGAGAGTCTCGGCACGATTACGGTTGAGACTTGGGGCGAGCGAACAGCTTTCCACCCCTACAAAGTGAAGTACAAATCTACTAAAGATGAAGCTGTGGAAGATAAGAGCCGACTCATTAAAGACGCTAATGGCAAGACTATTTATCAAGAAGCGTATATTTTCTTCAGTCGGGCGTCGGCTGATAGTAATCGCATGAACGGAAAAATTTATCGCCGCGCCTATGCGTACATGCTATCGGAAAAAAATTCCGACGGAACGTACAAAGACGAGACGATTTACTTTATGGGCTTGCCGACGACGAACGATTATAAGCTGGATGAGTTGAAGTAATCATTCATAGCGCAAGGCGTCAATCGGGTCGAGACGCGCCGCCTTCCGCGCAGGCAACATTCCAAAGAATATCCCCACGAACAGTGCAAAACCGAAGCTCGCGGCAATGCTAACCCAACTGATAACCGTCGTGAAGGCTCCGAACTTCGAGATTGCCTGCGCCGCCCCGACGCCGATAAGGATTCCGATAATCCCGCCGATAACACTAATCATCGTCGATTCAATCAGGAATTGGAGCATGATATTTGAATAAGTCGCGCCGATTGCCTTGCGAATTCCAATTTCTCGCGTGCGTTCGGTGACACTGGCTAAGGTGATGTTCATAATGCCGACGCCGCCGACGATTAGCGAAATTCCCGCGATTGCTCCGAGTAGTAGCGTTATCATCGTCGTCGTTGAAGTCATTGTCTCCATTAGCGTTGTTAGGTTGCGAACGTTGAAATCGTCTTCCGTGCCCTCTCTGATTCGGTGGCGTTGACGCAGAAGCTTTTCGATATTGCTTTGAACTTCGTCCATCTTATCGGCGTCCGTGACTTGTACATTGATACTGCGGACGTAAGTTATGCCGATTAATCGTTCCTGTGCGGTCGTCAGGGGAATCAATACCACGTCGTCTTGGTCTTGACCGCCTGAAGACTGTCCTTTGCTCTCAAGCACGCCGATAATCGTATAAGGCGCGTTTCCGATACGAATTTTCTTGCCAACGGGATTTACACTCTCAAAAAGATTCGTCGCGACCGTCGAACCGATAACCGCTACCCGATTTCTTACATCAACGTCGTGTTCGCTGAAAAACAGCCCGCTCTTGATTTCTAACGACTGAATCGCTACATATTCCGGAATAACGCCCGTAACCGTCGTATTCCAGTTTTCGTGCCCGTAAACAACTTGATAACTCCCTTGCACCGTCGGTGAAACGTATTCGACGTTTTTTATCTTATTTTTTATCGCTTCGGCGTCATCGTAGGTCAAAGTTATCACGGAACCCGCCGCACCACGCATTCCGCCCCGATTCGCGCTCCCAGGCATCACTATCAGCATATTTGAACCCAATCTCGATATATTGTCGAGAATATTTTTTTTAACGCCCATTCCTACGCTAACCAACGCAATTACACTCGTAACGCCGATTATCACGCCCAACATCGTTAAAAATGTCCGTAATTTGTTCGCCGCAAGACTTCGCCACGCCATTTTTAATAATTCCGTGAATAACATGCTAAAAAACTCCCTTAAACTATGTCGATAACCTCATTTGAGCCTTTGGAAATGTCTTTTGTGATTTTTCCGTCCTTAACGAGGATTTGACGGTCTGCCGCTTGCGCAATATCCGGTTCATGCGTCACTAAAATGATTGTTGAGCCGGTTTTATGCAAATCTCGAAAGATTTCCATGATTTCGCCCGTCGATTTCGTGTCTAAGTTGCCCGTCGGCTCGTCCGCCATTAATATTGCCGGTTTCATCGCGATTGCACGTGCGATTGCCACCCTTTGACGCTGTCCGCCGCTTAATTCCCCTGGTAAATGCTCTGCGCGGTCTTCTAACGATACTTTTTTCAGCGCATCCATTGCCATTGATAGTCTTTCCTTTGAATTTAAGCCCGCATACACCGCTGGCAACGCGACATTTTCCAAACTCGTTAGCTTCGGGAGCAAATTGAAGTTTTGGAAGACGAATCCGATTGTTTTATTCCGTATTCGCGCTAATTCATCGTCTGATAGCCCGCTGACCTCTTGCCCAAGCAATTTATATGAACCAACCGTCGGTCTGTCAAGGCAACCTAAGATATTCATCAAAGTTGACTTGCCAGAACCAGAAGGACCCATTAACGCGACGAATTCGCCTTCGTCAATCCTCAAATCAACCCCGTTTAGCGCGGCGACTGTCTCTGAACCCATTTTATAGAGTTTTTTTACGCCTGTTATCGTCACGACGTTTGCCATATCAATTTCTCCTCGCAAAAATTTTCGTCATCATAGCAAAAAATTCGTTCCCTGCATAGTCATTTGAAAAATCCGGTATTTCGGATAAAAATCCTGTATGCTGGATTTTTCAGCCCCTCTCAAGCCCCCAGAAGGGGCTTTTTTTGTTATTTCGCGTATTGACTCCATTTAGCCTTTTGAAAAATCCGGTATTTCGGATTTTCCCGTTTGACCCTCAAAATCGACCTCAAAACCTTTTTTGAGGCTCAAAATCACTTTCAAAGCTTCAAAAGCACTTTCAAAGCCCAAATCAGCTTTCAAAACCGTTTTCAAAGCTCAAAATCAATTTCAACGGCTCAAAAGCACTTTCAACGCTCCAAATTCTATTATCCCGCAACTTTTCATGCCAAAAAATTTTTTCGTGCTATAATTTACTGCGAGGAGTGGTCAAATGAAGATTCAAACTATCGAATACTATTTCCGCGAAGTGATTTTGTCGATGTTCCGCAAAAGATGGATGACTTTCGCCTCAATCGGGACTGTCGCTGTCTCTTTGTTCGTTTTGGGCGTTTTTTTGATTCTCGTCATGAATATTAACAAAATGGCGGCGTCTCTTGAAAGCCAAGTGCAAATTTCAGTCTACATTAACGACAATTTGCCCGAACAAGGGCGAAATGAGATTGAACGCATGACTAAAGACCTTAAAGGCGTCTCGAAAGTCGAATTTGTGCCGCGTGAGGAGGCTTTAAAGAAGTTACAAGAGCGGCTCGGCGATAATAAAAAGATTTTGGATGCGCTCGGCGAATCAAATCCACTTCCAAACGCATTTTTAGTCACTGTGAACAATCCTGACGACGTAAAAAAGACTGCTGCGGCAATTTCTGACCTTTACGGCGTCGATGAAGTTAAATATGGGCAAGACGTAGCCGCAAACCTGTTTGAACTGACTCATCTGTTAAGATTTTTTGGACTTATATTAATGGGATTGCTCCTGTTCGCAACAATTTTTATAATTTCAAACACAATCC
>JACXWG010000032.1 GCA_014764605.1 Quinella sp. 1Q5 | reverse complement strand
GGCGTAACCGTTGAGGAGGAGATTAAATGTTTGAGAATAACGCCATCTGTAAGTTGCTGAACATCAAGTATCCGATATTTCAAGGCGGCATGGCGTGGATAGGGACTGCAGAGCTTGCCTCAGCGGTGTCGAACGCGGGCGGCTTAGGACTTATCGGCGCGGGACACATGCCCCCCGATGTTTTGCATAAGGAAATTCAGAAATGCAAAGCTTGGACTGATAAACCGTTCGGCGTGAATGTAATGCTTATGTCGCCGTTCGTCAAAGAGGTTATGCGGCTCATGGTTGATGAACGCGTACCAGTCGTGACGACGGGCGCGGGCAATCCTGGCGAATACGTTCCTGCACTCAAGGAGATAGGCTCGAAGGTCATTCCGGTCGTTGCCAGTGTCGCCCTTGCTAAACGTCTGGTCAAAGGCGGCGCGGACGCTGTCATTGCTGAAGGTTGCGAGTCGGGCGGACATATCGGAGAGATAACCACTATGGCACTTGTCCCGCAGGTCGTCGACGCGGTTGATGTTCCGGTTATCGCGGCGGGCGGTTTTGCTGATTCGCGGGGTATCGTCGCGGCGTTCGCACTCGGAGCCAGCGCAATTCAAATGGGAACGCGTTTTGTCCTAAGCAAGGAATGCATTGCCCACCCGAATTATAAAAATCTCGTGCTCAAGGCTAAGGACAGGTCGACGGTCGTCACTGGCAGGACTACAGGTCACCCCGTCAGAGTCTTGGCTAATAAACTCACGCGGACTTATCTTGAAATGGAAGCAAACGGCGCGTCTGTCGAGGAACTTGAAACACTCGGCGCAGGTGCACTTCATAAGGCGACGCATGGCGGTGACGTGGAGAATGGCTCGGTTATGATTGGGCAAATTTCTGGTATGCTCGACGACATTAAGCCCGTCAAAGAGATTATCGACGACATTGTAAACGGCATCGGTAGCGTCGTTGGCAACGTTCAAAGCAAATGGAGCTGATGATATGAAGACGGCTTTTATTTTCCCCGGACAGGGCGCGCAAACAGTCGGCATGGGCAAGGACTTCTATGATAACTTCGACACGGCAAGAAAACTCTTCGACGAGGCGGACGACGCTTTAGGCTATTCGATTAAGAAGATGTGCTTTGAAGGTTCCGAAGACGACTTGAAATTGACGGCGAACACTCAGCCCGCGATTTTAGTTGTCAGCGTCATTGTCAGCGAGTTGCTTAAGGCGGAAGGAATCACGGCGGACATTGCGGGCGGTCACAGTCTCGGCGAATACTCTGCACTAGTGGCGGCGGGTTCGATTAAGTTCAGCGATGCGGTTGTCTTGGTTCATAAACGCGGGCAGTTTATGCAAGAGGCGGTTCCCGTAGGCGAAGGTGCTATGGCGGCGATTATCGGGCTTGATGACGACACGATTATAAAAATTTGCGCGGAAGTCGACGAGGTGCAAGCGGTCAACTTCAACTGCCCTGGTCAAACGGTCATTGCGGGCAAGACGGCGGGCGTTGAATTGGCGGTCGATAAACTCAAGGTGGCGGGCGCAAAGAAAGCTGTTATCCTGCCCGTGAGCGCGCCTTTCCATAGCACGTTGATGGCTCCGGCGGCTCAAAAGCTTGCGGCTGAACTCGATAAGGTTAAAGTCACGGACGCGGCGTTTCCAGTTGCGTCGAACTTCACGGGCGAGCTTGAGAATTCAGCGGCTGATATTAAACGTAACCTCGTGGCGCAGGCGGATAATCCTGTTAAGTGGATTACGTGCGTGGAGGCAATGAAAACTTTTGGCGCGGAAATTTTCATAGAGTGCGGACCTGGCAAGACCCTTTGCGGCTTCAATCGGCGTATCGATAAGACAATCCGTAGCCTCAACATCGAAGACATAGCGAGCTTAAACAAGACCTTAGCGGCTCTCAAGGCATGAAGACCATAAAACTATCTTTAATCTTCGCGGCGACCGTCGCGGGATTTTTTTTGAGCTTAATTAATGGTTCCGTTGAAATCTCATCGGCGCAAATCTTCTTCGGCATAGAGGACGAAACTAAACGGCAGATACTGGAAAACATTCGCTTGCCGCGAACAATCGTTGCAATTCTCGTCGGTGTGAATTTGTCGCTATCGGGAGCAATCCTTCAAGCCGTGATGAAGAATCCGCTAGCTGACCCGCACATAATCGGCATATCGTCAGGGGCGGGGCTGTTCGGGATATTCGTCATGATGGTTGTGGACGACGCAGGGGCATTTATGACACCGGCGGCATTCGTCGGGGCAATGCTTGCGGCGGCTTTGATTTATCTTTTGGCGTGGAAGGACGGCATAAGACCAATCAGAGTAATCTTAGCGGGCGTTGCAGTCAGTGCATTCCTCGGCGCAGGAATCTCGGCTTTGCTAATCTTCTACAGCGATAAAGTTCATGGCGCATTGCTTTGGATGGTCGGCGGCTTGTCGGCTCGGAGCTGGCAGCACGTCGAAATTTTATTGCCGTATTCAATCGCGGGCACGATAGCAACATTTTTAGCGGCGCGGCATTTAAATGTTCTGCAGTTGGGCGATGAGGTCGCAACGGGCTTAGGATTGCGCGTAAACCTTGTGCGGACAATTTTAACGACGATTGCGGCACTCTTGGCGGCGTCGGCGGTTTGTGTCGTCGGTTTATTGGGTTTCGTCGGTTTAATCGTCCCGCACACAGCAAGATTGATACTCGGCTCGGATTATCGGCTGTTATTACCTGGCGCGGCTCTTTTGGGGGCGGCAGTCGTCACGATAAGCGACACTTTCGCCCGAACGATTTTCGCGCCGACTGAATTGCCCGTAGGAATTTTAATGGCGATGCTCGGTGCGCCGTTTTTTTTATACTTGTTGAGGAAAGAACTATGAACTTATCAGCCGAAAATATTTCCGTGAGGCTCGGCGGCAAAGAAATTCTCCGAAATGTGAACTGTAATTTTCTTTCGGGCAAAAAAACGGCGATTATCGGGCCGAATGGCGCGGGCAAGTCCACTTTGCTTAAAATTTTGTGCTTGCTTATTAAAAATTTCTCCGGCAACGTAAAAATCGACGGAATTGACATTCGCACGCTCGGCAGGAACAATTTAGCGCGAATTATGGCAATCCTCCCCCAAGAACGCGACGCACCACACGATACAACCGTTAAACAGCTAATTTCTTTCGGTCGCTTCCCATATAGAAAATTTTTCGGCGGAAATTCCTCCGAAGACGACGCCGCGATTAAAAATGCCCTCGAAATCACTAAACTTACTGATTTTGCTAATCGACAAGTAATTTCTTTATCCGGCGGCGAAAAACAACGCGCTTGGCTCGCTATGACGCTCGCTCAACGTCCAAAAATACTTTTGCTCGACGAACCGACGACTTATTTGGATATTTCTCATCAATTAGAGGTCATGGATATAATTTCCGACGTTAATAAGAAATTTTCCACGACAATTATCATGGTTTTGCACGATATTAATCACGCTCGCCTTTTTTCCGACCAAATTTTGATTATTAAGGATAAAAAAGTTTTCGCGGCGGGTAATCCTAAAAAAATCCTCTCCGCGCAGACTTTAAGCGATATTTTTAATGTCGAAGCTGATATTTTTAAAAATTCGGCTGGCGATGAAATTATTTTCCCGATAAGGAGGACAAATAGTGAGTTTTGAATTCAAATTAACCGATGAAGTCATGTACGTTAAGGGAGTCGGCCCTAGAAGGGCTGCTCTGCTCGAAAAATTAAATATTTTTACCAAATACGACCTTCTAACCCATTATCCGCGAACTTATGAGAATCACAGTAGCTTAACCGATATTTGCGACGTTTTAGAGGGCGAAACCGTCCTAATCGTCGGCGAAATTTATAATATCACGTCACGAGAGGCACGCGGATTGACAATTATTAACGCAATTCTCGAAGATGACACCGGTTATATCAAATTGACGTGGTTTAATCAAAAATATTTGCTAAATAAGCTTCGCGAAGGCATGAGATTGCTTATTATCGGCAAAGCTAAGTATGATTCGTGGTCGCATGGGCTTTGCGTCAATCAAATCCAAAATTTTACGATATTAGACGACGATGAGGAGCCTGAACTCGGAATTACGCCGATTTACCCTTCAACCGCCGCCATATCTCAAAATGTTTTGCGCACAGCGATAAAAAATCTCCTAAATTCAATGCCAACGCTTAAAGAAATCCTTCCGCAAGAAATTTTACAGGCTCAACAGCTAATTTCACTCGATAAAGCAATGCGAGCAGTCCATTTCCCAAAAGATTTTATCGAACTCGACCAGGCAAGGCGGCGTTTAGCCTTCGACGAACTATTTTTGATTCAATGCGGGCTTATGTTGATAAAAAAACAGACTCAAGACGAAAGATTAGGAATAAGTCACAAGAAAAACGGCGCATTAGTCAAAGCCGCGCTTAAAAAATTGCCTTTTGAACTCACCGGCGACCAAAAAAAAGTTTTCCGCGCAGTTTCAAAGGACATGGAAAGCAAATTGCCAATGCGAAGACTGATTCAAGGCGACGTTGGCTCCGGAAAAACCGCCGTAGCACTTTTGGCACTGGTTAAGACCGTTCAAAGCGGTTTTCAAGGGGCGTTCATGGCTCCGACGGAAATTTTAGCCGTCCAACACTACGAAAAATTTTCCGCGTTGCTCAATGATTTAGGAATTCGCGTAGGATTGCTCAGCGCGAAAGTCACACGTTCAAAAAAATTAAAAGATGAACTCTATCGGCAAATTTCCGAACACGAATTGGATATAATCATCGGAACGCACGCATTAATTCAAGAAGGCGTCAATTTTGCGCGGCTAGGACTGGTCGTCACGGACGAACAACACCGTTTCGGCGTCAATCAACGCTCTGAACTCGAAAAAAAATCGGATACCGTGCCCGATATGCTCGTAATGACCGCAACGCCAATCCCGCGCACAATGACGCTTACAGTTTATGGCGATTTGGACGTTTCGTTGATAAAAGAACTGCCGCCGGGTCGAAAACCGATTAAAACTGAGGCAAAAAGCATTCGTAACCGCAAAAAAGTTTATGAACTCGTCCGCTCCGAGATTTTAGCCGGTCGGCAAGCTTATGTTGTTTGCCCGTTGATTGAACACAGCGAATCCGAAATGTTAGCGCATATTGAATCGGCGGAAGAGATTTTCGACACCCTAAGCAATGGAATTTTCCGCGATATACCTTGCGCACTCCTTCACGGCAAGATGAGACCGCACGATAAAGATGAGATTATGGAAAATTTCCGCGACGGCAAAACGAAATTGCTGGTTTCGACAACGGTTATTGAAGTTGGCGTCGATGTGCCAAATGCAAGCGTTATGGTCGTTGAACACGCGGAACGCTTCGGATTGGCGCAACTTCATCAACTGCGCGGGCGTGTCGGTCGTGGCGCGGCGAAGTCTTATTGCATTTTGATTTCCGATAGCAAAGCCGACGTTGCTAAGGCTCGACTTGAAGTTTTGGAGACGACGCAGGACGGTTTCAAGCTTGCCGAAGAGGATTTGAAGCTTAGAGGTCCTGGACAGTTCTTCGGCGAGGCTCAACACGGTTTGCCCGATTTGAAAATTGCTGACGTGTTCCGCGACTTAGATATTTTGATTCAAGCCCGCGATGCCGCCGAGAAATTCATAACCGACGACGATAATTTAAAATACTTCGCGAGCCTGCGTGAAAATCTTGCCCTTGCTTACGGCGACAAGTTCAATCAAATCACTGCCAACTAAAAAAGCCCCCAATGATGTGTCGGGGATATTTTTTTGCGTCTATGCGTCAAAATCCCATATTTAGGATTTGGCATTTTGGGATTTCTGTCGATAAAAACGTTTTCAATCTACTAAATGACACTCTGTATCACTCCAAAATTAAAATTTTCTTCTTCATCGCACTTATTTTTAGTGTTCAAATCTTTATGACAGATGCAACCTTTTGAGGTTAGCTCCATAGTTTGACGATTTGCAAATGCCGCCTATGACACTTGAATAATTTTTACTATTCACATGTCCATAAATTTTTGTACCAAATATCCCAAAACTACAGTAATCGTCAGCACATCCGTTCCGTTTAATATAATATATCCCCATATTTCACTGGGAGTTCTTTCCAATATTTGACTTTGCGACGCTATAAATATTCCTTGATTTATTATAGCCGTAATGTCGCCAAAAATATTCAAGATACTAAATTCATATGTCAGAGGATCGTAATTGTACCATTTTATTCCGCCAAAAAATCCTATCCCGTAATATGTTATGAATTCCAGCGTCGTCAGCATTATCATTCCTAATAAGATTATTTCTTCCCTCGATAATTCCCTTTCCATAAATCGGCTTAAAGTAGCTATGCATAAGACATATGAAATCATCGTGATGCTGTATCCGTATATCCACATGTCTTCCTTGAGTGAATCTATCACGTAAAATATGTCAAAAACCAAAACTCCCGCGCTGTAAAACATAAAAATGATTGAGTATATAAATCCGAATATTTCAACGGGAAACCCATTGTACGACGAATTTTCTTGCGGAGCGAAGACTATCAAAAACATAACGAACATTATTGTACTCAAAAAATCCTCAACCACATACTCGATTTCAATTTGGAGCGGCATCGTCGGCAAGATAATCAAACAGATCATAATCACGACGATGACTTTGGCTTTTTTAGGGTTCGATACGACTATTTGCTTGGCGTAATTATAAAGACTTATCAAATCCTCTCTAATCGCCCGAACGAAATTGTGTTGCGAACGTTTTTTAAGCAAAATATGGTAAAAGAGTCGCACAACAAGGAATATCATCCCCATTACAAGATATCCGAGCGACAATATGATCATTGCTTGATACCCCCCCTAAAAAAATGCCCCGACATAAGCCGAGGCGGTAACTTGGATTAAACAAATAATAGTACACGTCGTTAAATTTCGATTGATTTTCGGCATCTAACTCTTGTCCGACGCGCCAATCCAACTGATTTATAAAATCCATGTAATTTTCTTCGTTATCGGGACGTCCATTGAGCCACGATTGATAAACTTCCTTGCTCGTGTGTGAAGTGCGCTTTTTGTATCTGCTCATTACCAGAGAAATCTTATCGTGTGTCTCATGGAAGTTTTTAAAATAATTTTTGTCATACAGCAACCAATAGCCCCATTCGCAGGCGTTTACACCAGTTAAAAATTTAATGCTACGTGCGTCGCCTTCTTTTATCGCTGTGAAAGGGTCGCTCGGCAAAAATTTCCCGTCGCAAGCAGGTATAAAATCTGAATGAGCCGTCTTAATACGCATTTCAAAGAGCTTTATGTAAGTGTCTCTAAGTTCGACGGCTGATTTCTTCCTCAAGTCGCTCATTTTACGCGTGCCGCTCAAATCCATAAAATCTTCCGTAAGTTTGGCGGCATGTTCCATATCATGAACAAATCGCGAAGGACCCGACTCTGGAATTGCTTTTTGGAATAGACCTCTGGCGGCTGGTGTGACTGACAACAACATACATGAAATTGAGCCTGCACTTTCGCCAAAAATCGTCACGTTGTCGGGATTTCCTCCGAATGACGCAATATTTTCCTTAATCCACGTCAAAGCCGCGATTTGGTCTTTCATTCCGAGATAACCGCTATCCGCGAACGAAGAATCAATCGCGCCAAAGTTCATAAAGCCGAAAATGTTCAGTCGATAGTTAAAACTGACGACAATGACATCATGCGCCGCCGCAAGATTGTTTCCGTTATAAAGCGAGTCAAAGGTGCCGCCGTGCATGAAACTTCCGCCGTGAATGAAGACCATGACGGGCAAATTTTTCTTGTCGCTGCGTTTCCAGATGTTTAGCGTCAAGCAATCTTCGCTTTGCACGTTTTGCGATGCTGTTTCAAGTTTGTCGTCCTCTTGAATAGCGGACGCGCCGAATTTTTTGGCGTCGAAAGTCTTGTTGGTCTGCTTTAGCGGTTGAGTGGCACGCCAGCGCAATTTTCCAACGGGCGGTTGAGCGTAGGGGATTCCGAGCCACGTTTTTACGCCTTTTTCGTCGACAAAACCGTTAAAAGTGCCGTATTTAGTCTTAACGGAGCAATTATCAGCCGCAAATACGTTAATCGGCATTGAAATTGCCAACGCAGCCAGCGAAATTGTTTTGATAAAGTCTCTGCGATTCATAAAATCACGCCCTTTAATTTTCGTATACGTAGCGCAAGGAATTTAGATTTTGCGTGTTCAAATCCTTATGACAGACGCAACCTTTTGAGTTAAACTCCATCGTTTGACGATTGCCGGCAGAATATTTTTCCCAATGCGGAATAAATTCGTTGTTCGGGTCGCCCGTAGCCGCAAATGACGCCCAAGACGCTTGAATAACCCTTACAAGATTGGGCTTTGGATTCGATTCAAGGTCTTCATCGGGATTGTTGAAGATATACGGTAAGTCAATCGCGTGACACGAGCGCAATTTTTCATCGGGCGACCACTCACTGAACAGATAAAAGTAAGAGTCATCGAAATTCGATTGATATTCCGCCGCCAACTCCTGCCCGACGCGCCAATCAACATTTTCAACAAAATCCTCAAAATTTTCTTCGGTATCGGGGCGATTTTTAAGCCATTCTCGATAAATTTCCTGCGGAGTGCGCGAATTGTATTTTTGCAGGACGGGAGAAAAGTTTTTCGGATTATCGCTGAACAACTCAAAGAAATTCTCAAAATAAAACAGCCAGTAACGCCATTCGTCGGCGGTCGTGCCCGTCAAAAGCTTAATTCCGCGTGCGCCGCTGTCTTTTAATGCTTGAAAAGGATTTTTCGGCAAAAATTTCCCGTCAGCGGTCGGCAAATAATCCTTGACGTCTTTAGTAACGCGAGCGGCTCTGACTTTTTCGTAAAGACTTCTCAATTCGTCGGCAGATTTTTTCATCATGTCGCGCATCGACTTCGCGCCGCCCATTTCCATGTAAATTTGCGCAACTTCAGCGGAATATTCGGGCGTATTGTACATGTAAGAGTTCGCGGACTGCGGAATTGCTTTTTGGAACAAATTTTTTGCCGCAGGAATAACCATTTGCATCATACAGGAAATTGCGCCCGCGCTTTCGCCGAAAATCGTCACATTGTCCGGATTTCCGCCGAATGACGCGATATTTTCCTTAATCCACGTCAACGCCGCGATTTGGTCTTTCAAGCCGAGATAAGCTGTGCCCTCGAAAGACGAATCAATCGCGCCGAAGTTCACGAAGCCGAAAACATTCACGCGATAATTAATCGAGACGATAATTACGTCATGCGCCGCCGCAAAGTTGCTTCCGTTGTAAAGCGGGTCACTGCTGCCGCCGCTGCTGAAACCGCCGCCGGGAATGAACACCATAACGGGCAAATTTTTTCCGTTGCCGCGTGTCCAAATGTTGAGCGTTAAACAATCTTCGCTTTGCGGATTTACGGATGAGATTTCGTATTTGTCAATACGTTGTATAGCCGTAAATCCGAAATTTTTCGCGTCGAAAGATTTATTTGACGGTTTAAGCGGTTGAGGAGCGCACCAACGCAATTTTTTTACAGGCGGTTGCGCAAAAGGGATTCCCAGCCATGTTTTTACGCCTTGCTTGTCGACAAAGCCGTTGAACGTGCCGTAACGAGTTTTCACGGTGCAATTATCAGCCGCAAAAATATTAGCGGGCACTGTCATTGCCAAAGCCGCTAGCGACGCTGTTTTGATAAAGTCTCTGCGCGTTAAGTTTGGCATAAAATCACTTCCTTTATCTTTCGTAAACATAACGCAGGGAATTTAAATTCTGCGTGTTCAAATCTTTATGTAAGACGCAACCTTTTGAGTTCAGCTCCATAGTTTGGCGATTTTGAGCGGAATATTTTTCCCAATGCGGGATAAATTCATTGTTCGGGTTGCCAGTAGCCGCAAATGCCGCCCACGACGATTGAATAACCCTTACGAGATTTGGCTTGGGATTCGGGACAATATGATCGCCTACGTTGAAGGTATACGGCAAGTCAACCGCGTGACATGAACGCAATTTTTCATCGGGCGAATGCTCACTGAACAGATAAAAGTAAACATCAGCGAATTTTGATTGATATTCCGCCGCCAACTCTTGACTGACGCGCCAATCTACCTGATTCACAAAGTTTTCAAAATTTTCATCTGTATCCGGACGATTTTTCAGCCACGAGCGATAAATTTCCTGCGGAGTTTTCGCCGTGTACTTCATCATGACGGGCGAAAAGTTTTTGGGATTATCGCGGAAATGCCCGAAAAAGTTTTCAAATTCCAGCAAGAAATAACGCCATTCGTCAGCGGTCGTGCCGGTTAAAAATTTAATTCCGCGTGCGCCGCCGTCTTTTAATGCCTTGAACGGGTCAAACGGCAAAAATTTTCCGTCGCAGGTCGGTAAATAGTCGGCTTCCATTTGAAGCAAGCGAACTTTACTAACTTTTTTGTAAAGGCTTACAAGTTCTGCGGCAGATTTCTTCATCATGTCGCGCATAGTCTTCGCGTTGCCCAATTTCATATACGTTGCCGCGACTTCGGCTGAATGTTCCGTCGTGTTATTCATATACGAATTACCAGACTGCGGAATTGCTTTTTGGAAAAGATTTTTCGCCGCAGGAGTTACCGCGAGAAACATAACTGACGCTGAGCCGGCACTTTCGCCAAAAATCGTAATATTATCGGGATTCCCGCCGAATGACGCGATATTTTCCTTAATCCACGTCAACGCGGCTACTTGGTCTTTCAAACCGAGATAGCCGCTGTCCTCGAACGAAGACTCAATCGTACCAAAGTTTACAAAGCCGAAAACGTTCAACCGATAGTTAATCGAGACGATAACGACATCATTAGCCGCCGCAAAATTTGTTAAGTTGTAAAGTGGGTCGCTTGAACCGCCATTTTGAAAGCCGCCGCCGTGAATGAAAACCATTACAGGCAAATTTTTCTTGTCGCCGCACGTCCAAATGTTCAGCGTCAGGCAATCTTCACTTTGCGGGTTTACAGAGGCTCCTTCATTTTTGTCAATGTCTTGACAAGCTGTAAATCCGAATTTTTTCGCGTCGAAAGATTTGTTGGACGGTTTGAGCGGTTGAGGAGCTTGCCAACGCAATTTTCCGACGGGCGGTTGCGCGTAGGGAATGCCCAGCCATGTTTTTACTCCTTTTTCGTCGACAAAACCATTAAAAGTTCCGTAGCGAGTTTTCACGGTGCAATTATCAGTCGCAAATACGTTAATCGGCATTGAAATTGCCAACGTAGCCAGCGAAATTGTTTTTATGAAGTCTCTGCGCGTTAAGTTTGGCATGATGTCACGTCCTTTATTGTTCGTAAACATAACGCAGGGCATTCAAATTTTGAGTGTTCAAATCTTTATGTAAGACACAACCTTTCGAGTTTAGCTCCATGGTTTGACGATTGCCGGCGGAATATTTCTCCCAATGCGGAATAAATTCGTTGTCGGGGTTGCCCGTCGCCGCGAACGCCGCCCACGACGCTTGAACAGCCTTAACTAGCGTTTGATTTGGATTCGGAACGATATGGTCACCTACGTTGAAGGTATATGGCAAATCGACAGCGTGACACGAACGCAAATTTTCAATCGTAGACGGCTCACTGAACAAATAAAAATAAACGTCAGTGAATTTTGATTGATATTCCGCCGTCAACTCTTGTCCGACGCGCCAATCCAACTGATTCACAAAGTCTGCAAAACTTTCCACTGTATCGGGGCGATTTTTCAGCCATGATTTATAAATTTCCTCTGGAGTGCGCGAAGTATATTTCATCAAGGCATGAGAAAGATTTTTTGGCTCTGCGCGGAAGGCTTCAAAGAAATTGTCCATGTAAAACAACCAATAACGCCACTCGTCTGCGGTCGTGCCCGTCAACATTTTAATTCCGCGTGCGCCGCCGTCTTTCAATTCTTGGAAAGGATTAATCGGCAAAAATTTTCCGTCGCAGGTCGGCATATAATCTATTTCAGTTTGAGCAGAGCGGAGTTCCTTCATTTTTTCGTAAAGCTTTACCAGTTCTGCGGCAGATTTCTTCATCATGTCGCGCATAGTCTTCGCGCCGCCGAGTTCCATATACATGTCTGCAACTTGAGCGGAATATTCCGGAGTATTAGTCATATACGAGTTTGCGGACTGCGGAATTGCTTTTTGGAAAAGATTTTTCGCCGCAGGAGTAACTGCCAGCAACATAATTGACATTGAGCCGGCACTTTCGCCGAAAACCGTAATGTTATCGGGATTGCCGCCGAATGCCGCGATATTTTCTTTAACCCACGCCAACGCCGCGACTTGGTCTTTCATTCCGAGATATCCGCTATCTTCATAGGCAGAATCAATTTCAGCGAAGTTCACGAAGCCGAAAACATGGGTACGATAATTGAACGTTACGATAACGACATCCTGCGCAGCCGCAAAATTGCTACTGTAATAAAGCGGGTCGCTACTACCGCCGCCTTGAAAGCCGCCGCCGTGAATGAAAACCATGACGGGCAAATTTTTCTTTTTGCCGCGCGTCCAGATGTTCAGCGTCAAACAATCTTCACTTTGCGGATTTACGGATGCGCCTTCATTCTCGTCAACTTCTTGACAAGCCGTAAAGCCGATTTTTTTTGCGTCGAAGGTCTTATTGGACGGCTTCAACGGTTGGGGAGCCTGCCAACGCAATTTTCCGACTGGAGGTTGAGCAAACGGAATGCCGAGCCACGTTTTTACGCCTTGTTTGTCCACAAAGCCGTTAAAAGTGCCGTATTTAGTCTTAACGATACAATCATCAGCCGCAAATACGTTAATCGGCATTGAAATCGCCAACGCCGCCATTGAGGTCATCTTGATAAAGTCTCTGCGAGTTAAGTTCGACATAAAATCACTTCCTCTATCTTTCGTAGACATAACGTAGGGAATTTAGATTTTGATTGTTCAAATCCTTATGCAAGATGCAACCTTTTGAGTTCAGCTCCATAGTTTGACGGTTATTAGCGGAATATTTCTCCCAGTGCGGAATAAATTCGTTATCGGGATTACCAGTCGCAGCAAATGCCGCCCACGACGCTTGAATCGCCTTTACAAGGTTTTGATTCGGCGTAAATTCTTCGGACGAGACGTTGAAAGTATACGGAAGGTCAAGAGCGTGGCACAAGCCGAGCATTTCAATCGGCGAAAGTTCACTGAACAGATAAAAATAAACGTCAGCGAATTTTGATTGATATTCGGAAGATAATTCCTGCCCAACGCGCCAATCCAATTGCGATACGAAGTCGCCATAAGTCATATCGCTATCTAGTCGCCCATTGAGCCATTTTTTATAAACTTCTTCTGGAGTTTGCGCTTTATATCGCCTGAGGACAATAGAAATCTTTCCTGGGTCGCTACGGAATATTTTAAAGAAGTTTTCATCGCCCAAAAGAAAAGCTCGCCATTCGTCAGCGGTCGTGCCGGTTAAAAATTTAATTCCGCTTGCTGCGCCATCTCTTAACGCCTTAAATGGGTCGCGCGGCAAAAATTTTCCGTCTGCGGTCGGTGCAAATTCCGCAAGATTGGGTCCGTCGCTTGTCAGTAGATATTTTGCGTAAAGTTGTTGGAGTTCGACGGCCGATTTCTTCATTAGGTCGCCGACTGTCTTCGCGCCGCTGAATGCCATAAATTTTTCTGCAGTTTGGGCTGAATATTCCGGTTCATTATAAAAACTGACGCTTCCGGACTGCGGAATTACTTTTTTGAACAAACCTTTGGCGGCAGGGATAACCGTAAGCAACATAGTTGAAATTGAGCCGGCACTTTCCCCAAAAACCGTAATATTATCGGGGTCGCCGCCGAATGCCGCGATATTTTCCTTAACCCACTTCACAGCGGCAACTTGGTCTTCAATTCCGATGTATCCGCTATCCTCATAAGCAGAATCAATGCTTGCGAAGTTCATAAAGCCGAAAACATTCAGTCGATAATTCAAAAAAACGATAACGACATCTTGAGCCGTCACAAAATTATTTCCGCTGTAAAGTCCTTCGCTAGAATAGCCGCCGACGAACGCTCCGCCGTAAATCCAGACCATGACTGGCTTATTTTTGCCTTCGCCGCGTGTGAAAATGTTAAGCGTCAAGCAATCTTCGCCTTGCCGAACGTCATCATCATCTAAAAGCGGCTTATCGAGTTTCATATCAGCTTGCATAGGAGAATCACTTAATTTTTTGGCGTTGAATGTCTTATTGGACGGTTTCAAAGGTTGAGGGACTTGCCAACGCAATTTTCCGACGGGCGGTTGAGCGTAGGGGATTCCGAGCTACGTTTTTACGCCATTTTCGCCGATGAAGCCGTTAAACGTGCCATAGCGAGTCTTCGCAGTGCAGTTACTTGCCGCAAAAACCTTGTTGTCAGGCAGAAAACCAATCGTATTAGCCGCCAAAAAGTCCAGTGCGGCAGTTTTGATAAAGTCTCTACGAGTTAAGTTTGACATACAATCACGTCCTTTCAAGATTAGTGCATTATAACAGGTTGTTAATCTAAAAAAAAGCCCCGACGATTAATCGGGGATAATTTTTTACGGATTAGGAGCCGCAATCAAAGAATTTAAGTTATTATCAGCGGTGAGGGAAAATTTTACGTTATTTTTAACGACGGAGCCGGAAGAATTCTCTGCGGACAGCTCATTCATTAAATTTTCGGAGTCAACGCCAGGCGCGACGCATTCAACGAAGGCAGACAGGAGCAAAACGGTAAATAGTGATTCGTCACGTTCTTCAGGCGTGGTAAAACAGAAATTTAACGCCTTAAAGTCGCCCGTATCCGACAAATTAGCGACAATCATAACGCGATAATCGCCAAACATGTTCGCGAAGGTATTTCCGATGATTTTATAGTCTTTAATCAAAAAAAGGTACTCGACAGCTGATACATCTTCCGTTTGCATAGCATTTTTAAGAATTGGAGTAATAATTTCGTTGAATTTAGCTTGAAAAGACTCTGCGTTAAGGTTAAAAGTCGCGGAATTAGTATTTTGTTCGACATTTAGGAAGATATTATCGAGTTGAGTACGAGTAAAGGGCACGGCTTCGACTTGAGCGGTAATCAGCAATAAAATCAGCGTCAAAAAGAATTTTTTCATGTCAAAGCCCTTTCCTAGCTAAATAATCCTCTAAAATTTTGCGTTTAGAGATTTTACCGGTGGAAGTGCGCGGAATTTCTTTAAGTTGGTGGAATTCGCGAGGAATTTTATAGAGGGCAAGATTTTTCTGCAAAAATTTTTTAAGTTCGCGGGTATCGACCGTTGCGCCGTCTTGAATTTCAAAAAAACACGCGCCGACTTGCCCACGCAACTTATCATCGACGCCGATAACCGCCGCATCCTTAATTCCGTCGAATTTATAAACGACTTCTTCGACTTCGCGGGGATAAATGTTCTCGCCCATGCTGATAATCATTTCTTTAATCCGATTTACGATGTAATAATAGCCGTCGGCGTCGACTTTGCCCACGTCGCCGGTATGAAGCCAGCCTTCAGCGTCGAGAGCCTCTTTAGTCGCCTGAGGATTGTCCCAATAGCCCAACATGACGTTTCCGCCGCGAACTAAGACCTCGCCGACCTCGCCTTGAGCAACATCTTGCCCGTCTTCGTCGACTAAACGAACTTCTTCATTGGCAAGCAGCTTTCCGCACGAACCTTGACGCTCTTCGCCGTGAGTTGTAAGGAAAACAGCCGGCGAAGCCTCCGAAAGTCCGTAACCTTCGGCGATTGGGGCTCCGAATTTCGCTTTGAACTCGTCAACAATCTTATCAGGCAAAGTTGTGCCGCCGCTCATGAAGAATCGAACCGTTTTGAAGTCTTCGGGCTTAGCAAGACCGGTTACGAGCTTAAAAATCGACGGCACCGCGATAATATCGGTGACTTCTTGCTCACGAACCATATCAATCATTTCTTTAGGTTTGAAAACTCGCACGACGTGAGCCGACGCCCCGCGATAGAAGGTATTAAGCACGGCGCAAGTCCACTCGAAGCAGTGATACATCGGCAAGACGCATAAGACGCGGCATTTTCTGTGGCATTTGAAGACTTCGCATTGACGAGCATTGCAGACAAGGTTTTTATGGGAGAGAATCGCGCCTTTAGGGTTGCCAGTAGTGCCCGACGTGTAGATTATGACGCAAGGATTGTTTTCGCTGAAATTTGCGGGCAGTTCGGGAGCGTCTGGACAGATTTTATCGCCGAAGGTCGCAATGTCGTGTTGAGTGACGTTCAAAGGCTCGTCGAAGGTCAGCGGCTCATAAGTCAGCAAGTGTTCGACGCCGGCATTTTGCAAAATGTAAGCTGTTTCGCGTGTGCTGAGCTGAAAGTTTATCGGAACGTTAATTGCGCCCAATGACGCCGCCGCCATGTAAGCATAAATGAATTCCGCGCTATTGCGTGAGAAAATCCCAACGCGGTCGCCTTGACGGATTCCAAGCTCCCAAAGGCGATTGCGATATTTTCTTATGCCTTGCTTCATCTGCGCGTAAGTTGTCTGCCGCCCCTCATCGACGATTGCAAGGTCTTCCTCGCGCCCGTTGTTTATAATCTCGTGAACCAACAAAGTTGTATTGCTCCTTTCTATCTTTGCATGAACATGCGGAAAAGTTTTATCCATTTGCTCGCGATTTTCTCCGGCGAATATTTTTCTACGCTGTGTACGCAATTCGCCGAAAGTTTATCGCGTAATCCTGGCTCGGTTAAAATTTTTATAATCCTGTCCGCCAAAGCTTCGACGTCATTGACCGCCACTAAGTAGCCGTTCATGCCGTCGACGATTGAATCACGCGGTCCATATCGGCAATCGAACGCGACGACCGGGCAATTATTCTGCAAGCTCTCTTGAATGACGAGCGGCGAACCTTCTTTAAGGCTAGGAAGGATTGACAGTGCCGCCGACGCGAAGACTTCGTTGATATTGTCCGTGAAGCCCTTAAACATAATCGCCGCGCCCAAACCTAGTGAATCAATCTTTGCCTGAAGACCTTCCTGCAGGGTGCCGCTACCGTAGAAATGCAGTTGAGCTTGCGGGACTTTATCCAAGACGAGCTTAAAGGCGTCGATTGCTTTTGCGTGTTGCTTGTCCTTAGCGATTCGCCCGACCTGCACGACTAGGAACGAATTGACTTTAGCTTTGACGGCGTCGACTTTTGGCAAAGGGTGCGGGATATTGAAGACGTTTGGCAGGGGATAACGCTTTAAGATGTCTTCGGTCTGTTGAGCCGTTAGGGAAAGTATCGCGTCGGTTCGGATAGTCTTATCCGTCAGATAAATGTAGCGTTCCTTAGTCGGAGCCGTGAATGGGTTGAGGTCGCCGCCAACGTGGATATTGTGCAACTGGTGAATGACGCGCACATTTTCAAGCCTTGCCGCTTTGATTGCCCGATAAGCTTTGTTCCAATCGGGGGCGCGGTCGTCAATCAGGAAATAGTTCTGCGTCTTGTCGCTTAGCATCTCCATTAGCCAATAAGCCAACGCGTCCTCGTGTTCGGTAAAAGACTTCGCGACCTTGCCTTGACGGTTAATCAGCTCCATTAGCGTTAAGATGTTCTTGCCGTCGATAAGCTTATAAGTCTCGTGGATTGCGGGCGTGCCGTCGGGTCGATAGTAGGTGACTTCATACGGGCGCAAGTTCGTCGGGTCAAGCTCCTGCCGTCGACTAAGAAAACCGAGCATGTCATAAGTATCACGCTGCGTCGCCCGTTGCTTATCGTCGTAGGAAAGAACAAATCGCGTCGGCAACTCCTTAGGCTCCAAATCCCGATTGACCTCTTGAAAGTAATCGTACAGGTTTAGCACGGGGAAGTTGATTCCGTAAGCGTCGCGCTGCTCAAGTAAATCGTTTTGATATTCGTGCGTGATAAGATGAGTTTCAATCCCTAAGTGCTTGCGGAACATTTGCGCCCGCCGAAATGCCGAGTAGTCAATCCCAGATGCCTTAGGTCTAATGCTACGCAACATATCGAACACGACGCCATTAAAGGCTTTGAACTCCCTCTTGAATTTCTCAACGTCTACTTGCGTCGGAAGCTCAAAGATTAATTCACGTTCCGCGCTAAAGATTTGTTCGACGCCGCGCCTTGAGGCTACAAGCAAGAAGTCTTCGCCTGTGCCGTGAATTATCGGACGCTGTTTGTAAGTATCGACTTCGGGCGGCGTGTCTGACTGAACTATTACGGCGGCGGCTCCGCTATCGATTGACGGCTTAGCAAGTGTGGCGTCCTTCACGCTAGCAAGGACAATGTCAGCTTTGCTTCGGGCGTCGATAAGGTCTTGCGGGTCGTTGACGGTGAGCAGTGCCACGTTTAGTTTGTTCGCCTTGATGAAAATATCTTCGTCCGCCTTCGACGCAACGTCGGCTTCCTGCAGTAGTTGCTGATTACTCTTGTCGCCTATAAGAATTACTGACCAACCTTTTAGGAACGGCGGCGGGATAAGCTGACTCAAGAACATGACGGTGCCAAAGACTTTCTGTAAGCGACGCAGGCAAGGAATTTCTCGACGCTGTCATTGACGACGAATTCAGCAGGGAAATCATTTTCCGCCAAAACTTTCTGCGATAAGTCGTGTTTGCCAATGTCAAGGTCAATGTGCGCGTCCGAGCCCATGATAATTTTCGTGCCGTATTTCTTGCAAGCCGCCAGCATGAGCTTAGCATTGTCCGCCGAGCCTACGCGAGGACCTTTGGGCAAGTAGGAGCTGTTGTTGACTTCGAGGAGTACTCCGTTGTCTTTTGCGGCGCGGGCTACGGCGTCTAGGTCTGCGGGGAATCGCGGGTTATCTGGGTGTCCGATTATCACTACGTGAGGATTGCGCATTGCCCCGATAATCGCCGCTGTGTTTTCCGCCACGCTACCAACCTCAATGCATTCCTTGTGCAAACTTGCAATGCCATAGTCAAGCCTCTTTAAAATTTTCGCGGGCAAGTCTGTGCTTCCCGAATAGTCGATTATGTTCAGTTCCGAGCCCATAACGATTTTTATCCCGTAAGCTTCGCGGGGAATAACTTTGAAGTTCATAAAATAAAACGGGTGAATCACGCCAGGGACGCTCGGCGCATGGTCAGCGATGCCGATTAGTTCCAAGCCTTTAGCCTTAGCCGCGGCAATGCATTCGCCGAACGTGCTGTAGGCGTGCCCGCTTGCCGTCGTGTGAACGTGTACATCAAGAACATCTTTCATAACTTCCGCTCCTTTCGCCGCGATTATAACACATACAATCTTGCCCGCGCAAAATTTTTCCCTTAGAATGCCTTTAAAAATCTTCAAGGAGGAAACTATGCTTGACTTCAACGAGCCGCCGCTAAAAGCCGTGATTGAAATCCTCCTGCGCGACATGAACACGGGTGGAAATATCCTTTTCCACGGCAAGGAACTAACTAAGAAACTCCTTCCGACGATTAAGCCGCGAGCACTCAAGGACGACGCCGAAAAACTCTTGCGGACACGAACCAACGCTGAAGTCTTCACGCCAAGCCACGTCGTCAAATTCATGGTAGACGCCCTGGACGACGGGCAGATTGACTCGACGTGGCTGGAGATTGCTTGCGGCGAGGCTCCTTTTATCACTAATCGCTATGACGCTGAGACCGGCTTAAACGTTTCTATTGATGAGCGAGCCGGTATCCTAGACAGGAAACTTAGCTACACAAAAACTTTCGACGAGGCTAAGCGGGCGGTTCAAAGCGTCTACGGCTACGAGCTTCAGGGCGACAGCTTGTTGATTGCCCGCGCCAATGTCTTGCTGACCGTTGCCGATAGCTTAGACGACTTCAACGATAGCGACTTAGCGGAGCTTGCCGAGATTATCGCCTGGAATTTCTTTCAGCTAGATGGCACAAAAGATAATGGACTGTTCGCGCCAGAGATTAGGGATTGGCAAGACGGCGGCAGAAAATTTACTTTCGGAGGGAACACCATGAAATTTGATTTCATCATAAGCAACCCGCCCTATCAAGAGGACAACGGCATTGATAAATCTCGTAAAGCATCAGTCTACGATAAATTCATGGAGGCGGCTTATAAAGTCGGCGTAAAGGTGGAGTTAATCACGCCTGCGCGGTTCCTCTTCGACGCGGGAGGCACGCCTAAAGAATTCAATCAACGTATGCTAAGCGACCCGCACTTGAAGGTTATTGACTATAAGTTCGACGCTAGGGAATATTTTAAAGGTGTCGACATAGAAGGCGGCGTGGCTATCACTCTTCGCGACGAGACTAAAACCTTTGGAGCGATTGGAGCGTTCATTCCCTTTGAACAGCTAAAGACCATTCATCAAAAGGTTGTAGTCGATAATCCGAACTTCCGCCCGCTTAGCGAAATTATTTACACGCCTATTGTTTACAAGTTCTCAGAGAAATTTTTCAGAGAACGTCCCGAATTGGTTCGTAAACTTCAAAAATCTAATGATAACTCGCTAAGGTCGAATATCTTTGAACGGCTGACAGAAATTTTTTTCAACAACAAACCCAACGACGGCAACGAATACATTCAAATCTACGGACGACAAGATAACGCACGTGTTTGCAAATGGTTCCGCAGTGATTACGTGACACACCCTGAGCCTTTCGATAAATGGAAAGTTTTAGTTCCTAAATCAAACGGTTCGGGAGCTATTGGCAAAGTTATACCTACGCCGCTTATCGGCAAGCCTGTTATTAATTCCCCCTTTGTTGGCAATACGGAGACCTATATAACGGTCGGAGCGTTCGATACGCGGGCGGAAGCGGATGCTTGCTTAACATACATAAAGAGCAAGTTCGCAAGAGCTATGCTCGGTATCCTGAAGGTCACGCAAGACAATACTGCGGCGACGTGGGCAAAAGTTCCAATGCAAGACTTCACGCCAGCGACGAGCGATATAGATTGGGGCGGCGACGTTGACGGGCAACTTTATCGCAAATACAAACTGACGGCGGCGGAGATAAAGTTCATTGAGACACACGTTAAGGGGATGACTTGAATGAACGCAATGGCGAATATGGATGAAATTTGTCGGCGGGTGGTGGCGGCATATCGCAGGGCATACGGCGACGCGATAGAGGCGATTTATCTTTACGGCTCCTACGCCCGCGGCGATTACGACGAGGACTCGGATATTGATTTCGCGGCGATAGTCAAAGGCGAGCGGCTAGACGTTCAAAATAAGCGTTGGCAGGTTCGGGCGGATATAGACAGCATGGATTTGGAACTGGACATTATAACTTCGCCGACGGCAATTCCTGCGAACGAGTTTGAGAGATATAAAAACGAGCTTCCCTATTACAGAAATATTTTAAAGGAGGGGATTCGGCTTGCGTGATTTAACGAGGTATCGCTTGGATACGGCGCAAGAGCGTTTGGAAGTTGCGGTTAAACTGATAATCGATGGTCATTACAGAATTTCCATAAGTAATTCCTATTACGCGATATTCAACGCCGCCCGCGCTTTACTGGCTGAGGAAGAAATTGATTTTAAAAAGCATTCGGCGGTTATCAGCTACTTTCGCCGCAAATACGTCAAAACGGGTTTGTTCGACGTTAAGTATTCTGCTTACATAGGCGGTGCGTTTGATTCTAGAAGTGACTGCGATTACGAGGATTTTTTCATTGCTTCACGTGAACAGGCGGAGGAACAATATCAGCACGCGGTCGAATTCGTCGAGGCGGTCAAAGTTTATTTGGAGGGCTTGGAATGATTAAGATAAACACAGCGCAAAAGGTCACGCCGATGATTTACGCGTACACGACGCCGGGAGTTACGTATCACGAGGGCTGGACAAAAATCGGTTACACTGAACGCGACGTTGAGACTAGGATAAATGAACAGACGCGCACGGTGGATATTCATTGGAATTTGGAGTGGAAAGGCAACGCGGTCTATGAGGACGGCAGCTACGACACGTTCAGCGACCGTGAATTTCATGCTTACCTGTGCAAGGTCGGTGTCGAGCGGGAGCAAGGCAAAGAATGGTTTAAAGTCACGGGCGAGGATTCGCGGCAACACTTCTACACGTTCAGGGCTAATCGCGGCATATTGAGGAACACGACGGCGATACCCTACAGCTTGCGCGAGGAACAAAATCTTGCGGTCGATATGACGTTGAAATATTTTCGGACGCACGAGGGCAGCGAATTCCTTTGGAATGCTAAGCCTCGTTTCGGCAAGACGCTTGCAACTTATGACTTGTGCACGCGGGCGGATTTTTCAACCGTCCTTATCGTCACTAATCGCCCTGCCATAGCTAATTCCTGGTACGATGAATACGAAAAATTTTTAGGCGGAAAAGATTGGCTCTTCGTCAGCGAGGTCGACGCCTTGAGGGGCAAACCTTACGTCCTTAGCCGCGAAGACTTCCAAAACGAGCTGATGAATCACGACGCTGATAAAGTTAAGCTGATTGAATTCGTGAGCTTGCAAGACTTAAAAGGCTCTAAATACTTCGGCGGCGACTTCGACAAGCTAGCCGAGGTGCGCGACACGACGTGGGATATTCTGGTTGTTGACGAGGCGCACGAGGGAGTTGACACCTTCAAGACGGATATTGCCTTCGACAGGATTAATCGTCGGTTCACGTTGCACTTATCGGGCACGCCGTTTAAGGCTCTGGCTGAGGAAAAGTTTGAGCCAGCGGCGATTTTTAATTGGACTTATGCCGATGAGCAGCAGAAGAAAACTTCGTGGGACGATGATGAGGTTGATAATCCCTACGCCGAGTTGCCGCGCCTTAATCTTTATACCTATCAGATGTCGGAGATTGTTCGCGACGAGATTAAGCAGGGCATTGAGCTTGACGGCGCGTCGGTGGAATATGCCTTTGACCTGAACGAGTTCTTTAGGACGGAAAAGGGCAAGTTCGTCTATGATTCGTCGGTTGATAAGTTCTTGGACGCGTTGACGGTTCAGAAAAAATTTCCGTTCTCTACGTCCGAACTGCGCGACGAATTACGACATACGTTTTGGCTTTTGAATCGCGTTGATAGTGCCCGCGCCCTTGCCGAGAAACTTAAAAAGCATTCGACCTTCCGTGACTACGAAATTATTTTGGCGGCGGGCGACGGCAAGATTGATGACGACGACGAGAACAAGAAATCTTATGATAAAGTTGTTGAGGCGATTAAGAATCACGAACGGACGATAACGCTTTCCGTTGGACAGCTGACGACCGGCGTAACTATTCCAGAGTGGACGGGCGTCTTGATGTTGGCGAACGTCAAAAGCCCCGCGCTTTACATGCAGGCGGCGTTCCGTGCTCAAAATCCTTGCCTGTTCCGTCACGGGGGAAAATATTTTCGCAAGGAAAATGCTTACGTCTTTGACTTCGACCCGGCACGCACGCTGATTATCTTTGAGGCGTTCGCGAATGATTTGGCGAGCAACACGAGCGGCGGACGTGGCGACGTGGACAGCAGGAAAGAAAATATCCGCGAGCTGTTAAACTTCTTCCCAGTCATCGGCGAGGACGAACGCGGCGAACTGATTGAGCTTGACGCCGAAAAGGTTTTGTCTATCCCGCGCAAGATTCGTTCGGTTGAAGTTGTGCGGCGCGGCTTTATGAGCGATTTCCTCTTCCAAAATATTTCCCGCGTCTTTAATGCTTCGGCTGAAGTCGTCAGCATCATTGCCAAGTTGCCTGTAGTCAAGGAATTTAATCTGCAAGCCGAGGTTCAAGACGCCAAAGAAAATCTTTTCCTTGATGACGACGGCGAAGTTTCATTGCCCGCCGAATACGTCATTGGTCGAACGGCTGACATCTTCGGCGAGAAAATTTATAAGGACGTGGAGCCGACTGCACACGCCGCCAAAACTCTTTTGAAGGACGAGATTAAAACCACGCTAGACGCCGCGCAGAAGAATTACGGCAGGGACTTCACCAAAAAGGAACGCGATAAATTGGAGTGGCAATTCAAAGAGCGGGCGAATACTTTAGTTGAAAAGACTTTTACGAACCACGAGCTTGACCAGAGGGACATTGAACGCAAGCGGCAAGCTGAATTGGAACGCGGCGAACGTCCTGCCGAAGTCATAAACGCCGAGTTCGACCGCCGTAAACAGGAGGCTGAAGAAACTTTCCAAGCCGAGCTAACGACTAAACTGAACGACTTCATGCAGTCCGCCGAGGAAGAGACCGTCGAACACGTCGAGACGAAGACTCAGGAGCGCGAAA